>DATMLS010000092.1:0-11766 GCA_035569995.1 Opitutaceae bacterium | reverse complement strand
TGGTTCAACTCAACCAAAACACACGGCTCGTAGTATCTACGTTCAACCCTCTTCTACCCATAACTCTGCGTCCTCTTAACCAATCCTCAAGTGTTACCCATGTCCCCGTACACCCGTTACCCTTGTCTCCGGCCCAAACAGACCCCAACGCGCTCGAGCGTCTTGAGGTCAAGCCGCTCCACCTATATAATTAGCATTATGTGAAACCCAGCGCCGGACAAGCCTTGACGGTGGCGCGCGCGGGCAGGCATCTTGCGATTAATGGAGCCCACCCAACGTCGTTTCAAAACATCCCTGCTGGTCATGCTTGGTGCGCTGGCGGTGATCGCGGCGGTGGCCGGGTATTTTATTTTGCGGGGAATGGATTTGCGGGGGCTCTTCAACGGGGCGATGGGCCACGTGCGCGCGGCGGGGCCGCTGGTGTTTTTCGCGGCGATGGGCGTTTTGCCGGCGCTGGGCGCGCCGGTCCTGGCGTTTATTTTGATGGCGGGGCCGGTGTTTGGGCCGCGGTTCGGGCTCGGTGGCGTGCTGGCGGCCTGCGCGGTGAGCCATTTGCTGAGCCTTTCCATCGGCTACTGGCTCGCGCGGCGCTGGCTGCGGCCGTGGCTGCAGAAATTCGTGGCGCGCTCCGGGCACAAGGTGCCGCAGGTGGTGCCGGAAGATCAGTTCGAAGTGACGCTGCTCTTGCGCATCACTCCCGGCCCGCCGTTTTTTTTGCAGAATTTTTTGCTGGGGCTGGCGGAGATTCCTTTCCCGCGCTACCTGGCCATATCGTGGACGATCATCATGCTGAACACGGCTGGGCTGGTGATTTTCGGCGCGAAGCTGGAGAGCGGTGAGGGCAGGGAGGCGTTGCTGGGTGGAAGTTTGTTTGTCGCCGCGCTGTTAATTATCCACCTTTTGCGGCGACACTATGCAAAACGATGAGGCTGAGCTTTTCGACCGCGGCGAACCGGTGGGTTCGACAGGCTCACCACAGGCGGGCTCAGGGCAGGCGGCCCGCGTGGAAAGTGTGAGCGAGTTCACGCGGCGGGTGAAGGCTTTGCTCGAAAGCAGCGTGCGGCCGGGCTGGGTGCGGGGCGAGGTATCGAACTTGCGCGCCCAGGCGAGCGGCCATGTTTATTTTTCGCTCAAGGATGCCGGCGCCCAACTGGCCTGCGTCTTGTTCCGCGGCGACGCGGCGCGGCAGGGAGTGGCGCTGCGCGATGGCGTGCAGGTCGTGGTGTTCGGGGAAATCAGTATTTATGAAGTGCGCGGACAGTATCAGCTCATCGTGCGCATGGTGGTGGATGACGGAGTAGGGCGGTTGCAAAAGGAATTCGAAGCGTTGAAGCGGCGGCTGGCGGACGAGGGGTTGTTCGACGCGGCGCGCAAGCAGCCCATTCCGTCCATGCCGGCCACGATCGGCTTCATCACGTCGCCCACGGGCGCGGCGGTGCGCGACTTCATCCGCATCCTGCAGCGGCGCGGCTGGTGCGGACGCCTGGTGGTGTTGCCGACGAAAGTGCAGGGCGAGGGCGCGGCGGCGGAGATGGCGGAGATGATCGCGCAGGCGGAGCAACTGGAAATTTTTGAATTGCTGGTGATCGGGCGCGGCGGCGGGAGCCTGGAGGATTTGTGGGCGTTCAACGAGGAGTTGCTGGTGCGCGCGGTGGCGGCGTGCGCGGTGCCGGTCATCTCGGCGGTGGGGCACGAGATCGACGTCACCCTGTGCGATTTCGCGGCGGATGTGCGGGCGGAGACGCCGAGTGCGGCGGCGGAATTGATTTCGAGCCAGTTTTTGGATGGCGTTCAGCGCGCAGCGCAGGCGCATGAGGTGATGCACAAAAGCGCGGAGCGCGCGGCCGGGCGGGCGCGCGAGCGGCTGGAACACGCGCGCAGCCGGCTGCGGCAGATGGCGCCGGCGGCGCAGGTGGAGCGGGGTTATTTGCGGCTGGATGATTTGACGAACCGCTTGGCGGCGGCATTGCGGTCGGCGGCCGAAATGAAGCGTGCCCGGCTGGCCGAGATGCGGTCCCGGCTGGCGCAACGTTCGCCCGAGGCGCGCGTGCAGCTCGAGTCGCAGCGGTTGTTGTCGCTGTGGAAACGCCTGCAGGCGGCGAGCCCAAAGTCGGTGCTGAAGAGGGGTTTTGTGATTTTGCGCGATGAGCACGGCCGGCCGATCCCGCAGCGGGCGGGGGTGCGGAGCGGCCAGCGATTGACCGCCGAGTTCGGCGATGGCGAGGCCGGGCTGAAGGCAGAGTGAGGCTGGGCCTGGATCGAAACCCGCGGCAAAGGAAGTGAACCCGCGAGCCAACCAATAGCGGGGCGTGTGCCAGCTACATTTAAAAATAAAAAAGCACCAGACCAAGCTTCTCATCGCAGAGGCTGTTGGGCTTGCGACTTACCATCCGAACGTTTCAACCAAAGGCCCCGCCCCTCCATCGGCTGTTACTCGGCAACCCTGCTAGCGCCATCCACATTCAAGGGACAACA
Organism: Opitutaceae bacterium; assembly: GCA_035569995.1. GTDB lineage: Bacteria > Verrucomicrobiota > Verrucomicrobiia > Opitutales > Opitutaceae > DASRHD01. Next base: position 9,291 of record DATMLS010000092.1, on the reverse strand, counting down.
TTCGCAACGAACCGGCTAAGAAACGCGACCCAGGCTGGCTATGTGCGGGAGATGCAGTTCGTGGGGTTGGTCGTTGGCAAGTGGTAATTCATTTTGATTGCTGGCAGCCGGCTGTGTGCTGGCTGGACAAAATCAATCTCACGAAAAAGACTGAAAGGCGTGAAATTGCCCAATGCCCATTTGGCGGTAGTCGAGCGCGAAAAAGTCCTGAATTATCTCTTAAATTCACAGCACCATTATGGCGCGAGTAAAGCGCACTTCTTTGCCCAATTTGATTTTCTTCCGGAAAAATGGGAACTGCTGGCCCAAGCTCTGCGAGAGCATGGCCAAAAGCACGACATTGCAAAAGTAACGGAAACCGGGTTTGGCCCTCGCTATCTGATTGAGGGTGAGCTGCCAGCGCCGGACGGCCGTACGCCACGCGTTTCCACTGTCTGGCAATTGGATAAAGGACAGCTTGCTCCAAGGCTGATAACTGCTTACCCTTCCAAATCATGATCAAAGAACACGATTGCGTGGTGCTCACCCGAGATCTGATGGCCGAAGGCTTAAAAGCTGGTGACATCGGAACGGTCGTGCACGTCCATCCGGATGGAGCAGGCTATGAGGTGGAGTTTATGACGCTGGCAGGGGAAACCGTCAGCGTGGTTACGCTGTTGCCGGAGCAACTTCGATCCATCGCCCGACGCGACATTGCTCATGTGCGGGAATTGCAGACCGCCTGAAAAATGCTGGGCAGGGCCGAAAGCCGCGAGCCTGTCGAACGGGCTATATCGGATACAGGTATCAGGCTAGAAGCTAGCGACGAGAGGAAAACCGTTTTAGCCACAATAGATCACACAGAACACAGAGAGATTTCTTTGTGATTCTTCGTGGCCAAATTGCCTAAGTGAGTGGAATAATTTCCCAGCATGGTTACTCTTACCCGACGATGAAACCCTGTCTGTCGGTTCTCTTGTTTGCGCTGGCCCTATCCGCCTGCGCCCAAACTGAAATGAAAACTTCCCCATCCTCCCCGTCCGCCGCCCAGAGCGGCCCTGCCTGCAAAATCGATGGCCCGAAATCTGCCTGCGGCTTGCCGTCCAACGTGGTCATTGACATGGCCCAGGCCAAAGTGCAGCACACCGATGCCGAATGGCAAAAGCTCCTCACGTCCGCGCAATACCGCGTGACCCGCCGGCAGGGGACCGAGCCGCCTTTTGACAACGAATATTGGGACAACCATGCCGATGGCGTTTACTTTTCCGTGTGCAGCGACACGCCGTTGTTCGACAGCCGCGACAAGTTCGACAGCGGCACCGGCTGGCCCAGCTTCACCAAGCCCATCGACCCGGCCTTTGTGGGCGAGACCACCGACACGAGCTACGGCATGGAGCGCACGGAGGTGCACAGCAACGTCGATGGTGCGCACCTTGGCCACGTCTTCGACGACGGTCCGGGGCCGACCGGCTTGCGCTATTGCATTAATTCCGCCTCGCTGCGTTTTCTCCCGCGCAAGGAATATGAGATGTGGGTGGCGCAACACAGCGGCCCACCCGCAGCAAAATAAAGGCGGGAGAAAATGACGAATAGCGAATTCCGAATGACGAATGACGAATGCAGGATAAACAGCGCCCACGGACTTGAAGGGTTTAAACTTGAGCTTCTGATTCCCGATTCTTTGGCGTTTGCGATTTGCGCGCAGGGCGGTGCTGAAGCTTGCGTTTGTAGTTTGCGTGCGCCGCGCGGCGGCGCCACGTTTCGGGATGTCTTATGTCCAGGCATTTTCCACGCTGGGTTGCCCGGATCTTACGCTGGAGGAATCGCTGGCACTGGCGGAACGACACGGGATCGCGGCCGTCGAGCTGCGCGCGCTTGGCGGCAGCATGGAGCTGCCGGCGTATTTGAAAAAGCAGTACGGAACGCCGGCCGCATTGGCTGGAAAACTGCGCGGGCAGCAGGTGAGCATCATCAGCCTGGGCACGTCGTGGCATATCACCGATGCCGGGGCGGCCGAACGCGAAAAATTCCTCGAGTTCGTGCCCTGGGCCGAGGCGCTGGGCGTGCGCTGGCTGCGGGTTTTTGACAGTGAGAAGGCGCTGGGCGCGGATGGATTTTCGCAGGTCGTGGAAACGATGCAGCGGTGGAGCGAACAACGGAAAATAAACGGGTGGCAGGCGGAGGTGATGATCGAGACGCACGGGGGCATGACGACAACCGGGGAGATCCAGCGTTTTTTGAAGGCGGTGCCCGGCGCGGCGATTTTATGGGATGCGCACCACACTTGGAAAAAAGGCGGGGAGGATCCGCTCGCGACATGGCGCGCGATTCGCGCGAGCGTCGTGCATGTGCACGTGAAGGACAGCATCAGCGTGCCGAGCGCCCGGCATCCTTTCACCTATGTCCTGCCGGGCGATGGCGAATTTCCGATGGCGCCGCTGGCGGCCGTGCTGCGGAACGAGTTCAACGGTGCCGTGAGCCTGGAGTGGGAAAAAGCCTGGCATCCCTCCCTGCCGTCGCTGGATGAGGCGCTCCGGGTTGCTGCGGCCCGGGCCTGGTGGTGAGGGGGAAGAACAAGTAACAAGTAACAGGTGGCAAGTAACAGGAAACGGAGGCGGCCAATGAGCCAAATACGGTGGAGCGGCCCATTCGACTTGCTCAGGGACGCTCGAGCGCGTTGGGGTCAACGCGCTCCACCCCATGCGGCTACAGTATTTTTTAAACCGCGCTTAAGCGGGCCGTTCACTCGCCCGGGGGAAGGAACAGCCGCCAGCGGGCCGTGCGTTGCGCGGGAGAGGCCTCGCCAAATTTTTCCAGCAAGGCACGAAACTGGATATTGTCTCCGGCCAGGCCGCCACACTTGTCGTCATGCCGGAGCGCCTCGGCCAGGATGGGAAACAACTCGGTGCGATCGCCCGCGACCAAGTCGGTTTCGATCCATGCTTTGTTGGGGTCGGCGTAAGGGGCGAGGTAGCGCAGGGCGGCGCGCAAACTTCTCCCGTCTTTTGTCGTGTAGCACCACCAGTCCACATTCACATGCTGGGCGAGGGTGGCGAGGTTGCAAAGGGCCTCAAGGTTGAAGAGCGAATAGCCGAGCGATTTGGTGCGGACGAGCTCAAGGGGTTGCCGGCCGTCGGGCTCGATCTGGCGGGCGATGCGCTTTTCCAGTCCGTCCGACAGGATTTTTTTGGCAAAATCCGTTTTGCCGAGCACCAGGGCGAGGTGGGCGGCTTGCACATCATACCATGTGCCATGGTTGTTGGCCGCTGCGGCTTCGTCGTGGCCGTTGGAGCTGGTTGTGAGCCAGTCGAAATAGGTGGCGAGCCAGTGGTGGAACGCGCGGCGGTCCGCTTCGGTCCAGGCCGGGGAATCCGCGATGAGGGCGAGGGAGTCACATATCCGTGTGAGGTGGTGCATCTCGAGGATGCCGGTGCCACGTCCTTCGTTCAGGCCGGGAACGTATTGGGCAAAGCGAAGGTTTGGATTCATGCAGGTCGCCGGGTTGAGAAACCAGGTGCGCACGAGCAGGGCGGCGTGTTGGGCGTAGGGTTCGTGATGCGTGAAATAGTAGGCGAGGCTCAGGGTCTCGACGGTCGAGGCCACGTTTTCCCACGGACGGGCATCCGTGTCTTCCTTGCTCGGAGGGTAAATGGCCCCGTCGTGCTTGATGAAAGGCAGGCCGTTTGGCTTTGAAGGATCGGGCCACCAATAAGGCGCCTGGCTGAGGTAGTCGTGCTTGTCCCCACTGGGCGGCAGGCGCGTCTTGTCCATCACGGAGGCAGGCTTGGATTGCATGGCATGGTCGGCGTTCTCGCGCAGATGGGCGAGGATGGGCGCGAGTTCCGGGTCGCCATGGGCAATCCGGTCGCGGGCGGCGGCGAGTGCAGCCGCGGGCAGCGAGTAAACCCCGGCCGGCGTGGACGGATCAAGGGGTGGAATCGTTGTGGCGGCGTGGGCGGCCACGACCACGATAAAGGCGAAGGCAAGGCGGGCAGTTTTCATTGATGCGTGTCGCTGGTTTTACTGATAAATCTGACGCGGTTCCGACGAATAATCATAAATCTCCGGTGTGATCATCGCCTCGAGCGGACGGCCTTCGGCATAAGCGCGGAGATTTCTCAGGGCGAAGGCGCCGGCATCGCGTCGCCGGTCGATGGTAGGCCCGGCGATATGGGGAGTGAGGATCACATTCGTCAGGCCGCGCAGGGGATGGTCGGGCGGCAAGGGCTCGACGGAGAAAACATCGAGCCCGATGAAAATATTGCCTTCGCGTGCGACCCGCACGAGGGCATCTTCGTCCACCACCTGGCCGCGGCCCACGTTGACAAACACCCCGCCGGGACGAATGAGCCGCAAGTGGCGCTCGGTCACACAACGCACGGTGGCCGGGATCAGCGGGGCGAGTTCCACGACGATGTCGTTGTCGGCAAAGAGCGAATCGAACGAGCGGATGCGGGTGATGCCAAATTCTTTCTCGGTCGCGTCCGTGATATCCGGCGCATAGGAGGAAATCGTCACGCCGAAGGGCCGGAGCAGCCGGACGAGTTCGCGCGCCACCGAGCCGAAGCCGTGCAGGCCGACGCGGCGGCCAAAAAGGGAGGTGGTCTGGGTATTGCCGTCTTTCCACCCACGTTCATGATGGATGGTGGTTATCCAGTAGCAGGTGCGCCGCAGGCAGGAGAGGATATGGAGCAGGGCGCACTCGGCCACGACGCGGCTGATGGAGTTGCCCCAATTGGTGACCAGCAACCCGTGTTCGATGTGCGCCCGCGTGACGATTTTTTTCGGCGAACCGGCGAGATAGCAAACATAGCGCAAGCGCGGCGGGAGCACGTCGGGCAGCGGGGGTGTCTTCCAACAGGCGAGCAGAATTTCCGGATTGGCCGCCGCCAGCTGACGATAAAAATCCACCGGGCTCGTTTTCTCGGTGTCGAGCTCGCGGAAATGCGCGGCGGTCCCGCACATTTCGGCGAAGAGCGACCCAGGCAGAAATTCCTCCTGTTCGGCGGGCGTAATCGCGGCGAGCAGGGAAACGGGGCGGGGCAGGTTGTAGGGCCGGATGGTTGAGGGAGTCTTTTGGGAATGACGGACGAGGGCGGCGCCGACGAGCCCGACCACGCCGCCGCAAAAAATAAAGGCGAGCCGCCCGGTCAGTGGGTTGGGGATGAACGCGAGCAGAGAGACCAGCGCTCCGTAGGGGATGCACAGCCAGCCAATGAGCCAGGCCTGCTTGCTATCGGTGGCGGCGCTCACCTCCTCCTTGTCGTAATTGACGGGCGTCTCGATGTTGCGCGAAAATTCCTCGATCGCCGCGTGATACGAGGCGGATTCCCGGCGGTAGAAAAACCGGGTGAAACAGAACCATGCCGTGCAAACCCCCATGATCATAAGGGCGGCAATGGCTTGGCGCCAGTTGCGTTGTTCCCAGATGTTGGGATAAAGGTGGTGCGGATTAAACATTCGCACGGCCCACGGCAGCGTAAAATACTGGTGGGTCTCATAGCCGGTGAGCACACCGATCAGCCATGTGCTCCAGCCCGACCAGGCTGGCGTCCGCCGGATGAAAATTCCCAGCACCAGCGGCATCGCCTGGGGCAGGGTGATCAGGATGCCGAAATCGAGGTAGAGTTCAAACAGCGAGAGCGTGGGGTGCTGGCTCAGGAACACGGCCAGGGCAATGATGAGCAGGCCCAGCACGAGGGTCGTGATTTTCCCGGCGAAGAGCATCTCGCGGTCGGTGGCACGCGGGCGCAGGATGATTTGGTAAAAGCTCTTGATGAAGAAACCCGAATTGCTGTTCAGTCCCGCATCCATGGCCGACATCGTGACGGCAAACATGCAGGTGACCAACAGGCCCACCATGCCAACCGGAAGTACCGCGGTGGCGATGGCGAGGTAGGCTCCCTCGTCCGGGTACTGCAACTTGGGATAAACGCTGGCCATATTCGGATGAGTGATGGATGCCGCCATCGGCGGCAGGAACCAGGCAATGGTGCCCATCAACATCAAGGCCGCGGCGAGCAAGGCCGCCCGGCGGGCATGGCGGCTGTCCTTCACGCAGAGATAGCGCGGCGCTTCCGTCAGATTATTGGTCGAGACGAACTGGCGCAAGAACATGGCCACACCCCAGAGCACCAGAAAATCGTCGGAAAAAAGTTTATGGGGATCCAGCCGGGTGGCGGAGAGCTTGTGTACCAGCTCCATCGGTCCGCCCAGCTTTGCCACCGTGAACACCAGGATCATGAGGGACACGGGCATGAGAATCAGCACCTGGATGAAATCGCTGGCCACCACGGCCCAGTTTCCGCTGAGCAGCGAAACCACCATGACGGTGGCACCGGCGAGCAAAATGGTCGTAACGACATCCTGGTCGAATGCGGCGGAAAAGAATACCGCCAGCGAGTAAAGCCAAATGCTCGCATAGCCGACGCGGATCAACATCGTCAGCCAGGTGAAAAACTGCTCGTTGCGCGCGCCGAAGCGCGCGCGCACCGCCTGCATCGCGGTGACGACGCGCAACTGGCGAAAGCGCGGCGCAAAATAGAGCGCGTTCATCAAGAACCCGATAATGTTGGCGAGGTAAATCAACATGATCGGCCAGCCATCGCTATAAGCCCGGCTGGCCGCGCCGGTGAACGTATACGCGCTGAACGACAGCATGAAGGCCGAGCCGCCCGCCATCCACCAGACCACCTGCCCGCCACTGCGGAAGTAGTCGCCGACATTATGCACGAACTTTCGGCAAACCCAGCTGATGGCCAGCAAGTAGACAAAGTAGAAACCGAACACCGCGTAGTCGATGGGCGTCATCAGGGGTGGAGCTAGGAACTAATAAGAATCAATCTCCGCGTTGTGTGCGTCAAGGACAAGCAGCCCGATGACGATCCGCGTACCGCTTTCTAACCCAAATAATTTGCAGAAATAAAACAGAGCGGGCCGAAACACACAGTATCTTTGTGATCTTTTGTGGCCAAAGCATCTGCCACGAAGATATTTTTTAGCCACGAAAGATCACAAGGAGCACAAGGAGATTTCTGCTATCATGCATTGTGGTAGGACGTGTTGTCCTCAACGGGCGGACTTGTCCGTACTAGCCCGCCGCCGCGCCGGTCGTCTCGCCGAGGGAAAATTGCGCGGGCAAAATCAAGTCGGTGAAACTCTCGTCTGCGGTGCCGATGCTCGCCAGGATCAGGCGCGCGGCGGCCTCGCCCAGTTTGACGGGATCGGTGCCTGCGCCGGTGATTTTGGGCACATCGTTAAAGGGCAGCTGCGGCGGCGCATCGGCGCCGGCCAGGTTGATATTGTGCGGCACGCGCCAGCCTTCGCGGACGAAGGCGCGCACCGCGCCGGCGGCCATCAGGCAGTTGTAACAGACAAAAGCCGTGGGAAAATCGTCCCGCTTGGCCTGCGGCAGCATCATATGTGCGGCTTCCGTGCCCTCCGCGCGGTCGGCTTGTTGAAGCTTGACGACGTAGCGTTCGTCGAGGGAAAGGCCGACCTGGGTGAGCGCGGTTTGGAATGCGCTGAAACGCGATTCATGCCGGCCGAGGCCGATATTGCCGCCCAGCCAGCCGATGCGCCGGTGCCCCAGCTCGTGCAAATGCCGCACGACCATATCGAGCGCCTGCGGCTCATTGCCCACCACCGAGTGGCAAATGCCCGGGTGGCGGGCGGAGACGGCCACAATGCGGCGTTCCAGTGCGCGCAGTTCGTCCAAAAATGACGGCGACACCTCGCCGAGCACCACCACGCCCCGGAACAGATGTCCCGACTGGAAGAACCGCTGCAATTTTGCTGTTTCAAGGTTGCCCTCCGAACCGAGGTAGACGGTCGTGAATCCCTGCAGCTCAAGCGCCGTATGCAGTCCCTGCTGCACATGGCCGAAGTACATGCTCGGCGTGCTCAACTGCAGGGGTGCGCGCATGATGACTCCCACCTGGCTCTGCTGCGTTGCTTGCGACAAGTTCATGCCTTTCGGCTGATAACCGCGTTTCAACGCATGCTGCCAAATGCGGGCGTAAGTCTTTTCGTTGATGCCCTGCTTGTGGCCATTGAGCACGAGCGAAACCAAGGCCTGCGATATGCCCAGTTCGCTGGCAAGCTGTTGTTGCGACACCTTGACGGCGGGGCGGGGCATTCCGCGCATGTTTAATAATTAATGACTGAGTGCAATAATTATTAAAAAGGCCTTTAAGTCGCTGACCAAGGAATGGGCGCGATGATTGCAGGCATTTTCTGCCTGGTGAAAGGCAGGCGCGGAGTTACCAGTTCGGCTTTTCCGGGAGCGAGGCGTCGAATTCCTGGATCAACTTGGCCTCGTAGGCGCCGGCATAAGTGCCGCCCAGGAATCGATCCAAGCCTTCCTTTAGCAGTTTTTCCCATGAGGCTTCTTCATGGCCGGGTACGATCGGATAGAACAGGGCCTGGTTGCTGCGGGCGGCTTTCAAATCTCCCGGTGCGTCGCCGATCATCAGGATGCGCTCGGTCGGATACTTGCCCCCGGCGGCGAGCCGGATGTGTTCGTCTTTGGTGCCCAGTTCCTGCCCGGCGAGGACCCGCACGTACTGGTCGAGGCCGTGTTCCTTCCATTCATGCGCCAGCGTTTCGCATGGCGCCTGGGAGACGACGAGGACGTCGGCGTGCTGAACCATCTTTTGCAAACTTTCGCGGACGAAAGGGAAGGGGGGGACGCTGGCGTCGAGCTCTTCGACCATCTGGTTGAGTCCTTGCGACCAGGCCAGCGCGGGTGCGAGCGCCTGGTTGCCAGCTTCGACTTCCTTTTTGAGCGAGGCATTGCTCAGATTTTTCGACCGGGCCATCCATGCTTCCAACTCCACGGTGTCGGGCACCACGACCCCACGGGCGATGACTTCCTTGCGTGCGCGGAGGAGGTTCAGGGCGCGCGCCAGGGCCTGAAACCGGTTGGCGCCGCGCGTTTTCGAGTACAAATTGACGAAGTCCCAGACTTCGCGGGCGTATTTGTTGACCGTCTGGAGGCGGAACTGCTTGATGAACATCGGCGCGAAGCATTCCTTGTGCTTGAGTTCCATCACGTCGAAGACGCAGCCGTCCGAGTCGATGCCGATGAAAAATTCCTTGGCCGGTTTCAGGTTCTTGAGGATTTGAGGGTCGTTCATAACAATTAAATGTGGCCGGCAAATAGGCACCGAAGCGCACCGACAATCAAATGAAATCTCGGGTTCGCTGACCGCCGCCCGAGGCGGGCTAGATGGCGCCAAGGAATGCAGGATACAAACGTCGTGTAAGCTGCTTACCAGCGAGGGTTTCGGCGGGGAAGCTTGACGCCGGCTT
>DATMLS010000091.1:0-15886 GCA_035569995.1 Opitutaceae bacterium | reverse complement strand
TTGGCGGAGCTGTCTCTGAAGTTCAGAGCGGCGTTTGATGAGAGAAAATGGGTCAATTCCACTCTCCGTTGAGGGGGAAGTTAACGCAAGTTCTATCTTGCGCAACTCCGGCTCGAGGGCGCGGGCCCGGAGCTGGCGGAGGCCCTCGGCGGCGACCTTGGCCGGGGTGTCGATGGTGGGATTATCGAAAAGCAGCGAGGCGGCGAGGGTTTTTTGCTCGGGCGTCTCCAATAGCTCGTCCAGGTGGTCGCGGCCGGGCCAGGTGTCCTGCGCGAACTCGGCCAGGCAGCGCCGGAGCAGCACGCCGGCGACGCGGGTGGTGTCGATCCACTCCGGGGGCAAGGCCTGGGCGAGGGATTTCCCGAGGTGCTCGAAGTGCAGGCAGAGGAGCAGCAGGTCGTGCTCGGAGCTGGGCCCATCGGCGGCGGGCGGCGGGCTGGCTTCGGGGATTGCGGCGGGTGCGGCCAGGCGGGCGCCGCGGCGCCGGAAAGTTTCAAAATCCTTCTGCAGCGCGGACAGCGGCAGGCGCAGATAGTCGGTGATTTCGGAGAGAAACCCGGCGCGGGCGACTTCGCTTTCGGCGGCGGCGACCAGTTCGAAGATGGTCTGGGTGGCGCGGGCTTTTTCCTCGGATGAGGCCGTGGCGGGCGAGGGGAGCAGCGCGCGGCAGGCGAAGGCCATGGCGTTGAGCGAGTCGCGCTGAAGTTCGGCATAAGCCGCGAGGCCGCGCTCCAGGAAAAGCACGTCGGGGTCGGTTTTTTCCTCCCCGGCGAGACCCAGGAATTTTATTTCGAGGCCGGCCCGCAAAGCCATGGGCAGGAAGCGCAACGCGGCTTTCTGCCCTGCGCTGTCGCCGTCGAAGAAACATTCAACCTGAGGCGTGTAACGGCGGAGCAGCGCCAGCTGGCTGTCGGTGATGGCCGTGCCCTGCGGCGCGACGGCGGTTTTGAGGCCGACGTGCCAGCAGCGCATGGCGTCGAGCTGGCCTTCGACCATGACGAAGGGCTTGCCTTCGCCGGCGTGGGACCGGGCGCGGTCGAGGTTGAAGAGCAAATTTCCCTTCGTGAAAATGGGCGTCTCGGGCGAGTTGATGTATTTGGCCTCGCGCGCGGGATCGTCGGCGGGCGTGAGGTCGGTCTGGCGCGCGGTGAAGGCGACGACGCGGCCCTGGTGGTCGCGGATCGGAATCATCAGCCGGCCGCGGAAGCGCGGCCGCAGCGAGGAGAGGGTGAGCACCGCCGTGTCGCGCACAAAGAAGAGGCCGGACTGGCGCAGCGCATCCTCGGAGAATTTTTTCTTCAGCAGGCGGGCGCCGAGGCCGGTGTCGTCGGGCGCGGCCGCGCCGATCTTGAATTCGTCGGCAAGCTCCAGCGGGAAGCGGCGTTTCTCCACCCAGTAGGCGCGCATGAAGTCGCCGGTCGCGCCGGGGGCGAGGAAGATTTCGCGGAAAAACTCCGCGGCGGCCTCGTGCAGGTCGAAGAGTTCCTGCCGGAGCGAGCGTTCTTCGCGGCTGGGGCCGGCGCCGGCCTCGTATTCGATCGGCACACCGAAGCGCTGGCCGAGCGCCTCGACGGCCTCGGTGAAGGTGAGCTGTTCGGTTTCGCGGACGAAACTGATGATGTCGCCGGCCTTGCCGCAGCCGAAGCATTTGTAGAATCCCTTGTCGGCATCGACATAGAACGAGGGTGTTTTCTCGCCATGAAAGGGGCAGAGCGCGCGCCAGCGGGCGCCGACTTTCTTGAGCGTGGCCACGCGCGAGACGACATCGGAAAGGTTCACGCGGTTTTTGAGGTCGCGGACGCAGGATGGTTTGATGGCGGGCATGGCGCGAGGCTTCGGTGTCCGCCTGGGCGGGCGGACAGACGGGTGGCGAAGATTGCACTTTCATCTGGCGGCGGGGTCTGTCAAGTTTCGTGGTTGCGAATGAAACTTTGGCATGGTTTCGGCGACTTACTCACTATGCGGCAATTTAAAATTTTCCTGGCTTTCCTAAGTGCGGCGCTGGCTGCGGTGATCGTGCGCGCGGAAACCGCGCCAGCCATGCCCGCGCCGGCGAAAGAGCCGGTGTGGGAAGCGTCGCTTTCGACCTTTGATGAACAGGATTACGGCCGGGCGGTTGAGGCCTTGTTCCAAAACTACGAGCGGACGACCGGCCGCAAACTTGTGCCGGGCCCGAAAAAGCGGGTCGGCTTGAAAATTTACACCGACTCCGGGCCGGGGTTGGAGACGCCCTGGCCTCTGACAAAGGCGGTGATCGCGGCCCTGAAGCGGCGCGGTTTTGCCAATGAAAATATTTTTCTCGTGGGCCTGAACCAGATGCGGCTGCGCATGACCGGCTACCTGCCGACGCTCTCGACGGGACAGACGCAGTTCAAGGGCAACCCGGTTTATGTGCTCGAGTCGGGGCGCTATTACGACCCGGTGTGGTTTTACGACAGCCCGCTGCCCTCACGCTTCGACCCGATTGTCGCCCGGGCGCAAACAAAGGACGTGCCGAACGAATCCACCCTCGAGCAGGATCGCAAAAGTTTCCTCGCGACACCGTTGTTTCTTAACGCGGACTTTTGGATCAACCTGCCGGTTTACACGGATCATCCGGTGCTGGGGGTGAACGGCGCGCTCGTCAACGCCACGCTCTGGAACGCGTCGAACACCGCGCGCTTTTTCCGCTCGACGGCCAACGCGCCCGCCGCCGTGGCCGAGATGAGCGCCATCCCCGAGCTGCGGCAGACGTGGGTCTTCACGATCACGAGCCTGCAAATCTACCAGTTTATCGGCGGGCCATGGTTCGATTCGCTTTATACCAACTCCGAGCCGCGCCTGTGGCTGAGCGCCGACCCGGTGCTGCTCGACTCACTCATGCTCAAGCGCATCAATCGGGCGCGGCGGTTGACCGGATTCGAGCCGGTGTCGGAGGACATTCACACCCTCGACGATGCCGCGCAGCTCGGCGTGGGTTCGGAAAACACCGCCGAGGCGAGAATCATCCACGTGGACACGCCGGCCCAGGCCGGGCTGTGAGGGCACCCCGCCCACATTTCAATATTGAGCTAGCTTCCAAACTTCCCTCTTGAACCGGGGTGTAGTTTGCCCGCAAATTGAAAGGATGACATCCGCCGCATATCTGCCGGTCTTGATCCAAATCTGCCTCGCCGCCGGAGCGGGCCTGGCGATCCTCGCGCTCAAGCTCGTGTCCAGCCAGCGCGGGCGGAAAAACAAAATCAAGGATAGCGCCTACGAATGCGGCATTCCCGCCGAGGGCCTCGTGCACACGCGTTTCTCGGTGAAATTTTATCTCACCGCGCTGCTGTTCATGCTGTTCGATCTCGAGGTCGTGATCCTCATCCCCTGGACGTTCATTTACCGTGATTTTCTCGCCCACCACATCACCATTCTCACGCCGATGCTTGTTTTCATCGGCGTGCTCGTGCTCGGCCTCGTTTACGAGGTGAAAAAGGGCGCGCTCGAGTGGGAGAAATAACCTCCCGGTCACCCCCTAAAATTCCCCTTTCATGCGCCTGGACAAACTCATTGCGCGCAACCGCGTCATCGACCTCAACCGCCACGACCTGAAGGGCTCGCTCGACGAACTGCTCGACATTTCGGTCAGCCGGTTTCCCTACCTCAAGCGGGAAGTGCTGCTCAAGAGCCTGCTGGCGCGCGAGAGCACCATGACGACTTATCTCGGCAACGGTGTGGCCTTGCCGCATGTGCGGGTGAAGATGGGCCGGCGGTACATCATTGCCATCGGCCGCAGCCGCCAGGGCATCCGCTACGAGGGCCTGAAGGAAGACGAGAAAATCCATCTCATCATCATGCTGATCGCGGGCGAGTCGGCCCGCGATTACCTGCAGGTGCTGGCGTCGATCGCCCGGTCGTTGAAGGAGCGCGAATTCGTCGAGTCCCTGCTGCAACCGATCGACCTCGACGCGTTTTATGAGCGGCTCTTCGCCGGCTTTGGCGGCATATCGTTGCGCTCCGTGCAGGTGGCGCAAAACCGGGTGAACCGCGTGATGTTGCGCGAAGCGGCACGGGTGGCGCGCGGCTGCAATTGCGCCGCTATCATGGTTTTTGGCGACACGTTTGTGGGCGGCGTCGACGCGGCCAAATGGTTTGGCAAGGCCAAGACCATCCTGGTCGCGCGCAACCTCGTCGAGGCGAAGGAGGCGCACAACGGCTTTTCCGAGACGATCCAGGTGCGGTCGTTTTCCAGCCACCGCCTTGCGCAGCTCCGCAGCGCCATGCTGGTCGCGCTCAGCCGCGATGTGATTTCCTTCAACGATCGCATCTGTTGCATCGGCGGCATGACGGGCAGCAACCAGTTCGACACGGTCGTGGTGGTCGAGATCGAGCGTGAATTCCAGACGCTGCTCACCGGCCACGCCGACCTGCTGCCCGACGACGTGAAGCCCGAGGTGCTCGAACGCATCATCGCCGTGGCCACCGAGCTCGCGGTCGAGGGCCGCGAGGGCCGCCCGGTCGGCTGCCTTTTCGTCGTCGGCGACTCCACCCGGGTCGAGCGGCTGACCAAGCCGCTCGTACTGAATCCATTTTTTGGCTACAAGGAGGAGGATCGCAACATCCTCAATCCCTTCATGGACGAGACGGTGAAGGAATTTTCGTCCATCGACGGGGCCTTCGTCATCCGTGGTGACGGGGTGGTGATATCCGCCGGCAGCCTCATCCAGGCGACCGACGCCGACCACGCGCTGCCCAGCGGCCTCGGTTCGCGCCACGCGGCGGCCGCGGCCATCTCGGTAGCCACCCAGTGCATCGCCCTGGTCGTGTCCTCAAGCACGGGGCAGGTGACGCTTTTCCGCCGCGGCGTGATGCTGCCATTGACGGAAAAGAAGATGAGCACTTCTGAATAAAGCATGGGTCCTATGGGACCTATAGGACGTATACTTTGAAAACTTTGCAGTTGCCCTTGGCCGGTGGCTGGTTTGTTCTGACCCTTCAACCTTTTCAACCATGCAAGAAGTCGTAACCCTGGAGTGCACCGAAGCCAAGAAGGAGGGGAAACCTGTTTCCCGATATCTCACCACGCGGAACAAGAAAACCGTGACGGAGCGTATCGAGAAAAAGAAGTACAACCCCAACCTCCGCCGCCACACGCTGCACAAGGAAATCAAGTAATCCGGCCCTCGCGGCCAGATCGTCCCGTCTTTCCGAAACTGACGCCCCAAGGCGTCAGTTTTGTTTTTGGGTGGTCGAGGGGTCGGCTTTACCAGAGTCCGGTTGTCCGGTCTGTTGGGCGCGGCGCGCGGAGCGCCAGCTTTCCCGATGCTTGCGGATCCAGTCGAGCAGGGCCCGCTCAAAGCCGATGTCGTAGCCCAGACGCTCGGACTCGATCCATTTGTGGCGCAGGATCTCTTCGCGCTCGGCCAGAAATTCCTGGTAGAGCGAAGAACGCTTCACGAAATCGTGAGAGGTCTCGGGCTCGTTTTTGGTGAATTGCGTCATAGCGACCACGACAAATTATCTTTGAATGCTTATGGGCACAAGCAGCTCTGACTAATAACGCCGGTCGTCACGAGCGGAATAAAACCTCTGACCGGAAAACGCGTCGTCTCGATAGCTTCACTTGTCTGTGCCATGCTTTTAGGTAAGGAAATAATAGCCCGGCATAAGGTGCTGTCAATGTCTAGGGTATTCACACTATGGGTAGTCAATTTGCAATAGGATGAGTTGTCGGACTGCCGCCAAGCTTCGCAAGCAATGCCAGCGCAATCGAGCGAAATATTTCCGCCGCCTCGCTCTGGGGTGCACTCACGACGACCGGTGAACCGGTGTCGCCCCCGGCGCGGATTTCGGGAATGAGCGGCACCTGCCCGAGCAGCACGGTGCCGAGCGCATCGGCGGTTTTCTGCCCGCCGCCCTCGCCGAAAATAAAATTTTTCCGGCCGGATGCGTCGGATAGCCAGCTCATGTTTTCCGCCACGCCGAGCAGGGGCACGTTCACTTTTTGAAACATCAGCCCACCCTTGCGGGCGACATTCGTGGCCGCGATCTGTGGCGTGGTCACGAGCACGGCGCCGGTCAGCGGCAGCGTCTGCACGAGGGAAAGCTGGGCGTCGCCCGTGCCCGGCGGCAGGTCGACGAGCAGCACGTCGATTTCGCCCCATTTCACGTTCTGGACGAATTGCTGGATGGTTTTCATGATCATGGGGCCGCGCCAGACGACCGGCGTGTTGTCGTCCACCAGGAAGCCCATGCTCATCACCTTCACCCCATGCCGTTCCAGCGGCAAAATCTGGGCATTGGGCCCGTCGCCCTCGATTTCCGGCCGGCCGGTAAGGCCGAGCATCAGCGGCACGCTCGGCCCGTAGATGTCGCAATCCATCAGTCCCACGCGGCCGGGCCGGCCCTGGGCGGTGAGGACCTGGGCGAGCGAGCAGGCGAGGTTGACGGCGAAAGTACTCTTGCCCACGCCGCCCTTGCCCGAGGCGATGGCCACGGCGTACTTGATGTGGCGCGGCGCGGCGCCGGTGCCGGCGAGATTGCCGCCGGCGGCGGGCGTCTTGGCCGGTGCCACGGCCAAGTCGATGATGGTCTCGCGCACGCCGGGCAACGCGCGCAGCACCCGCTCGACCTCGGCCTTGAGCGCGAGCGGTACTTTCGGGTCGCTTGTCGTGATCCCGAGTGAAACCTTAGCCGTGCCATCGACGAACGCCGCCGAGCGCACCAGCCCGAACGACACGATATCGCGGCTGAAGCCGGGATACTTGATTTGCTTGAGCGCTTCCTTGATGTCCTCAGGTGTCACAGGAAAATTTTTCGGAAATGAAACGGTTTATCGTTGTTAAGCGGCGCCATGGTGTAAATAGAAATGAACTTTCTTTGCTAATGCTGTTCCATTTTCTGTCTTCCACATGAAAAAACGCCTCGGTCTCATCCTTATTCTTGGTTGCCTCGGTGCCACTACCGTCTTCGCCCAGCGCGAAATCGGCCCCATCGACGTCACCGCTAATTTCAAAACCACGCCCATCCGCGTGTCGGCGGACACGCCCGAGCTGAACAATCTCGCGCTGCTGGCGTTCGGCGCCCATGGCGCCTACCGCCTGGTGGCCAGCGAGTACGACTACGACGTGCGCTTCTCGTTGCTCGCGCCCGGGCAGGTGCGCGTGGACGTCGCCCGCGCCGACGGGCAGGTCGTCGCCAGCGAGTCCGCGACCGGCACGAGCACCCACAACGCCTTTTTCCGCGCGGCTGACATCGCCGTGGCGCGCACGATTGGCCTGCGCGGCTTCTTTGCCACACGGCTCGTTTTTACCAGCCAGCGCACCGGCCACCGCGAAATTTACACGTCCGATCTCTTTTTTGGCGAAGCCCAGCAGATCACCCATGACAAGGCCCTGGCGCTTTCGCCCCGCTGGTCGCCCGATGGGCACCATATCGTCTACACGGGCTATTTCCAATCAGGCCGGCCCGATGTGTTCGAGCTGGTCAACGAGAATGGGCTTTGGCGGCGCCAAACCTTCGCGAGCTTCCAAGGCACCAACGACTGCGCGCATTTCAGCCCCGATGGCTCGCGCGTGGCCATGGTGCTGAGCGGCGAGGGCAACCCCGACATCTACGTCAGCAACGCCGAGGGCCGGGCCGTTTCGCGTCGCACGCGTTCCAACGCGGTCAAGGCCTCGCCCTGCTGGTCGCCCGATGGCACGCAACTGGTCTTTACCTCCGAGCCCGGCCCACAGCTTTATCTCATGTCCGCCGCCGGCGGGACCCCGCAGCGAATCTACACCGACATCAGCAGTTATTGCGCGGAGCCCGATTGGAGCCGTGGCGATCCAACCAAGCTCGCCTTCACCATGTGGGTGGGTCGGGTTTATCAGGTGGCGGTCTATGATTTCTCGACGCACACGAGCCAGCAGGTTTCGCACGCGCCGTACGATGCGGTGAATCCGTGCTGGCTCGCCGATGGCCGGCACCTGCTCTACACCGCGCGCACGTCGGGCGGAAGCACCGTCTGGATTCTCGATACCGTCTCGGGCAAGGCCAAGCAGCTCAGCCCGTCTTTGCTCGCTCCCGCGAGCGAGGCGAATGCCTGGGGGCCCTGATGAGAGCGCGGCGGGGACGCCGCGCTCCACCTTTTTCGTCCAGCACCAAACAAAAAAGCCGCGCCCCTGGGCGCGGCTTCGTTGTTTCAATGGCAAAATGTCAGGCTTTATAATTAGCCTCGGCCTGGTCCCAGTTGACCACGTTCCAGAATGCCGCGATGTAATCGGGCCGGCGGTTTTGGTAATTCAGGTAATAAGCGTGTTCCCACACGTCGAGGCCGATGACCGGTTTGCCCTCGATGCCGGCGACGGCCTTGCCCATGAGCGGGCTGTCCTGGTTGGCCGTGGAGCCGATGGAGAGTTTCTTGTCCGCGCCGACGACGAGCCAGGCCCAGCCGGAGCCGAAGCGGGTCGCGCCGGCCTTGGCGAACTCTTCCTTGAATTTGTCGAAGCTGCCGAAAGTCGCGGTGATCGCGTCGCCGAGCGAGCCTTTCGGCGCGCCGCCCTTGCCGGGGCCGAGGATTTTCCAGAAGAAAGCATGATTGCTGTGCCCGCCACCGTTGTTGCGCACGACGCCACGGATGGCTTCGGGGACTTTGCTGAGATCGGCGATAAGCGTGTCCACGTCGAGCGCGGCCAGGGCGGGCTGGTCCTTGAGGGCGTTGTTGACGTTGGTGATGTACGCCTGATGGTGCTTGGTGTGGTGGATTTCCATCGTGCGCGCGTCGATGTGCGGCTCGAGGGCGTTGTTGGCGTAGGGCAGTTTCGGGAGTTCGTAAGCCATGGTAATGTTCTGTTTAAGGTTTGAGAGAGTTGCAAACCTGTCGCAGCTGCGCGGATTCGTCAACCCAGCGTCGAAATTTAAGCAAAGCGGAGCTACGCGGGGCGAAGTAATACCAATGTCTGCTGAAATTTGGATTTAAGATGACGTTTCAGCTGGTAGGGCGAGGCATCCTTGACGAGCCGTTTAACTTTATTCACAGCCACAGAGGCGGCTCGTCGGGGACGCCTCGCCCTACCGAATGCCAAATGTCTCACCCTGCCTTCACTCCCGCATCGACGGTCTCACTGATCCACGGTTGAAGTGATCAAGGATGAATCAGTTTTTTTTGGCGGTTCGTGATACGGCTTCCTCTGCTCGTAGAGACTGAGCCGCCAGGCGGCGTCCTCGTCTTTTTCCTGCAGGGAATCCAAATAATGGTTCTCGTAGTTTACAGCATCGGTGAAGTTGCCCGCCTCGGCGCAAGCGGCGGCGAGGGTGTCGAAGTCGGCCGGATTTTTCCCTCCCCGAAGCGTGCGGGCTTCCATGGCATATTCCACGGCCCCCATGCCGTTCCGAAACCTGGCCTCGGGGCAAACGGCCCAGAGGCGGGCGAGATGACTGTAGGCTAAGGCGTCATCCGGGCTGAGGCGGATGGATTCGCTGTAGTCGGCGATGGCCTTCTTGTAATCGCCTTTTTTGCTGTAAAGGTCGCCCCGGTCGTTGAAGGCACGGATATCACTTGGGTCGTGCTGGATGACATTGCTGAAGTCGGCGACGGCCTGGTCGTATTCGTCATTTAAGCCATGGTCGAGGCCCCGGTTGAGGCAGGCGTCGGCGTAATCTGATTTAAGGTCGATGGCCTTGGTGTAGTCGGCGATGGCCTTGTCGTAATCGTGCTTGGCATCGTTGGCGGCACCCCGGTTGAAGAAACCCTTGGCGTCATTTGGGCTGAGGCGAATGGCTTCGTTGTACTCCGCGATGGCCTTGTCGTAATCGCCCGTGTAGACGCAGAGGCGGCCCATGCTGTTGTAGGCATCGGCGAAATTTGGATCGGAATGAAGGGCGTCATTGTAGTCGGAAAGGGCGCTCGCGTAATCGCGCTTGTCGTAGTTGGCGTCGCCCCGGTTGCAATAAGCCAGGGCCAGGCTTTGGTCGAGGTGGCGGGCTTCGTTGTAGGCCGCTTGGGCTTTGTCGTCGGAGGCATTGCCCCGGTTGCTGTAAGCGCTGGCGTAAGTCGGGCTGACGCGGATGGCATCCTTTATATCGGCGATGGCCTGGTCGTAATCATGTTTGTCGTCGTAGGTGTTGCCCCGGCAGCAATAGGCTTCAGTGCTGCTTGGATTGAGGCGGATCATTTCGGTGTAGTCGGCGATGGCCTTGTCGCAATCGTGCGTGGTGTCGTAGGCATGGCCCCGCTGGCAAAAGGCCTCGGCGTCACTTGGATTGAGCTGGATGATTTGGGTGTAGTCGGTGATGGCGTCGTCATAATCGCCCTTTTCCATATAGACATGGGCCCGCTTGTAATAAGATTTGGTTTCATTCGGACCGAGGCCAATGACTCCCGTGTAGGCGGTCACCGCCTGGTCGTAATCGTGCCGGTCGTCGTAAATGAGGCCCAGGTTATCGTAAGCCAGAACCAAATTCGGATTGAGGCGGAGGGCCGTGTTGAAATCGGCGATGGCCTTGTCCTGATCATGCTTGCCATTGTAGGCGCTGCCGCGGTTGAAGTAGGCTTCGGCGGCGTTCGGGTTGAGGCGGATGGCGTCGCTGAAATTGGCGACGGCTGAGTCATAATCATTTTTATTCAAAGCCGCCACGCCATTGCTGAAAGGGTCGGCGGATTTGCTGCAGCCGCTCACGACCAGAAGTAGAATTCCCGCCAGGCCAAGCCCGGTGATATTTTTTTGGGAAACGCGAAGTGAAGACAGGGGAAGTTTATTCATCGTTGCTCCTTGGGGTTTTCGCTGCTCGATGCCGGCCGGGGTAGGCTGAATTTATAGTTTATTTACTGGGACGGCCCTCAGTTCCCAGCAAGATGATAAACTGTAAAATATAAACTAAAACTATATCTTATGGATAAATGCCTAATGCAATTGATATACGGTAATATATATAAACCAATCGCCACGAGGGGAGTAAGCCCGGATATGAAATGTAAAATAATAAATCCCGAGCGATCAATATTCGCCAGTATATTGCAAGTGCACAATAAATGACCGATCTGTAAGGCCGGAAACCCGAATGACGAGTGTCGCATGCTCGTTCCCGGCTTCCTGCTTTAAAACCGGACTCCTTCCACCGCTTTTTTTATTTTTCCTCGCGGCGCTTGGCGCGAAAAAATTCCTGCAACAACTGGCGGCATTCCTCCTCGAGCACGCCGCCGGCGGTCAGCTCGACGTGGTGGTTGACCTGCGGCAGGTCGTTGAGGTTCGTCGCGCCGCCGAGGCAGCCCATCTTGGGATCGGGCACGGCGTAGCACACGCGGCGGACGCGCGACATGAGCATCGCGCCCGAGCACATCGGGCAGGGTTCCTTCGTCACGTAAACCGTCGCGCCGGCGAGGCGCCAGTCGCCGAGTTTTGCCGCGGCCTGGGTGAGCGCGAGCATCTCGGCGTGGGCGGTGGGATCGTGCGCGGACTCGACGGTGTTGTGGGCCGCGCCGATGATCTCGCCGCCGAGTTCGATCACCGCGCCGATGGGCGCCTCGTCGGCCCGCCACGCGTCGATGGCCTGGTTGTAGGCGAGGCTCATGAAAAACACGTCGTCACGCACGAGTTGCGACGGGAATCGCTTCTCAAACGGACAGTCGGGCGGGGTGGGTGTGGAGGAGACCATGCGGGTGCCGGCGGCGGGTGACGCCGGGAAAGCCTTGACTTACGCAGCGTCCTTCCCACTTACAAGGAGCTTTCTCGAACAAACTCACCCTTATGCACAACCTCTCTGCACTCCGCATCCGCGTTTCGTATGTCTGACGATAAATCGATCGAGGTGGAGGGTAAAATCATCACCGTGCTCCCCGGCACGATGTTCAAAGTCGAGCTGTTGAAGAGCCCCGGACACATCGTGCTCGCGCACATCTCGGGCAAGCTCCGCAAGAATTTCATCAAGATCGCCGCGGGTGACTTCGTGAAAATGGAGATGAGTCCTTACGACTTGGAAAAGGCGCGCATCACCTTCCGCATGCGCGATCCCAACGCCCCGCCGCCCCGCATGGGCTCCGCGCCCCGCCGGCGTTATTAAGGATCTGCGTGGCGTATGAAGGCTCGCCGCAGCCAGGCGCCCGCCGCCTTCGCCGAGGAGATCGACGGCTTCATCGGCTTTCTTGAGCTCGAGCGCGGGCTTTCCGCGCGCACGACCGAAAGCTACCAGGGCGACCTCGACCAATGTGCGAAGTTTCTCGCGCGCCACCATGTCGCGAACTGGCGCGCGGCGCAGCCCCGGCATCTCTCCGACTGGATTTACGCGCTGAGCGGTGACGACTACACGGTCGCCAGCCTCGCGCGCAAGCTCACCGCGCTGCGCGTCTTTGCCCGCCACCTCGTGCGCGAAAAAATCCGCACCGACGACCTCACCGCGCAGCTCACCGGCCCGAAGCTCGTGCGCAAAATCCCCGGCACGCTCACGGCCGCCGAGGTTGGGCGCCTGCTCGCCGCGCCCAGCGGCGGCAGCGCCTACGCCCTGCGCGACCGCGCGCTGCTCGAACTTTTCTATGCCAGCGGGCTGCGCGTCTCCGAGCTGGCCGGCCTTTCGCTCCAGCAGCTCGACCTCGACCACGGTTTCCTGCGCGTCTTCGGCAAAGGCTCGAAGGAACGCGTCGTGCCCGTCGGCGGCAAAGCCCGCGACGCGCTGACGGCCTATCTCGACGCCGGCCGGAAGTTTTTTGTGAAACCGAAAACCGGCAGCCAGCTTTTCCTCAGCGAACGCGGCACGGCCATCTCGCGCAAGATGCTGTGGGTTCTGATCAAAAAATACGCGAAGCTGGCCGGCCTGACCAAGCCCGTGAAGCCGCATTTACTGCGGCATTCCTTCGCCACGCATCTCCTGAGTGGCGGCGCCGATCTCCGCGCCATCCAGGAAATGCTCGGCCACGCCAACATCTCCACCACGCAGATCTACACCGCGGTCGAGGACAAACGCCTCGTGGACCAGCATACGAAATTCCACCCGCGGAATAAAACCGCGAAATAGCCCGCCGCTCCTTGTTCCGTCCGTTACTGGCCGTCTTCGACCGTGGCGCGGGCCGCGGCTTCGTCTTGCGCGGCGACTCGGCGGGAGCCCAGGTTGGTCTGCACCTCGTAAAGATTGGTGGTGCCCACCGTTTTGATCAACGTGACGCTTTGGACGACCTCCTTGGCCGTCTCGACATTGGCTTCCCCGATGGGAGAGAGGCTTTGCTCGATCACCAGCACGCCGTCCTGGGCGGCCTCGGTGGTCAGGTCAAATTGCGGCAGTTCCGCCCACGAATTGATGATGTGAAAGGTGCCTCGCTTGGTTGCTTTGTTCCAAGTGAAGCCGTTGATGACGATCTGATGGCCCACCGGGCCGCCATTCCAGGGATGGGCCGCCACGAATCCCGACGGAAGAGCCTGCCAAATTTCATGGGGAAATGCGGCCAGGATGGGACGGCCTTTGCGCAGTTCATCCCGCGCCCAGGCGAAAGGATCCTCGGCGGAGCCCGGCAGGTCATGGACGATGGGTTTCGGTTTGAAATCGGTTATGATGCTACTCAGCCCTTCGACATAGCGGGGAGACGTCCATGGATTGTCGGGCGGGGTGTCATTGATGATCTTATAAAGGTCGGAACTCTTCACATAATAGCCTGCGATATCCAGCCAGTGGACGCGGGCATACATCATGCAAGTGCCGCCGATTTGGTTCTGGATGACGTTGGGCTGGCATAACTGCACCGTTTCCAGCGGTCCTTCGATCTTGGAAGTTTCGATGGTTTTTTTCGCCTTCACCTCATTCGTTGCTTTTACGACGGTGACCTTCGAAGTTCCGTGGGCCAGCGGGCTCCGGCTGCCGAGCGCGGTGAGCCAGGCCCGGTCATCAGGGCTGAGCGAGCTCACGGGCACCAGGCTTTTGCTTCCGTCGGCAAAAACCACGATGGCGTAATCGCCTTGGATCCGGGCTTTGACGGCTTCTTGATACCGGGCGGAGACAGCCATCGCCTGGCCCGCACCCAGCAACAGGATGGCGGAAAACAATATTTTGAGGGGCATTCTGGCGGAATGGTTCAAATCCGGCCAAACGAAGGCAATCGGGAAATGGACGCCTTCACCTCGTGGATCAGCCCACGAAGTTTCACCCGCGGAATAAAACGGTCCGGGTTGACAAAAAATAGTAATACGTTTGTATTACCAGTATGCCGACCCTCACGTTGAAAGTGCCCGCAGCCATGCAGCGCGAGTTGAAGAAAACCGCCAAAAAACGCGGGGTGAAAGTTTCTGCATTTGCGCGCGCGGCGCTCGAGGCCGAATTGCACCTTGAACGTCCGGGTTCACTGGTCGGCCGGGGCAGGGGGCTGCTCGTCATCCCGCAGGATTACGATCCTGAGGCCCCGGTGTTTGCGACGAAGGAATGGGCCAAACACTAAAATACCTGCTCGATACACATGCGTTTCTGTGGGGCTACGCGGATGACGCGCGACTGTCCCGGCGATGCAAAACCCTGCTCACAGCCGCGAGTGCGGCCGAGCTGGCCATTTCCGACGTGAGTCTCAGTGAAATTGCCCGTCTGCTGGCGGCGGAAAAGTTTCAGGCAAAAATTTCGCCTGAATCACTGATGCAGGGCATCGGCCGGGCCGTTACAGTCCTGCCCGTTACTCCAACGATTGCTCTCCACGCCGCGCGGTTGGATTGGGAAAACCAGGATCCAATCGACCGGCATATTGTTTCCACCGCGCTGGCCTACGATGTGCCCCTGATGACGGTGGATAAAAAAATCCATGCACTGGCGCCAAGAATCGGCCTTCGCGTGATTTGGTAATGCCAGGGCGGAATTCAGGAAAACATTCAGTCACGTAAAGAGTCAGCGAGGATTTCCTTGAGGTGGGCTTGATAGGGGACACCCCGCTGATTGGCGCGGGTTTTCAGCTTGTGCAGCATCCACAAAGGCATGCGCAGCGAGATGGTTTGCGAACTGGGTTGGAGATTCGGGAAACTGACGGGCCGGGCTGCCGACCAATCGAAATCGGCGGCTTCAGCGGCGGGCATCCGGGCCACGACGGCGGGAGCGGCGGTTTTAGCGGTGGTGCGTTTCATAGATGGTGGATTCATGGGGCGGGCGGAGATGATGCGGAGTTTGTCACCACGCACAGTGAAATTAAGATGAAGGAGCCGGTTGGCACTGGTGCGGCCCAATCCGCGGAAACGGGGCTCGGCCTGGGAGTGCGCGGGATCGGGAGCGATTATTAGCGGCTGGTTGAAGAAAATCTCCTCGGCCTCGCGACAACTTACGTCGTGCTTGGCCGCATTCTTTGCAATGTTACCTGCATCCCACTCGAAACCGGTGTAGCGAGAGGGATCAAATGCCATTACAGCAAAATGTATATGCCCTGCATATACACGTCAAGCGAAGTTTGGCCTGAGGAACGAGGCAGAAAAACCCAGCCGCGGGTTAGCCGCGGCCGGGCATTTCGAGCGGGATGATCGCGTGGCGCCGCAGTTCGACGCCGCGCAACAAGGTGAGGCTCGCGCTTTCGCCGATCCGGTCTCCCGTGAGTTGCTTGAGCAGCGCGTCGACGGTCGGCGTGGGCGTGCCGTCGAATCCCAGCACGATGTCGCTCTCCCGCAGGCCGGCGCGCGTTGCCGGGCTGTCGGGCTCAAGGCCCGCGACCAGCACGCCCGTCTCTTGGGTGAGGCGATGGTGCAGCACGAGCTTGCGCAGCAGCGGGACGTTCTGCCCGGCGACGCCGATGTAACTGCGGCGGATGTGGCCGTCCTTGATCAGCCAGCCGGCCACCCAGCGTACGGTGTTGCTCGCGATGGCGAAACAGATGCCCTGCGCGGGCCGGATGATGGCGGTGTTCACGCCGATGACCTCGCCGCGCGTGTTGACGAGCGGGCCGCCCGAGTTGCCGGGATTGAGCGCGGCATCGGTCTGGATGACGTTGTCGATCAGC
>DATMLS010000090.1:0-2977 GCA_035569995.1 Opitutaceae bacterium | reverse complement strand
GTGAGCAGATTGTTGAACTCGTGGGCGATGCCGCCGACCAGCTCGCCGACGGCGCGCAGCCGCCGGCTTTGGGCGATTTCGGCGTCCTTGTGGACGCGGTCGGTGATATCCTCGGCGATGAGGCAAAAGCGCGGGCGTTTGCTGGCGCGGCCGAGTGGCACCAGCGTGACGGCGAGATCGCGGTGGGTGGCGTCGAGGCGCAGCGTCGTCTTGAACGGCGCGCCGATCGCCGGGTGGCGGGTGAACAATTCCGTCCAGAAAACAACCTGCTCCGGCGGCATGCCCAGCTCGGCGAAAGAAAGGCCCGGGGTGATTTGCGCGGGCAGGCCGACCAGGCGGCGGGCCTCGGGGTTGACCGACACGACGGTGATCGTGCGGTCGGTCAGTTCGAACACGCCCATGGCGAAAGGGGCGTTGTCGTAGATGGCGCGAAGCAGCTGGATGGATTCGCGCTGGCCATGTTCGGCTTCGCGCCATTCGGTGACATCCTGCACTGTGCCAAAAAAGCCGGTGGGCTGGCCGCGGGTGCTGCGCACGGGGCGGCCGTGCACATGGATGATTTTGTGTACGCCGGGCTTGGGTTCGATGTGGACGTCGAGGGCGTAGTCGAAACTTTCCTTCCGGCTGCGCTGCACGACATCCTGCCAGCGCTGGCGGTCTTCACCCACGGCGCAGTTGGTGACCTCGGAAATGGGTGGCGGGGGTAGCCGCGGATCGCGCTCAAAAATATGATAAGTCTCCTCTGACCAGATTACCGGCGCATTCGGGTCGAGCGGGCGCTGCCAGTGGCCGATCCGCGCGAATTGCTGCGCCTCGGCCAGGATGGCCTTGCTCTCGATCAACTCCTCTGCCTGCCGGCCGATGCGCTGGCGCAGCTGCCGCTGGCGCATCAGGGCCCAAAGCGTGATCAACAGCACCACGGCCAGCGTGGCGGCAATGTACACGACCAGCTCTTGGAAGGAGATCCGGTTGGGTTCAAACCGGCCGAACCATTTGTTGTAAATCTGGGCGAATTCGCCCGTGCGTTGCAGGATCGCAAGGCCTTCGTTGAGGCGTGCGAGCAGCTGGGAATCCCCTTTGCGCACGGCAAAGCAAATGTGGATGTTGTAGCCGTCCACCGGCATGCCAAGCGGGCGGATGTTGTCGAATTTGAAATGGTCGATGACCGAGAGGGCGGTCAGCCGGCTGGAGAAAACCGCATCATGCTGGCCGTCATTCAGCTCCTTGAAGGCTTGTTGCAGCGAGTCTCCGTAAACCACGTGGGCGTTGAGATGATAATCGCTCACGAACTGGTCTCCTATGCTGCCCTTGCTCACGATGACCAGCTCCCGGCCGTTGAGGTCGGAAATTTTTTGAATCAAATTATTGTCTTTGCGGACGAACAGGGTGCCCTGCAATTCCAGGTACGGCACGGAAAAATCGAAATATTTTTCCCGCTCCGGCACCCGGCCATAACCTGGCAGAATATCGCCGCCACCTGAGAGAAGGATGGATTGAAGATCGGCCCCCGATGAAGGCGTCCATTTGATCTTGATGTCCATCACGCGGGCGACGGCATCCAGCAATTCCACGGAGAATCCCGTGTATTGACCGGAAGGCCCGACAAAGAAAAACGGATAACTATTGGTTACGGTCGAGACGACAATGGGCCGCGCAAAACGCGCACTGTCGGAGTCGGGCGGCAAATCCGCCGCCGCGCTTCGATAAACCAGCAATGAAAAGGCAAGCGGCAGGATGCTCCGAAGCAAGAGCCAGTGCCGCTGGTGGTAAGGGACTGATGGGTGGGGGGGCACAAAATTCTGCTACTGACAAACATTGCTAGTAGTGAAGTGCCGCCGATACAAGCACGAGTATCCCTTGCGCAGTCATTTTGCATTGTACTGACAGCGTACAAAGCGGACACGCAAGCCTGCAAAATCGTGCCTGGTAATGGCAGGATCGCATGGTTGAGGCGGCTCGCTGGACCGTCGCATTACACGAAATCATCGCCGGGCGCGATTTTGCGTTGTCAGAAACGGCAATGGTCGACATCAACACGGGACACCAATTGCGGGCATAGTATATCGGCTATTATGTGTGCTTCCCAAGCATGAGAGGAGGGTTCGACTCCCTCTGCCCGCACCAGTCTTCGCCCGCCGCGAAGCAAGGGCGAAGACTGCCACGGCGAAGCTCGCGGATAGCGAGCGAAGACGGGCATCGCTTTTGTAGCGGGCTACGACTTGGCAGGCCATCGGCCGCCGCTTTCGGAATCCGAAAGCGGCGGCGAGGTGTCGCGCCGAAGCTTGGCGAAGGCGGACAGCCTGCCAACCGAACGCTATCCGACCGGGGCTGCTTCGACGGTGGGTTCAGGTTGGGCTGGGCGCGCCGGGCGGGCCAGGCCGAAGTCGGCGAGCGCGGTCACAAAGACGTCGAGTGTGAAAGGCTTTTCGATCATGCGATCGACCCGCAGGCGCTCAAACTCGGCGCGGTCTGTCTCGGTGAGCCGGCCGCTCATCACGAAGATCAGGCCATTGAAGGGCAGGTCGCGGGCGCGGCGGGCGAGTTCAAGGCCATTCAGGCCGGGCATGTTGAGATCCAGGATGAGGACATCAAAGGTGCCCGGCGCGGCGGAAAGTTTTTCCCACGCCAGGCGGCCGTTGGCGAGCGTGGTGACTTGATGGCCGTGAAACTGAAGAATCTCGCAGACCAAACTGGAGACGGCATCTTCATCATCCACGAGCAGGATGCGGGCGGTGCTGGGCACGGCGGTGGAGACAGGCGGAGTGACAGGTGAAGGTGGGACGGCTTCCGTGGAGACACGAATGGGAAGGCTCAGGTTGAATGAGGTGCCGGCGCCGGGAACGGACTGCACGTCGATGCTGCCGCCCAGTTCGGTCACCAGATGCCAGACGGTGGCGAGGCCCAGGCCGGTGCCCTGGCCAACCGGCTTGGTCGTATAGAAGGGTTCAAAAATGCGCTCGAGCACATCGGGGGGCAT
>DATMLS010000089.1:0-13671 GCA_035569995.1 Opitutaceae bacterium | reverse complement strand
CAACTTCGCCGAGGCCATGGCCGAGGGCCGGGGCAAGGCCCATGCCGATGAGCTGCGCAAAATGCGCACCAAGACAATGGCCCGCAAGCTCGTCAACGGCAAGGAGACCGCCGTCTCCAGCAGCGAATTGAAAATCGACGACAAGGTCGTCTGCGAATCCGGCGATTTGGTTCCCGGCGACGGTGAAGTGGTTGAAGGCATCGCCACGGTGGACGAGTCGGCCATCACCGGTGAGTCCGCCCCCGTCATCCGCGAGAGCGGTGGTGACCGTAGCGCCGTGACCGGCGGCACCCTCGTCATCAGCGACCGGATCGTGATCCGCATCACGGCGGAGGAAGGCCATTCTTTCCTTGATCGCATGATTGATATGATTGAAGGCGCGCGCCGCCAAAAAACCCCGAACGAAATCGCGCTCAACATCGTCCTCGTGAGTTTGACCGCGCTGTTCATCGTCGTGGTTTTCACCCTGCCACCGTACGCCCAGTATAACGAGGCGCAGGCCGGGCAAACCGACGTGGTGTTGGTGTCGATCCCCGTGCTGCTGTCGCTGATTGTCTGTTTGATCCCGACCACGATCGGCGGGCTATTGAGCGCCATCGGCATCGCTGGCATCGACCGCTTGATGCGCCGCAATGTGCTCGCCACCAGCGGCCGCGCGGTGGAAGCCGCTGGCGATGTGGACGTGCTGCTGCTCGACAAGACCGGCACCATCACGCTCGGCAACCGCATGGCGACGGACTTCATTCCCGCGCCAGGCGTCAAAATTGAAGAACTGGCCGACGCGGCGCAACTCGCCTCGCTCGCCGACGAAACGCCCGAAGGCCGTTCCATCGTCGTCCTGGCCAAAGAGAAATATAATCTGCGCGGTCGCGATGTCGCCGAGTCGCACATCACCCCGATCGCTTTTACGGCCCAGACCCGGATGAGCGGCGTGGACTTTGGCGACAGCCTCGTCACGCGCCGCATCCGCAAAGGCGCCGCCGAGTCGGTCAAACAGTGGGTCGTGGCGCAGGGTGGCCGCGTCGAGAAAGCCGTCATGGACAAAGTGGATGAAATCTCCCGTTCCGGTGGCACGCCGCTGGTCGTGGCCGATGGTCCGCGCATGCTCGGCGTCATCCATCTCAAGGACATCGTCAAGGGCGGGATCAAGGAACGCTTCGCCCAGCTGCGGAAGATGGGCGTGAAAACGGTCATGATCACCGGTGACAATCCGCTGACCGCCGCCGCGATCGCGGCCGAGGCGGGGGTGGACGATTTCATCGCCCAGGCCAAGCCCGAGGACAAACTCGCGCGCATCCGCAAGGAGCAGGAAGGCGGCAAGCTTATCGCCATGATCGGCGACGGCACCAACGACGCACCCGCGCTCGCGCAGGCCGACGTCGGCGTGGCCATGAACACCGGCACGCAGGCCGCCCGCGAAGCCGGCAACATGGTTGATCTCGACAGCAACCCGACGAAGCTCATCGAGGTCGTGGAAATCGGCAAACAACTGCTGATGACCCGCGGCGCGCTGACGACCTTCAGCATCGCCAACGACGTGTCGAAATATTTCGCCATTATTCCAGCGATGTTCGGCCTGCTCTATGCGACCACGGCGGGCGGGCATGGCCCGCTCGACAAATACAACATCATGTACCTGCACTCCCCGCAGAGCGCGATCCTGAGCGCGGTGATTTTCAACGCGCTGGTCATTGTTGCGCTGATTCCGCTGGCGTTAAAGGGCGTGAAGTACCAGCCGCTCGGCGCCGCGGTGATCCTGCGCAAGAACATGCTCATTTACGGCATTGGCGGCATCATCGTGCCGTTCATCTTTATCAAACTTATCGACATCTTTATGGTGGCCGTCCACCTGGCCCCGTAAGCAACCAAGAAAGGCAATCCAATGTTTAAACTTACATTTCAATCCATCCTGCAGACGCTGATGTGGACCGTCATCACGGGCATCATGTATCCGCTCGTCATGACGGTGTTCATCCAACTGGTGTTCCCTTATCAGGCCGGCGGCAGCCTGATCATGCGCGACGGCAAGGTGGTCGGTTCGGAGCTGCTGGCACAAGGGTTCCAAACCGATAGATATTTCTGGCCGCGTCCGTCCGCCTGCTCATACGGCACCGGAACCGGTGGCTTTGCGGCTTCAGGAGCCAGCAACCTCGGGCCGACCAGCGCCCAGCTCCAGAAAAATGTCGACAGCAATCTCGCGGCGTTGCGCACGGCGCACAAGCTGGCCGCCGATGCACCCGTCCCAGCTGACTTGGTATTCCAATCCGCCAGCGGGCTGGATCCGGACATCAGTCCCGAGGCGGCGCGATTCCAGATCGCCCGCGTGGCGGCTGCGCGCAACATGAACGTGGATCAGGTCACCGCGTTGGTGGAAAAATTCATCAAACCGCCGCAATGGGGCGTGTTTGGCATGGCGCGTGTAAACGTGCTGCAACTCAACCTCGCGTTGGATGCAGCCGACACCAAGAAAGGGTGAGGGCGAATCAAGCATACGAATAAAATATTTTCGGCGTGGGCCTGGCGTGGGCTCGACGTTTGCTCCTCCTCCGAGAGCGATGGTGTGGAAGCCATCGTGGCGGCGTCAAACCCCACGGCCGGGCCGGGATCCGAGGCGCTGCTTGCAGGGTACTGGCATTCCCTGCAGGCAGATTGCCTGAATAATTTGTGCAGTTTAAAAATATCGCAGCCATTTTAGGTAGGGCCCGTTGCCCCCGGCCTCCGAAGCTTTAGCGAAGGAGGCTCAACGGGCCGACCGTGTCCGCCATAGCTTCAGCGACGGCGGAACCCAATGGGCGGCGACAAGTGCAAAGCCTTGTCGGCTGGGGCAGCCACCCCTGCTGCAAAGAAAACAAGATGAAACCAAACCCCAAGGATTTCCTCTGGATGGCCGCCGGTGCCGCGTTTTTTGGCGCCATCGTTTGGCTGGTGATGAGCATCCCGCCGAACCAAACGCCGGCCGCACGGCTCGCCTTGAAGGACCGGAAGATCGAGCTCGTGGACCAGATGCGGCTGGCCCTGGCTTCGGCTTCCGAGGCCGAAAAAAGCGCGGTCCTGGCCACCACGGATGAGGACTCACAGACCTTCGCCGGCCAGGCGCGCGCGGCCACGGTGTCCTTGGAGCAGGAACGCGCGCAGTTGGGCGAAATCATGCGTGCGAGCGGCAGCCCCCGGGAAAATGAACTCCTCGCCGAGTTTTCCAAAACCTTGGCCGATCTTGAACGCATCGACCACGAGCTCCTCGGCCTCGCGGTGCAGAACACCAATCTCAAAGCCTATCGCCTGGCCTTCGGCCCGGCCGCCGATATACTCAAGGAAGCGGACGACGCGCTCGCGCACATCGTACAAGCGAGAGCCGACTCAGATTCGCCCGGGGACAAGCCGGTCATCCTGTTGGCGGACGACGCCCGGATTTCATCCCTGCGGATCCTGGCCTTGCTGCCGCCGCACATTGCCGAGGAGAGCGACCAGAAGATGGACGAGATGGAAGCGCGGATGGCCCGCGAAGACCGGGCGGTCCGGAAGGATCTGGCCGACTTGGCCGCGACCAAGGGTTTCGCGGAAGACAGCGATCTGGCCACGGCGGTCGCGCGCTACGCCAGTTTCACCGACCTTCGGTCACAGATCCTCAAGCTCTCGCGGGAAAACACCAACGTCCGATCCCTGGCCATCTCGCTGAACGAAAAACGCAAGGCCATGTTTCTCTGCCAGGATGAATTGTCCGCGTTGGAGCAGGCCATCCAACAAGAGTTCGTTTCCGGTACAGCCGACCTCACCCCGGTCAATCCTCGCTAGCGGAGCCGGGGGCGAAGAGTTGGGTATTCTGCCGGGAATTGTAGGAGCCTGCTTGCAGGCGACTTTTGCCAGTGAAAGGGTTTGCCGGGCGACAAAACAGACCGGGCAAGCAATCTCGACTGCAAGCAGGCTCCTCCAGTGGCGTGAAAAACATTCTTCCCAGCGGAGGTACGTGTGGCGCAAAGCCACTATGCGCGACGGCCGTTAATGAAATTTTAATGGGTTTGGCCGGGGTTTTAATTACTTATATTTCTGTCGTGGCCCTTACTATGCTGGACGTATGTATCTGAGCGCCGCCGGCCCAAACACTGCTTTTTCCCCTTCGGACAGAAAGCCGCGTCCGTTGGAAAATGTGACGTGCTGCCAGGATCTGCCGGAACCGGTGGCCGTGCCGGGGCCGAAACCGGAGTTCAAACGCGGCGATGTGATCGATGGCCGGTTTTATATTCTCGAGGACTTGTATTTCGGCGGGATGGCGACCCTTTATCTGGCTGAAGATATGGACCATGGCCGCCAGAACGTGGCGGTGAAAGTCCCGTTCCTGAAATTCGAAAGCGACCCGGCCTTTTATGCGCGCTTTCAACGCGAGGAAGAAATCGGATTAAAGCTTAATCATCCGTCCTTGTTGAAATTCATCCCGGTGGAAAACAAGAGCCGGGCCTACATCGTGACCGAGTATTTGCGCGGCTGCACCTTGGATTACATCATTCATAACCGCCGGCCGTTGCCGGAAGCAGACGCGCTCAAAATAACCAGCGTTATTTGTGAGGCCCTGCAATACATGCATGGCTGCGGGATCGTCCATAACGATCTCAAGCCCGCCAACGTCATGATTTGCTCCGACCAGACGCTTCGCGTCATGGATTTCGGACTGGCCACGTACACGTCCGCGCGCCGGGGCATTCTTGGCGCCTTGGCGCCCATTTTCGGAACGCCGCAATACATGGCGCCTGAGCAGGTCAAAAACAAGCGCACCGGCGCGCGCACCGATATTTACACCCTTGGTGTGATGCTGTTCGAGATGCTGACCGGGAAACTTCCGTTCCCAAACGATGACCCCTGGGTTTCGGTGCGCTTGAGGGTGTCCGGCGATCCCGTGGCCCCGCGCAGTTTGAACTCCGCCATTTCAGCGCAAGCGGAGGAAATTGTTTTGCATGCGATGCAGCGCAGGCCGGACGATCGCTATCAAACCGCCGCGGCCTTCAAGGCGGATCTCGATTCGCCCGACCAGGTCCAAGTGACGGGTTACTGCCATCGCCTGAAGGTGCCTCGAAACAAGTTAAGCTTGGAAGGGGTTCAGCTTCTACACGGTGCCTTTATGGGCGTGGGGGTGATCGCGTTTCTTGTTATTTTGTTTTTGTGCCTCGTGCATTTCGGGGGTGGGCCTCGTTGAACCGAGGCCGCGCAGGCAGCCACGGTTATCATTTTAACGTGGCTCCTTCAGCGAGGCCGGGCAGACTTCCCGTGTTACCAGCGATCATATTTACCGATGACAAAACTGCTGCGCAGCCTCAGCTTGCTTCTCTTTATTTTGGCGGTGGGGGGAATTATTGTCCTTTTAACTTCGGATGTTTCCTCTGCCCTCCGTCTGACTTCCTTCCATCAACAATCGAGCGCCGTGGCGCTTATTTTGATCGGGGCTTCGTACATCAGCCTTCAATTGAGCGCGAAACGCCGCTGGAACGAGAAGCTCAAGGGCGTTTTCCTTGGGTTCGCGTTTGTGTTGTGGGGCAGCGAACAGTTTTTGCCCGCGAGCCAGATGGTGACACTCATGGACAGCGCGGTGATCACGATCTTCGTGGTGGATTTAGGGCTGATAATTTTGGATTATTTAAGGCGAAAAGATGATCAGGCGCCTTAAGCGTCGTTCGAAACCAGCCGGACAATCTTAAAAATAATTTCGATGCCTGAAGACCGCCCCGATCCCGACGCACTGCTGGCCTCGCTCCACCGCGAAGAAGCGCGCGCCAAGCGGGGGCATCTGAAGGTTTTCTTTGGTATGTGCCCGGGCGTGGGTAAGACGTTCGCAATGCTCCGGGCCGGACAAAAGGAGCTGCACGATGGAGTGGACGCCGTCGTGGGCGTGGTCGAAACCCATGGTCGGGTCGAGACCGAGGCGTTGCTGACGGGATTACCGGTCATTCCCCGCAAGCAGATTGACTATCGCGGCGCCGCGCTGACGGAGATGGACCTTGAGGCGATCATCGCGCGCCGGCCGAAACTCGCGCTCGTGGACGAGCTGGCGCACACGAATGCGCCCGGATCCCGTCACCCCAAACGCTGGCAGGACGTGGTCGAACTCATCGAGGCCGGAATCGACGTCTATAGTACGCTTAACGTCCAGCATATCGAATCGCGGTCCGATGCGGTCCGGCAGATCACCGGCGCGCCCGTGCATGAGACGGTGCCTGATTCGGTGCTCGATTTCGCGAACGAAATCGAGCTGATCGACCTGACGCCGGGCGCGCTCCGGGACCGCCTGCAGGAAGGCAAGGTTTACATGGGCGAACGCGCGGCGGCGGCACGGGATAATTTCTTCCAGGAAGAACACCTGACCGCCCTGCGCGAACTCGCCTTGCGCTTTACGGCCGAACGCGTGGACCGCCAGTTGCGCGAAATGCGCTCCGGCGATGCGCGCCGGATCGTCTGGCGCAGCGGTGAACGGTTGCTGGTGGCGGTCGGGGCGAGCCCATTTTCGACGCAGCTCGTCCGCTGGACGCGGCGGATGTCCGCCGCGCTCGGCGCGCCCTGGATCGCCGTCCACATCGAGACGTCGCGGACGCTTTCGCCGGAAGGCCAGCGGCTGCTCGACCAAAACCTGGCCCTGGCCCGCGAACTCGGCGCCGAGGTGGTCGTCACGCATGATGAGGACATGGCGGCCGCGCTGGTGCGCATCGCCCGGGTGCACAACGCCACGCAGATCGTCGTGGGCAAGCCGCGCGGCAATCGCTGGCGCGACTGGTTGCGCGGCGGTTCGCTGGTGGACCGGCTGGCCCGTCTGGGCGGCGAGATCGACATCTACATGGTGCCGGCCGAGGAAAAAAAACCGCGCCGGATCCGCCTGGAGTGGGTGGAGCATTCGAGCCTGCAGGAATATCTCGCGGCTCTCGGGGTCATCGTAGGCGTCACGATCGCGAGCTGGTTTATCGCCGATTTTTCCGGCTACCGCTCTGTGGGAATGCTGTATTTATTGGCGGTCATCGTGCTGAGCCTGCGCTTGGGCCGCGGGCCGGTGCTCCTGGCGGGCGTGCTTTCCGGGTTGGCTTGGGATTATTTTTTTATCCCGCCTCGCTTCACGTTCATCATCGGTTCCTTTGACGATGCCATGTTATGTTTTGTCACCGTGGCGGTGGCGCTGGTGTCAGGCCAGCTCACGGCGCGCATCCGCGCGCAGTCCCGCAACGAAAGGATGCGCGAGGCGAGGGCCACCGCGCTGTTCGAGCTCACGCGGGTGCTGGCCGGCGCGAAGACGCTCGACGACGCGATTTTTGCCGCCCTGCGGCAGACGGATGAACTTTTTGGCGCCCAGACCTCGCTGGCGCTGGTGGACGAGGCCGGCGGCGCGCTCGTGCCGCACTTTGCCGGTTCCTATATGTTCAATGACAAGGAACGCGGCGTGGCCGAGTGGACGTTTCGCAACAAGCACAACGCCGGCCGGTTCACCGATACGCTGCCGGGGAGCGTGGGCTATTACCTTCCGCTCCTGCGGGACGACAACGCGGTCGGCGTCCTCGGCGTCAAGCTGCCGCCCGAGAAATCGCTCACGCTGGCGCAGCGCGATTTGCTCGAGGCGTTCGCGCGGCAGCTCGCGCTGAGCGTCGAGCGCGAAAACCTGCGCGCCGCGGGCGAGCGCGAGAAACTGCTGGCCGAGTCCGAAAAATTGCACCGGGTGCTTTTCGACAGCGTGTCGCACGAGCTGCGCACGCCCCTCGCGGTCATTTCGTCGGTCTTTGAAAATTTGAAACAGGCCGACCCCGCGTTGCGTGACAACCTGGTGAGCGAAGGCCGCACGGCCGTCACCCGGCTCAACCGGCTGGTTAAAAACCTGCTCGACCAGACCCGCCTGGAAAGCGGCGCATTGAAGCCCAGCCTGAAATGGTGCGGCGCGCATGACCTAGTGACGGCGGCTTTGCAGGATATCCGCGATGCGCTGGCCAGTCATCCGCTGGATATCGTCGTGCCGGACGACATGCCGCCGGTGCGCGCCGATTTTTCCCTCACCGAGCAGGTGTTGGCCAATCTGCTGCTGAACGCCGCGCTGCATACTCCGGTGGGCACATCCATCTTTTTGACCGCGGGTATCGAGCGCGGCGGACAACGGGTATTTTTCACCGTGGCCGACCGTGGGCCGGGCTTTCCACCCGCGATGCGCGAGCGGTTGTTCAAGAAATTTGCCCGGGGCGACGCCGCCCGGGCTGGTGGGCTGGGCTTGGGGCTGTCCATCGTGCGGGGCTTCATCGTGGCGCAGGGTGGAGAAGTGGTGGTGGGCGAAAATCCCGGTGGCGGCGCGGTGATTACGGTTTACCTGCCGCACTCCGCCCCTGATGATGTTCCGAAAGAATGACCAAAATCCACCGACCTCGGGTGCTCGTGATCGACGACGAAATCCAGATCCGTCGGCTATTGCGGGTCACCCTGGAACCGGACGGCTACGAGGTGAACGAAGCCGAGACCGGGCAGCTCGGGCTGACTGAAGCCGCTGCTCTTCACCCCGATGGGATCGTGCTCGACCTCGGCTTGCCGGACATGGACGGCAAGGATGTTTTGCGCCGGCTGCGCGAGTGGTCGCAAGTGCCGGTGCTGATCCTTTCCGTGCGCGACAGCGAACAGGAGACGATCGCCGCGCTCGATGCCGGCGCCGACGACTACCTGACCAAACCCTTCCGCGGGCGGGAACTGCTTGCCCGGTTGCGGGCGGTCATGCGGCGGGCGCAGCCGGCGAATGAAGACACGGTGGTGCGCTTTGGGGAGATCGAAATTGATTTTGTGGCCCGGGTGGTCCAGCGCGCTGGCAAGGATGTGAAGTTCTCGGCCAAGGAATACGATTTCCTGCGCTATCTCGCGCTGCACCGCGGCCGCGTGGTCACGCACCGGCAGATTTTGCGCGAATTATGGGGTGCGAACGCCGAAGACAACACCCACTACCTGTGGGTTTACATGACGCATCTCCGGCAGAAACTGGAGGACGATCCCCACGAGCCGAAATTTTTGAAAACCGAGGCCGGCATCGGCTATCGGTTGATGGTCGAGGCGTGAGATTATTGGTAGGGCCCGTTGCCCCCAACGGATCTAAAACTTAAGAGGGGGCGACAAGTACAACTTGTCCGCCATAGCTTCAGCGACGGCGGAAGCCTTGTCGGCTGAGGGCAGCCGACCCTACCTTAGCCTTTCAAGGTCAATAAGCTGGACAGGTATGATTTCACGAACCGATTCCTGGTTAGGTTGCCTGCAGCTTGACAGCACGCGGCGTTTTGTCTTTCTCCCTGATCTTCGCAGTCTAAGTCGCGCCTCCTTCCTGAGGCGCGGCACGGAGGAACCAAACTCTCCGGAGCAATCCGGGGATGGGGCGAATGGCGCCGGGCAACCGGTGGCCACGGTCACTTCCACGACCGAGCCCGTCAGCTAACTTCGTCGACAACTGGAAGGGCGATCCTCTGGACCCGCACACGCGGAATCCACGATCTCCCAAAGTCTAACTTGCGGTGCAGGGGTCTCGGCCCGTGCGCCGTGCTTCTCGGAGATCGCATGAATATCAAACATTTGTTGCTGGGTAAGCCGCGGGATGTCCATGACCCGCACCTGTTCCATAAAATCTCGCTCATTGCGTTCCTCGCGTGGGTGGGTCTCGGCGCCGACGGGCTGAGCTCGTCGGCTTACGGCCCGGACGAGGCGTTTCGCGGAATTCTCGGCCACACCTACCTGGCGGTTGCACTGGCGCTGGCGACGGCCGGCACGGTCTTCATCATCTCGCTGGCCTACAGCAAGCTCATCGAGCATTTCCCGGCGGGCGGCGGTGGCTACGTCGTTGCCACCAAATTGCTCGGACCATCGTGGGGCGTCATTTCCGGCTGTGCGCTGCTGGTGGATTATGTATTGACCATCACCACATCGATGGCGGCGGCGGTTGACCAGATTTTCAGCTTCATCCCGATCCAGTATGCGCATGTGAAGCTGCCCATTGAGTGCATGCTCATTGTCGTGCTGATTCTCCTCAATCTGCGCGGGGTGAAGGAATCCGTGGCCATTGTCGTGCCGATTTTCATGCTCTTCGTCGTCACGCACGCGATCATCCTGGTTGGTTGCGTGGTGATGTACCGGCACAACATGCCGGTGATGGCGGCACACCTCGGCGAGGGGCTGCGGAGCGACTACCACCAGATCGGCCTGTGGGCCATCTTCCTGATTTTTGTGAAAGCCTATTCGCGTGGTGCGGGTACCTATACCGGCATCGAGGCGGTGTCGAACGGCGTGCCCATCATGCGCGAGCCCAGGGTCGCCACGGCCAAGCGCACGATGCTTTACATGGCCAGCTCGCTCGCGATCACCGCGGGCGGCATCCTCTTCTGCTACTTGCTCTTGAATTGCTCGCCGGAGGAAGGCAAGACGCTCAATGCCACGCTCATCGAGCGGCTCGGCTTCGGCCAGTGGTTTGTCGTCCTTTCGCTCGTGGCCGAAGGCGGCCTGCTGATCGTGGCGGCGCAGACCGGCTTTCTCGACGGCCCGCGCGTCATGGCCAACATGTCACTCGACGGCTGGCTGCCGAATCGTTTCAGCGCGTTTTCCGAGCGGCTGACGACGCACTACGGCGTGCTCCTGATCGGCGGCGCGGCCATCGTGAGCCTGTTCTATACCGGCGGCGATGTGACGGTGCTGGTGACGATGTATTCGATCAACGTGTTTGTGACCTTCTCGCTCTCGCAGCTCGGCATGTGCCGTTTCTGGCTGCAAACCCATCGCCAGGAACATTCGTCGTGGAAGCGAGCGTTCCTGTTGCACGGCGTGGCCCTGGTGCTCTGCGTATTCATTCTCGTGATGGTCGTGGCGGCAAAATTTACCGAAGGCGCCTGGATGACGTTGCTCGTCACCTCGGCGCTGATCGCCTTGTGCTGGTTCATTCGCAACCATTACCGTGGCGTGCGCGCGCGCGTGCGGCAGCTCTCGGAGATCCTGGACGACCTGCCGAAATCATCGCATCCCATTCCGGCGTCCACGCCGCTCGATCCGGCGCAGCCAACTGCGGTGATCCTCGTGGCGAGCTACAGCGGGCTGGGCGTGCACTCCCTGCTCGCAGTGATGCGGACATTTCCGAAGCACTACAAGCAGGTGGTCTTTGCGTCGGTGGCCGTGCTCGACTCGGGCAACTTCAAGGGGGCGGAAGAGGCTGTGCACCTGGAGGAAAAGGTGCGCGCCGACCTCGAAAGATATTGCGAAGTCGCGCGCGGCCTGGGCGTGCCAGCGACGTTCCGCCTGGCGGAAGGCATCGATCCGGTGGCCGAGGCGGTGAAACTATGCGACAAGATCGGCGGGGAATTTCCCCATGCGGTGTTTTTCGGCGGCAAACTCATCTTCCAGCGCGAGACATGGTGGAACCGGGTGCTGCACAATGAAACCGCCCATGCCATCCAGCGCCGTCTGCAATGGCTTGGCCGGCCCATGCTGGTCATGCCCGTGCGGGTGGGGGAGTAGAAAAGGCGAGGCCGCCTCGCCTTTTCTAATAATTACAGATTACAAATTACAGATTGGTTCAGGGTAAATCTGAAATCTACACCAGTATTTGCAATCTGTGATCTGTAATTTGTAATCGCCATCCGGCGTCACCCGGTGGCGTCGCCCTCTTGGGCCGTCGCGGTGGCCTGCGCGCGCTGGGAGACCGCGGCCATGAAATAATTTTGCGCGGAAAACGACGGCTCGCCCGCGGCGCGCGGCACGGGCAGGTAGGCGCCGTTGGCATGCAGCAGGCGCGCGTTGTCGTTGTCCTGCAGCTCCATCGGGATGAGCTCGTCGGTGATGCGGCGGCGCAGCTCGGGATCCTCGATCGGAAAAAGGACTTCGACGCGACGGAAGAAATTGCGCGGCATCCAGTCGGCGCTGCCGGCCAGGACGAGCGGCTCGCCGCCGTGGTTTTCAAAATAAAAGAGGCGGGCGTGTTCGAGGAAGCGGCCGACGATGGAGCGCACGCGGATGTTTTCGCTGAGGCCGCGCACGCCGGGTACGAGGCAGCAGATGCCGCGCACGATGAGGTCGATTTGCACGCCGGCCTGGGAGGCGAGGTAAAGGTTGTCGATCGTGGCCTTGTCCACGATCGAGTTCATCTTGGCGATGATGCGCGCGGGCTTGCCGGCGGCGGCGTGGTCGGTCTCGCGCTGGATCAATTCCTGGATGCGTTGGTGGAGGTTGAACGGCGCGACGAGCAGGTGGTGAAACTCCGGTGCGCGGCTGAAGCCGGTGAGCGAATTGAAAAGATTGATGGCGTCGGAAGTGATGGACTCGCGGCTGGTGAAAAGGCTGAGGTCGGTGTAGAGCCGGGCGGTGCGGTGGTTGTAATTGCCGGTGCCAAGGTGGGCGTAGTGGCGTAGCGCGCTGCCTTCGCGGCGGACGACAAGGCAGAGCTTGCAGTGGATCTTGTGGCCGATGAGGCCGTAAACGACGTGCACGCCGGCTTCCTCGAGCTGGCGCGCCCACTGGATGTTGTTGGCTTCATCAAACCGCGCCTTCAGCTCGACCAGCGCGGTGACCTGCTTGCCGTTGCGCGAGGCCTCGATGAGCGCGCGGACGATGGGCGAGCCGCCGCTCGTGCGATAGAGGGTCTGCTTGATGGCGAAAACCTGCGGGTCGCGCGCGGCCTGCTCGACAAATTCGACGACGGGCGTGAAGGCGTCGTAGGGGTGGTGCAGGAGCACATCCTGCGTGCGCAGCGTCTCGAAGACCGTGGCGATGTTGTGCAGCGGAGAAATGTTGACGGGCGTGAAGGACGGATATTTCAGGTCGGACCGGTCGATGTCGTAAAGGCTCAGCAGGCGCAGGAGGTTGAGCGGGCCGTTCAGCCGGAAGACATATTCCTGCGAAAGGCCGAGCTGGTCGCACAGCGTGTTAAAAATGGGCTCGCCCACGCCGTTCTCGATCTCGAGGCGGACGGCGGCGCCGCGGCGGAGATTGCGCAGCTCCTCCTCGATTTTCTTGAGCAGGTTGGCCGCCTCTTCCTCGTCGATGTAGAGGTCGCTGTTGCGTGTGACACGGAAGGAATGCGCGCCGGTCATCTTGTAGCCGGGAAAAAACACGCCGGCGCAAAGCTTGATGATTTCCGTGAGGAAAATGTAACGCTGCGGGCCGCCCTTGGCCGGTTCGATGTGGACGAGCCGCGGCAGGATGCGCGGCACGGGCAGGATCGCGACCAGGTGCTCGTTTTCCGGCGTCTCGGGATTGTCGAGCGAGACGATGACGTTGAGCGCCTTGTTGCCGAGCTGGGGAAAGGGATGGGCCTGGTCGAGCGCGAGCGGCGTGAGCACGGGGAAGACCTGCTCCTGGAAATAGGTCTTCACCCAGCCCAGCTCGGCCGGGGTCAGCCCGCTGGCCGCCTTGAAGACGATGCCCTCCTTGGCGAGCGCGGGTACGAGCTGGTCGTGCCAGCAACGGTACTGGTCTTCGACGAGCGAGGCGACGACGGAATGGATGCGGCGGAGTTGTTCGCGCGGGCCGAGGCCGTCGACGCTCGACTCGGTCACGCTGGAATCCACCTGTTGGATGAGGCCGGCGACGCGGATTTCAAAAAATTCGTCGAGGTTGGAGCTGACGATGGCGAGAAACTTCACCCGCTCGAGCAGGGGGATGCGCTCGTTTTGCGCGAGTTCGAGCACGCGGCGGTCGAAGGCCAGCCAGGAA
>DATMLS010000088.1:0-47208 GCA_035569995.1 Opitutaceae bacterium | reverse complement strand
AGCGGCGATGCGGAAGCTGACCGTGTAAGTGCCAGCCGTGGCCACATTGACGGTGTACTTAAACCAATCGCCGCCGAAGGTCCAGCCGAGGTCAACGCCGCCGCCGGTGTCTGAAGTCACTTCCAGGTCAACGCCGTCGGAGCGGTAGCCATTATCCGTCCCATTGATCGAGCCGATATTGTAGGCCACGCCCTGGCCGCCGGTGTCATAGTTTTCAGCCTGGACCGTGCCGGGAATGGCCGCTGGGGTTCCGCCGAACGGACCTTCACTGGTCGTGCCGCCTCCGCTAAACGGTTCGAAAATTTGGGAGAACTGCCAGGGACTTTGCGAAACGCCGCTGCAACTACTGCCGCACTGGTCTCGTGCCACTTCCCAAAAAGCCACGCGGTTAACCTGGCTTTGGCCCACTGCGTAATTTTCGGTCGTTTGCGCATCGTTCAGGGTGAATACCTCGGGCGAGGTGTCCTGGTTGCCGATCAAAACCGTGATGCCGAGGTTGGTGGTCAGACCATTCGAGCTAAGCTGGGAAATGGTGTCATTGGACGCACTAATGGCGTCTTGGCCCATGCTTGGACTGGTGGACGAGCCGTAGTCCATGGCCATGATGTTGACGCAGGCGACATTGACGCCGTGAGACTTGGCGTTTTGCAGCAGGGCGATGGAATTCGATAGCAGCCCCGTGGGGGTCACGGGCAGCGTATAGGAGACAAACAGACCGGGATTGGCCGACTGCAGACCGGCCAGCGCCTGGTTGCGCCGATCATTGGCTGACGTGTTATCAAGAGCGCTGCCTTCAATGTCGAAATCGAGCGCAGTGACACCATACTTGTTGATGATTCCCTGATACACCGACTGGAGGGTGGACACGTTGGTGATCCCGATGGCCAATTCGTTGCCCGCTGCGCCACCGAAGGAGATGATGACATCTCCGCCAGCGGAACGAAGGGCGGCAATGCTCGGCGCGATGGATGTGTCGGAAGCGACGCTTGATCCCGCCTCCCACGTTCCTTGACCGCTGCCATTGTCGATGATGAAAGCCAGGGTGAAGTATTTGATGCCGGAAGCCTGCGACACAGAGGTTAAGCTCTGCGTATTCATCTGAATGTACGGGGCAAATACGCGTGAGGGCAGCGCGGCTTTTGCCGGCAACGACAGCAAGGCGGCGCTAATGGCCAGGAACGGGAGCAACGACGTCCATTTTTTAAAAAAAACGGGACGGGCGGGGAGCGAAAGAAAGGAGGAGGTTAGAAAACGACGGGACGCGGACGGGATGGAAGCAGCCATGGGATAACACGGGTTTGGGGTTTAGAGTCCATAGCCATGGGGGTAAGGCTGCGAAGGGGGTGACTCTCGGGGACGGGGATGGGGGAAGAGAAACGACCTGACAAAAGAACGGGGGTTCAGAAATTACTTGAAACGTTTTGGCAGGCGCAAGTGCAATTGATTGGCGGCTAGCGACGCCTGCCTATCTTTTTACCGGGGAGGGAATTCTAACGCTTTATAAATTAGACATAATGTTTATTGTGCGAAACAAAGGCTTCGGCCTTCTCGACCACCGCGACTTGTCCAGTGTCACATACCGCGCAAATAAGCTCAACGACGATATGCTGCGCGGCCCGGTCACTGAGCGCGATGCGGGTGCAACAGAGCTGACAGACGAGCGTTTTTTGGCCGGAAATTTTTTCGATGACGGCGGACTCGCAAAACCCGATTTCCCGCAAGCGCTGGCAAAGCTCGGTCTGGCCGTCCAGTTCGCACACGCGACCGGCGGCACCGACCGGCCGCTTTAGCGGCGTGCGCGCTTGACTACAGACATGGCAGGCCCGTCGGAAAGCCGGCGGTTGAAAAATGCAATGCGTTCTTCGGGCGTCATAGCGCGAACCAAGCGGCTGGTTTTGCGCCGCCAGCGGCGTGATTGTGCC
Source organism: Opitutaceae bacterium (assembly GCA_035569995.1). Classification (GTDB taxonomy): domain Bacteria; phylum Verrucomicrobiota; class Verrucomicrobiia; order Opitutales; family Opitutaceae; genus DASRHD01. The sequence continues at coordinate 45,286 of DATMLS010000088.1, read as the reverse complement.
ACCGCGTCAAAGGTCTTTTTCGTGGGCATCGCCATGGATGAGGAAGGTTGGTGCTACTATGCGTAAAGCCGGGTAGCCTTGCAAGAGATTCACAGCGTTAAAGCCGGATTCCCGGCGCACGTTGGCGAGATGCCTGAAGTTCCAACTGACCAGGTAATCGAGCCTTGCCACCGTGCACACGGCAACGTGATAAGCATCATCCTCGTAATCAATTGGCACAACTTTTTGCGCGAGATAAGCCGCCGCCAGTTCGTCCGCCTCGCTGCTAAATGGCAGCAAGGCTGTTCCGGCAAAGGTCGCACGCATTAAGGCGCGCACGCGCTCCGGTGCACCTGCGATTTCCTGATCGACTACTGCCGACGAGAAGAAGGCGAAGCGGCCCGCCTCGCGCAGCCGCCACAGTGCGCGAGTGTCGGCCATAAATTCGGGATCAAAGTAACCGCCGATCACCGAGGTGTCGAGGTAGAGCGAACGTGCGTGCATCGCCCATTTTAGCGCGATTTCCGGCCCGACTCGCTTTAAAGTTCAACTCTTGGAAACCTGACCCCCTGGTTTGCCCCTACACTTTCCAGCTCTGCAGAATCCGGATGTAGTTCGTCCGCTCGAACGCGGCGGGATTGGGACAACGGCGCAGGTTCTCTTCGCGAGATCGCGCTATATCAACTTGCGTTGGTGTCTATTTATAGCTAGGATCTTTTCCATGTTTCGCCTCGCCTTGGCAATTCTGACCGCTTGGAGCTGCGTGTTCGCGCAGGCTCTGCCGGCGGCTCCGGCGAAACCTCATTGTTCGGCTCCTTGTTGCGCGCACTGCGCATGCAATGGGTGCAATTGCGCGACGCTCCAAGCGTCGCCGCCATGGATTGGTTCGGCTGAGCACAAAAGCGGAGCGGTTCGTTCCATAAGCGCAGCCAGGGTTGTGGGCCGTGTAACGATCGCCTGGAGCGGCGCGACCGCGAGCCGGTTGGCGGTGGGCGACATAAGGGACTACTCCCGCCGGCTGGCGTCTGCAGCGGAAGCCCCGCTGTTTAAAGAGCACTGCAGTTTGTTGATTTGAGCGCGCTCGCGTAGCGCGCCTTCCCGCCGGCCCTGAGCCTGTCGAACGGGCCGGCGGTTTTTTGCCGAGCGTTTCTTCACCGCCTTTCGCGGTTTCACGCCAGCACGCAGTGTTCTCCATGCCGACAACCATGAAACTTTTATCTCACTTTATCTCCATTTCGATCCTTGCATCCACCCTGCCTGCGGCTGCCCGAGCCAACGTGGCGGCCGAGCGGACCGTCATCGCTGCAGGCTTCATCGACCGGCTTCTGGCCGAAGCGCAGACCCGCAATCTCGCGCTCGCCGCCGCCGGCGCGCGGGCCGACGCCGCTGCGGCGGGAGTCGATTCGGTCCGGGTCTGGGAGGACCCGACGTTCACGCTCGGCTATTGGAAATCCACCTCGCAAGGCTTCGAGGCAACGCAACAGGGCGACATTATTTATGGCCTTGACCAAAAGTTACCGACCTTCGGACGGCCGGAACTTGCGCGGCATGTGGCCGAGGCCGAAGCGGCCAAGGAACAACTGAACGTCGGCTACGAAACCCAGAAACTCCGGCGCGACCTGACCGTGGCCCTGGTCGAACTGGCGCTGGCCGACGAATCCATCGATCTCGCCCGGCAGGACCTGGACTGGCTCGAAACCATGGTGACCGCGGTGGACGATCGCTATAAGGTCGGCAAATCCAGCCAGGTCGAGTGGCTGAAAATCCAGACCGAGCACGCCAAGGCCGCCAACGATCTGACCACGCTCAAGCTGGAGCGCGATCATCGACAGGTTGAAATCAACCGCCTGCTCAATCGCAACCTGCACGCGCCCTGGCCGGTGGTGGCATTGCCGGATATCGCCGATGCGGTGCCCTACGACGACCGGTTGGTGGGCATGGCGCTGAATTTTGCGCCGGAACTGAAAATCATGCAGCAGGAGATCACCGAGAACGAGGCCGCTTCCCAGGTTACCAAACGCCAGCGCCTGCCGGAAATCGGCGTGGGCTTGCAGGGACGACAATACAGCGGCGACGGCGGATTTCGCGAGGGCACAGTGACCGTGAATTTCAGCCTGCCCTGGCTCAACTCGAAGCGCTACGACAGCGATTTCCGGCGTGACCAGGCCAAGGTGCGCGCGGCCGAACGCGACGCCGCCGACTACACGCTGACGATTGGCGAGGAAGTCCATCATCTCACGGTGGAACTCGACGCCGCCCGGCGGCAGGCCCTGCTCTACCGCGACGAAATCATTCCGCTCACCGAGCAGACGCTCGCCAGCGCCAGCACCGCCTGGGAAAACAACCTTGGGCTTTTTCAGGATGTCCTGGATGCGCGCCGCATGCTGGTGGAGAACCGGCTGGCGCTGGCCCAATCGGTCGCCGATCAGGTGCGCACCCTGGCTGAACTCACTTTGTTCACCGGGATAAAGGATTTTCCATCCTATGTCGCAAGCAACGCCCCGACGACAACCCCTTGAACTCAATTTAGAAAGAGGAACCTATCATGCCTACAAAAATTCCAATGACACTTTTTCTTTGGCCGGTCGCCTTGCTGGCCATGATCGCCGTGTCCGCCTGCTCCAAGCCGGACAAGATGGCGGGCAAGCCCGACGACGTCGATTACTACACCTGTACGATGCATCCGTCGGTCAAAGCCCAGAATCCCGACGACAAATGCCCGATCTGCGGCATGGATCTCGTGCCCGTGATGAAGAAAGGCCACGATGCGCCCGCCAGCATGGCCATGTCCGATCAATCGAGGGGTGCGTCTTCGACGTCGCCCGACCAACCGAGCGAATTTACCATCCCGCTCGACCGCCAGCAACTCATCGGCGTGACCTACACGAAGGTCGCCCGCTATCCGCTGCACTCCGTCATCCGCGCCGTCGGCACCGTGGCGATCGATATGCAACGCCACTGGGAATACGTCGCCCGCGTCGATGGTTACGTGCACGAACTCAAGGTTTTCTCACCCGGCGAGGTCGTCGAGAAAGGCCAGGTGCTCATGGACATTTACAGCCCCGATCTCACGGCCACGCAGAACGAATTCCTCGACCTGCTCGCCATGCGCGACAAGGCCAGGCAAAGCGGCTCGTTGGCGACACAGGAAAATGCGGAGCATCTTCTCGCCTCCGCCCGCAAGCGTTTGAACCAATGGAACCTCACCGATGCGCAGATCGACCAGCTCGCAACCTCGCGCAAGGCCGATGAATTTTTGACGCTCACTTCGCCGTTTCGCGGCCTGGTCGAGGCCGTGCCGGTCGATCAGGGTCGCCGCATCATGATCGGCGATCACCTGGTCGACGTGGCCGATCTCTCCCACGTCTGGGTCTGGGCCGAGTTTTATCAGGAAGAGCTTCCGCTCCTTCACACCGGCATGACGGTTTCGATTTCGTCCTCGTCGCTCCCGGGCGAAGTTTTCACCGGGCAGGTCGCGATCATCGACCCCTTCATCAACGAAATGAAGCGCACCGGTCGCGTGCGCATCGACCTTGAAAATCCGGATTTCAAGTTGCGGCCGGACATGTATGTGGACGCCGAGTTGGCGGTGGAGCACGGCGAAGGCCTGACCGTTCCATTCAGCGCCGTGCTGCCAACCGGCACGCACAACATCGTCTTCGTGGACAAGGGCGGCGGCAAACTGGAGCCTCGCTTCATCGAGCTCGGCGGCAAGTTCGGCGACTTCTACCAGGTGACCTCCGGCCTGAAAGAAGGCGAACGCGTGGTCAGCAGCGCCAATTTCCTCATCGACGCCGAATCCAAGGTGCAGGGCGCGCTCAAATCCTGGTGAACATGAAGCCATTAAAAATTTCAGGCTGTGGGCGGCGTGCCCTTTGGCCTTTGCATGCCAATTACGATTCGCATTCAGCCGTCCGAGGTGGAGCGCGGCGTCCCGACGCGCTCAGAGCGCGCCCGGAGGTCGCGCTCCACCCGCGCTGCCGCGCGAAACGGTCCATTGGCCAGAGTTTTTCAACAGCCTGCTAGCCAAGTCACACCATGAACCCATCTTCTCCAGTTCAGCTTGCGGTGAGCCAGTCGAATCCGCCGGCACCAACCTTTATCGAACGGGTCATCGAAGCCAGTGCCCGCAACAAGTTCATGGTCTTCATGCTTGTTGCCTTCGCTGTCGCCGGCGGGTTTTGGGCACTGCAACACACGCCGCTCGACGCTATCCCCGACCTGAGCGATGTGCAGGTGATCGTCTATACCGATTGGGATGGCCGCTCGCCCGACCTCGTCGAAGACCAGATCACCTACCCCATTTCCACCCGTTTCATCGCCGCGCCCCACGTCAAATTCGTGCGCGGCGAGTCGATGTTCGGAAAATCCTTCGTCTACGTCATCTTCGAGGATGGAACGGATATTTATTGGGCGCGGTCGCGCGTGATCGAATATCTCAACTCGGTCCGCGGCTCGCTGCCCGAGGGCGTGAATCCGGTGATCGGCCCCGACGCGACCGGCGTCGGCTGGGTTTACGAATACGCGCTCGTCGATGAGAGCGGGAAAAACGACCTCGCCGCCTTGCGCAGCTTCCAGGACTGGCACCTGCGCTACGCGCTGGAGTCGGTCAAGGGTGTGGCCGAGGTCGCACCGGTCGGCGGCTTCGTCAAAGAGTACCAGGTCGATCTCGATCCGAACAAACTCGCCGCCTACAACATCCCGCTCGCCGATGTCGTCGCAAAAATCCGCATGTCGAATAACGACGTGGGGGGGAAGATCTTCGAGGTCGGCACGACCGAGTATTATATCCGTGGCCGCGGTTACATCAAAGCCATCGCCGACCTTGAGGACATCCCCCTCAAGGTCGTAAACGGCACGCCCGTCTATGTGAAGAACGTGGGCTCGGTGCATCTCGGCCCCGACCTGCGCCGCGGCGTGGCCGAGCTTGACGGCAAAGGCGAAGTGGTGGGCGGCATCGTCGTGATGCGCTATGGCGAAAATGCCCTCACCGTCATCGATGGCATCAAGAAGAAATTAAAGGAGATCGAACCCTCGCTCCCGCCCGGAGTGAAGGTCGTGCCGACCTACGACCGCAGCGAACTCATCCGCAATTCCATCGCCACCCTGCGCGAAAAGCTGATCGAGGAAAGCATGGTCGTCGCGCTCGTCTGCCTCGTGTTCCTCTGGCACGTGCGCTCGGCCCTCGTGGCCATCGTCACCCTGCCCATCGCCATCGTGCTTTCGTTCCTGCCGATGTACCGGCTCGGGCTCACCTCGAACATCATGTCGCTCGGCGGCATCGCCATTGCCATCGGCGCGATGGTGGACGCGGCCATCATCATGGTCGAGAACGCACACAAGCACCTGGAACATTTTCGCGAGGACAACGGACGCGATCCCACCGGCCCGGAGCGCGTGAATGTGATCATCGCCGCGGCCAAAAGCGTGGGCCGTCCGCTGTTTTTCTCCCTGCTGGTCATCACCGTGAGCTTCATCCCGGTGTTTTCGCTCGAAGCGCAGGAAGGGCGGCTCTTCAAGCCCCTCGCCTTCACCAAAACCTTCGCGATGTTTTTCGCCGCCCTGCTCGGCGTGACGCTCGTGCCGGTGCTGATGACGCTGCTGATCCGCGGCAAAATCACGCCGGAGAAGCGAAACCCGGTGAACCGTTTCCTCATCTGGGCCTACCAACCGTTTGTGAATTTTGTACTGCGCTTCCGCTGGTTCACAATTTTCGCCGCCATCGTCATTCTGGCCGCCACCTTCTATCCGCTTCACCGGCTCGGCAGCGAGTTCATGCCGCCGCTTAACGAAGGCACGATCCTCTTCATGCCCACCGCCGTGCCGGGCATGACGATCGGCGAGGCCACGCGCATCCTGCAAATCCAGGATCGTTTGATTCGGCAAATTCCCGAGGTGGATCGCGTGTTCGGCAAGGCCGGCCAATCGGAAACACCCACCGATCCCGCCCCGCTCTCAATGTTTGAAACCATTGTCACGCTCAAGCCGCACGAACAGTGGCGGCCGGGCATGACGTGGGAAAAAATTCGCGATGAAATGAACGCGAAGCTGAAGACGCCCGGCATGGCCAACATCTTCTGGATGCCGATCCAGACGCGCACCGAGATGCTCACGACCGGCTTCCGCTCCCCGCTTGGGATCAAAGTCTTTGGCCCCGATCTCGGCGGGATCCAGGATCTGGGCGTCCAGATCGAGAAGGCGCTCACGGACTTTCCCGACACGCGCAGCGTTTTCGCCGAGCGCACCACCGGCGGCTATTTCCTCGATTTTACCGTCAACCGCGAGGCCGCCGCACGTTACGGCCTCACCGTCGGCGACGTAAATGACATCGTCGAAACCGCCATCGGCGGCAAGACCATCGCCACCACCGTCGAGGGACGCGAACGCTACCCGATCAGCGTGCGCTACGCCCGCGATTTTCGCGACGACCTCGACACGCTCAGGCGCGTGCTCGTGCCCACGCCCACCGGGGCGCAGGTGCCGATTTCCGAAGTGGCCGACATCAGCTACCGCACCGGGCCGCCCGATATTCGCGACGAAAACGGCCAGCTCGTCGGTTTTGTTTTCGTGGATGCCACCAGCACGGACATCGACGGCTATGTTCAGGCCGCCGCGCAACGCATTCAAGAGCGGGTCAAGTTTCCGCCCGGCTATTACATCCAGTGGGCCGGCCAGTTTGAATACTGGAAGAATGCCAAGCAGCGGCTTGCGATCGTGATTCCGTTTACGCTGCTCATCATCTTTGTGCTCATTTTCATGAACACAAAATCGGTGACCCGCACCTTCCTCGTGCTGCTCGCCGTGCCCTTCTCCCTCGTGGGCGCGTTCTGGCTGCTTTATTGGTATAAGTACAACCTGAGTGTCGCCGTGGCCGTCGGCCTCATTGCGCTCGCCGGGCTCGATGCCGAGACGGGCGTCGTCATGCTCCTCTATCTCGACCAGGCGTGGGACAAATTCCAGGCCGCCGGCCGGCTGCGCACGCCCGCCGACCTGCACGACGCAATCATCGAGGGCGCGGTGCAACGCATCCGTCCGAAGATCATGACGGTCTGCGCCATTCTCTTCGGCCTGCTGCCCATCATGTGGTCGCCGGTGACGCAGGCCGGCGCCGACGTGATGAAGCGCATCGCCGCGCCCATGATCGGCGGCATCATCACCTCGGCCATTCTCGAGCTGTTGCTCTATCCGACGATTTATTTTCTCTGGCGGCGGCATCATTTGACAAATCCAGATGGGGCTGAAGCAGCACCGCTGGTTGCGGCAAACACGGCCAACGGCGCATCCCGCCGATCCTGGCTGCCGTGGGTGACGGCGCTTGTTCTCATCGGTGCGGCCGCCGGCGGATATAACCTCTGGCGACACTCGCAGGGCGGCTCTTCGTCCATGACGACCGCTTCGCTCGGCGAACCGTTCGCCACGCGCAGCGAAAACGGCCTCACGATAAATTTCTACAATTCCGAGGGCGGGCTTCGTTTGGCCGAAAACGAAGTCATCATCCAATTTCTCGACGCGAGCACGGGCGAGCCCATCGATGTCGGCACGGTAACGTTCGCCCTCGACATGAACATGCCCGGCATGGTCATGCATTCGGGCAGCACCATCGAGCCAGCCGGCGCCATCGGCCGCTACCGGGCCAAAATCAAACCCGACATGGCCGGCGACTGGACAGCGCAGCTACATTATGACGGCCCGCACGGCGCGGGACAGTTCAGTTTTAGCGTCAATGTGAAACCCTGATTTCAGAGCGGTTTTAAAATTAGTGCAGCCACGAAGGATCATAAAGAACACAGAGAACAACTTTCCCTTGAGCTCTATGTGATCTTTTGTGGCAAAAAATCAGGCTGACAAGACATGAAGCACCACTCACACAACACCTGCAGCCATTGTGGTCATGACCATCCCGGCGCGGAGCCTTCGCCACTCGCGAAGTATTTTTGCCCGATGTGTCCCGGCGTGGAGTCGGACAAGCCCGGGGTGTGTCCCAAATGCGGGATGGCGTTGGAACGAAACTCCGCGATCCAGGCCAGGAGAAAAATCATCTATACCTGCCCGATGCACCCGGAGATCGAGCAGGATCATCCCGGCGCCTGCCCGAAATGCGGCATGGCGCTGGAACCCAAAGGCGTGCCCGCCGAGGATGAAGAGAACCATGAACTGAACGATATGACGCGGCGGTTCTGGATCGGGCTTGGGCTCGCCGTGCCGGTCTTGGGTCTTTCGATGGGCGAAATGTTCCTGCACGGGATTATCACCCCAAGGACTTCCCCATGGATCCAATTCAGCCTCAGCACGCCGGTCGTCTGGTGGGCCGGCTGGCCGTTCTTTGTCCGCGGATGGAATTCCGTGCGCACCTGGAACCTGAATATGTTCACCCTCATCGCCGTCGGTGTCGGGACCGCGTGGACCTACAGTACGTCTGCCCTATTTCTTCGCGGCAACTTACCTCCCGCTTACCTTCGGGACGGAGTCGTGCCGGTTTATTTTGAAGCCGCCGCCGTGATTACGGTACTCATTCTCCTCGGACAAGTGCTGGAGTTGCGCGCGCGCGGCCGGACGAGCATGGCCCTGCGCGCGCTGATGGATCAAGCGCCCCAAACGGCCTGGCGCGTCCGCGACGGCCGGGAAGAAGAAATTTCGACGGACGACGTGCAAATCAGCGACGTTCTGCGGGTGCGTCCCGGTGGCAAGGTTCCCGTGGATGGGGTCATCACCGAAGGGCACAGCTCGCTCGATGAATCCATGATCACCGGCGAACCGCTTCCCGTCGAGAAGGACGTTGGCGACGCGGTGACGGGCGCCACCCTTAACACCACGGGCAGCTTCTTGATGCGCGCCGAACGTGTGGGCGAGAACACCATGCTTTCACAAATTGTCCAGCTGGTGGCCCAAGCCCAGCGCAGTCGCGCGCCCATCCAGCAATTGGCCGACAAAGTTTCGGCTGTTTTTATTCCCACGGTGGTCGCGGCCGCGGCCATCGCCTTTGTCGCATGGGCCGTTTGGGGACCGGAGCCACGCTATCTCTACGGCATGGTGAATGCCGTTGCCGTCCTTATCATCGCCTGCCCCTGCGCCCTTGGCCTGGCAACGCCGATTTCGATCATGGTCGCCGTGGGTCGCGGCGCCCAAGCCGGTGTGCTGGTCAAAGATGCCGCGGCGCTGGAAACCTTGGGCAAAGCGACCACCGTGGTGGTGGACAAAACCGGCACATTGACCGAGGGCAAACCGAAGGTGGTGACGGTTTGGAACGATTCCCAGGGCAACGAAGCCGAAATCCTCTCGGTCGCCGCCTCCCTCGAAAACCTCAGCGAGCACCCCTTGGGCCAGGCGGTGGTCAAATCCGCCGAGGAGCAAAGGCTTTCTTTGCGCACCGTGACCGAGTTTCAGTCTGTAACCGGTAGCGGTGTGTCCGGCCGGATCGACGGCAAGGTTGTCCGCATCGGCAAAGATGAATGGCTTGTCGCCAGCGGCATCGCGTTTCCCGCGTCGTGGAAAACTGAAGCCAACCGGCTTCGTGACCAGGGACAGACGGTTATCTTTGTGACGGCCGATGACCACATGCTTGCGCTTATCGGTGTGGCCGATCCCATTAAAATAACCTCGCTGGAAGCGATTGATGAACTTCATCGGCTCGGCATCAAAATCGTCATGGCCACGGGAGACAATGCGAAGACCGCCGAATTTGTCGCCCAGAGCCTCGGGATCGACGAGGTGCGCGCCGGAATTGACCCCAAGGGCAAGCGCGAGCTGGTACTTGCGCTTAAAGCCAAAGGCGAACGCGTGGCCATGGCGGGAGACGGAATCAACGATGCGCCGGCCCTGGCCGAGGCGGATGTTGGCATTGCCATGGGCACGGGAACCGACGTGGCGATGGAAAGCGCCGGCCTCACCCTCGTGAAAGGCGACCTCACCGCACTCGTTCGCGCCGTGCATCTCAGCCGGGCGACCATGAAAAACATCCGCCAGAATTTGTTTTTTGCCTTCTTTTATAACGCGCTGGGCGTTCCGCTTGCCGCCGGACTGCTGTATCCGTTCTTCGGGTTGCTGCTGAATCCCATGCTCGCGGGCGCGGCCATGAGCCTGAGTTCGGTCAGCGTCATTTCCAATGCGCTGCGTCTGCAACGGATATCATCTGCCGACAAGCGTCGTTGAAGTGCATGGTGGGGCTATTTGCCGTGAAATTATTTTTGCACGGCACTTTGGGGGTTAAGAACGGTCGCAACATCATGATTCGACGAATTTTTCAGGGAATTTCCGTTATTATTCTTTCCGTGGCGTCGCTGGCCGCCGACACCGTTGACACAAAAGACGGCGCCCACCTGGTCGGTAAGATCATCAAGATCGATGGTGGCGTGGTGTATTTGCATACGGGCTACGCCGGCGACCTCGCCATCAAGCAATCTGAAGTAGCAGGCTTCGCCACCGACCAGCCGATCGCCGTGCGTTTCGGCAGCGGCATTCGCCTTGATGGCGAGGTCACACCGATCAATGGCAAGATCCAGGTCGTTGGCCGGCATGAAACGCTGGTCACGGATGTCAGCCAGGTTGCGGCAACGTGGAACGCCGGCGGCGAAGATCCCGTCGTAACCGCCCGGCGCGGCCATTGGGCCTACGAGGCATTTGTCGATGTAAATGGCGAAGCTGGTGATCACAACCAGCTCGGCACTTCCGGCGGTTTGCGCGTCGTGCACTCGGCGACCGATAATGAACTGCAACTTTATGCCAAATACAACCGGCAGGTTACCGACGGCCAAAAATCCGCCGACCAGCTCACGGGTGGCGTTGATTACGCCAACCATTATGCGGAAAGGGATTCCGTGTATGTGCGCGACGATGCAGGCTTCGACCACGTCATGGGCATCGATTTCTCCAACATCGCCGCCGCCGGCTTCGGCTACGATTTCATCAAACAGCCAAAGCACACGCTGACCGGCCGCGCCGGCCTGTCCTACCGTTTCACTGACTATGAAAACCCAGCGACGCCCACTGTGAACGCACCGGGCGGCGACTTCGAGTTGAACCATGATTGGACGTTTGGCATATCCCACCTCGTCAACAAACTGGCGTTCGTGCCGGTGTTTGAAAATCTGAACGAGTTCATCGTCACCCACGACAGCTATTATCAAATCCCGCTCGCCGACCCCCATTGGAAATTGCACATCGGCGTGTCCAATAACTACAACAACCGTCCCGGCCCCGGGATCAAGCGGCTCGACACAACCTATTACACGCGCCTCCTGCTCGACTGGCAGTAAGGGAAACTTCCCTTTTCTTCCAGATTTGACGTCCGCCGTCCGTTGCACATGGTGCACGGAATGAAAGTTATCCGAGCCAAAAGCGCCGGCTTCTGCTGGGGGGTTGAACGCGCCATTGATATTGCGCGCGACTACGCCCGCAAAGGCCACCATCCTGTTTACACCGATGGGCCGCTGATCCACAACAGCCAGATGATGGATGTCCTTTCCCACGAAGGCATCCGCGAGGTCGGCGACTACCAGAGCCAGGGCAAGATCGCCATCGACAGCGCGCCCGGAGACAACCCCGTCATGGTTGTGCGCGCCCACGGTATTTCGCCCGAGCGCCGCACGTATTTGAAAAATATCGGCATGACCTTCCGCGATGCCACCTGTCCCGATGTCGGCATCATCGCCGGCAAGATCCGGCTCCACGCCAAAAAAGGCTATGCCACGATCATTTTCGGCGACCTCAACCACCCCGAGGCCATCGGCCTGATGGGCTATACCGAAGGCCGCGGCCACGTCATCAAGAACGAGGCCGACATCGACGCGCTGCCTCCGCTCGAAAAAACCTGCATGGTCTCGCAATCGACCATGTTCATGCACGAGTTTTACGCGCTGGCGGACTACGCAAAGAAAAGATTTCCCGAGGTCCTCGTCTTCGACACCATCTGCCAGGCGACCAAGGATCGCCAGAACGATGTCATGGTTCTCGTGAAGGATGGAGCGCAGGCCATCGTGGTCGTTGGTGGTCATCACTCGGCCAACACCGTCAAACTCGCCACCCTCGCCCGCCAGCAAAACCTGCCGACTTACCACGTCGAAACCGCGGCCGAAATCGACCCGGTGGAAATGAAGAAATACGAGACGATCGGCGTCACCGCCGGCGCCTCGACCCCGGAATTTCTCATCAACGATGTTTGTGCAAAACTTGAAACGCTTTAGGCGTTTCGCACAAACATCGGTGAATTACAGATTACAAATTACAGATTTGAGATCTGCAATCTGTGATCTGTAATTCGCGCTCTCGCCTTCAAAAACCTCGCCGTATGAATGCCGCGAGATTTTTGAAGGCGAGAGCGCGGTGGCTGAGCCGGTTTTTAATTTCTGAGCCCAGCTCGGAAAAACTTTGCGCGTAACCCTCCGGCACAAACAGCGGGTCATAGCCGAAACCGCCTTCGCCGCGCGGCGCGTGCAGTAGCCTTCCGTCGCAACGCCCCTCAAAAGCATGTTCGCCGCCCGGTCCGATGAGCACGAGTACGCACGTGAAATGTGCCCCGCGCTGCGCGTCCGGCACCGGGCGCATCGCCTCGACAAGTTTCTCCAGGTTGGCCGCGCTGTCACCCTGCGGTCCCGCGTAATAGGCCGACTCCACGCCCGGTGCGCCGCCCAGCGCATCGACGCACAGCCCGCTGTCGTCGGCCAGCGCCCAGCCTTCCGCCGGCAGCCGGGTGCGCAACGCGAGCGCTTTCTTCCGCGCATTGCCCGCGAACGTCCCGGCATCTTCCACCACTGCGGGCATTCCGCCGATCGCCACGGCAGAAATAATTTCAATTGACGCAGCGACTGCCGTGTCCGCGGTAGCTTTAGCGAAGGCAGAGAATTCACCGGCCTTGTGGGCATTACCTGACGCTAAAAACAGCTTCATGGATATTTAACCACAAAGGCACAAAGGACACGATGATCAGAAAAAGAAATAAAATTTAAAACCATCCTTAAAACTATTTTGGCTCTTTGTGTTCTTCGTGCCTTTGTGGTTATCATTACCCGACGCTAAAAACAGTTTCATCGACAAACATTTTTTCCGGATACACCACGCGGCCGCGCGTCAGCAGGTCATCGCCAAAGGTTTCATGACGCACACCCGCAAGGCGGATGGCGTTTTCCATTTTTTCCGTGCGCAGCCCGCTGAACACGCTTTTGGCCTTGTCGTCCGCGAAGAGCAGCGGCGAGCGGTAAACAAACAGGTAGTCCAGTTCGCGCGCCTGCAGCAATTCGCTCACCAGCTGGGCGCCGCCCTCGAAAAACACGCCGGTAATTTTATTTTCCGCGCATTTTTTCCGAAACTCCTGGAGTCCCACGCGCTGGGTGAGCGACGACATGGTCCACACCTGCACTCCCGCCTCGCGCAGCTTGCGCACATAGCCCAGGCCGCCATGTGCGGTCGTCACGACAATGGTGCGCTCGCGAAACTCGTCGCGGTAAACTTGCGGCGGCACGCCATTGGTCGCGGCCGAGCGCATCAAGCCGTCGAAGACGAACCGCACCGGGCACCATTCCTCGCCGTCGAGGCGGGCGGTCAGCCGCGGGTTGTCCTTGATCACCGTGTTTGCGCCCACCGCGATGGCCGGAAACAGCCGCCGCCAGCGCATCACATCCGCCCGCGCCACTTCGCCGGTGATCCATTTCGAGTCGCCCGAGCGACACGCGATGCGTCCATCCAGCGTCACGGCGGATTTGGCCGCAAAAAACGGCTGGTTCCGGGTGATCCAATGGTTGAAAATCATGTTCAGGTCCGTGCACGAGTGTTCCAGCACTCCTGTCGTCACTTCCACGCCCGCAGCGCGCAGCACCTCGAAACCGCGGCCGGCATGTGCGGGATTCGGATCGGTCGTGCCCACCACGACATGCTTGATCCCAGATGCGATAATGGCCTCCGTGCACGCGCCCGTGCGCCCATGAGTCGAGCACGGTTCGAGGGTGACGTAGAGGATGGCGCCGGGATTCGGTGTCCGCCCGAGCACCGTGAGCGCCACGCGTTCGGCATGCGGAGCGCCGTCGCGCTCGTGAAACCCCTCGGCGACCACCTCGCCCTGCTCGACGATGAGCGCGCCCGTCATGGGATTTGGGTGCGTCGTGCCCCAGCCGCGGCGCGCCAGCTCCAGCGCGCGCCACATGAAAAATTCGTGTTTGTCCGGCATTAGAGTCAGGAATCGTGGGCGATTCTGTTAAGCGAGTCCATTGTGTTTGGGGAAGTATCAGGTGTCAGCACCAAGTACCAAGTAACAGGTATCAAGTAACAAGAGAGCGCTGCACACATATTCCTGATACTTGAAAACCTGACACTTGCTACTTTGTCTTCGCGGATTCATCCCCCACATAGGGATTATTCCGCTTCTCTTCACCAACGGTCGTATCCGGGCCATGGCCTGGAAAAACCCTGGTCTCATCCGGCAGCGTGTAAATCTGGCTGCGGATCGAGTTCTCCAGCGTCGCGAAATCGCCGCCCGGCAGATCCGTCCGCCCCACGCTGCCCGCAAACAGGGCATCGCCCACAAAGGCGGCGCTGTCGGACTGCACATAAAACAGCACGTTGCCCGGGCAATGCCCCGGCACATGCCGCACCTCGAAGGTTAGGCCCAACGCGGTCAGGGTTTCTCCCGGCTGCAACCAAGCATCGACCTTCACCGGCTCGAGTTCCTGGCCTGGCATCATGAACCGCTTCATCACCTCCGGCGTCTCGATCAGCGGGCGGTCGGCCGCGTGGGCCCGCACCCGCGCGCCGGTTGCCCGGACGACTTCCGCCCCGCCTTGCATATGATCCCAATGGCCGTGCGTGAGCCACAGCTCAACCAACCGGCATTTTTCCTTGCGCAAAATCGGTTCCACCTCCGCCCACACTCCGCCCGGCGCATCGATCAGCACGGCCTCGCCGCGCGCCGGCTCGGTCAGCAGGTAGGCATTGGTCTGGATCGGCCCGGCGGGCAGGAGGTGAATATGCATCGGCAGGAAAGGTAGCAGGTGCCACGGCCAAGTATCAAGTAACAGGTATCAGGTAACAAGAGCGCGCTGCGCGCATTTTCCTGACACTTGAAACCTGACACCTGATAACTTCGCCTTGTTGGTACTTGTTACTTGGCATTTAATACCTGCCACTTTAATCAATCATCCTTTATGCCGACGCTGAAGTTCGCCGTTCTTGCTGGAGACTACATTGGGCCCGAGGTCATGACCGAGGCCCTGCGCGTGCTTGAGCACATCGCCAGGCAGGAGAAGCTCATCCTCGACTATGAATTGGCCGACATCGGCGGGGCCGGCATTGACCGCCACGGCAAGGCGCTGCCCGACTCCACGCTCCAACTTTGCGCGGCGTCCGACGCCATTCTCTTCGGCTCGGTCGGCGGCCCAAAATGGGAAAAACTTCCGCCCAAGGAGCAGCCCGAGCGCGCCGCCTTGCTGCCGCTGCGCAAATATTTCACGCTTTTTGCCAACATCCGCCCCGGTTTACTCTACCGCGAGCTCACCGACGCGTCCCCGCTCAAAACCTCGCGCATCCCCGATGGCATCGACATTGTCTGCATCCGCGAACTCACCGGCGGCCTTTACTTCGGCAAGCCCAAGGAAACCACCACGCTCCCCGACGGCGATGTCCAGGCCGTGGACACGATGGTTTACCGCAAGAGCGAGATTGAACGCATCACCGCCACGGCCATTGCCACCGCCCGCGCGCGCAAGAACAAGCTTTGCTCGGTGGACAAAGCCAACGTCCTCGAAACTTCCGTCCTCTGGCGCAAGACCGTCACCGAGTACGTGGCCAAGCACGCGCCCGAGATTCAGCTCTCCCACATGTATGTGGACAACGCCGCGATGCAGCTCGTGCGCGACCCCAACCAGTTCGACGTGTTCGTGACGGAAAACATGTTTGGCGACATCCTTTCCGACGAAATGGCCGTGATTTGCGGCTCGCTCGGCATGCTGTCGTCCGCCTCGCTGGGCGCCGGAAAAAATTCCCTCGGCCTGCCCTTCGGTCTCTACGAACCTGCCGGCGGCACCGCGCCCGACATCGCCGGGAAAGGCATCTCCAATCCCTGCGCCCAAATTCTCTCCGTCGCGCTGATGCTCCGCTTCAGTTTCGGCCTGGATAAAACCGCCCTCCGCATCGAAACGGCCGTGAAAAAAGCCGTGACCAGCGGCACCCGCACCGGCGACATCGCCTTCGGTGGAGCCTCCGTCGGCACCAAGGCCATGGCCGATGCGATCATTGCCGCGCTTTAACGAGCGCTTTAGTAGTGAGGAGCGAGCATCGGGTAGCGAGCATCACACCCTTGCCCAAAACGACTACTCGCTACTCACTACTCCCTACCCGCTACTTTCAAAATGACTTCCGCTGAGATCCGCCAGTCGTTCCTCGAGCAAAGCCGGGCCAACCATGCTCCAGTCTAGTTCTCTTTCATTGCCCTGCCCTCAGCGCAAAAGCCGATGGCTGTTCGCTTCGGGGCTTCTCGTTCTGACCGGGCTTTTATTCTGGGCGATGGCAATTTGGGGCGAAGCGCGAACCTGGGATTTCCTAAGCGTGCCTCACATGAAGCCCGATTTTGCGGATTCGTATGGAATCATTGCCGGGTCCAAATCCGCCGCCCGCGGTTTCGATCCCCTGATCGAGAATCCAGCCGACCCATACGGCCGGCGAATGGATTATCCGCGAATCTGGCACCTTCTATTCCATCTCGGCCTCAAGCAAGGCGACACCGCATTGCTGGCGGGTATTTTTATCGGATTTTTCCTGCTCGGCTTGATGCTGGTAATGCGGGACGCCTCCGGCCTGGCGATCCTGATTCAACTCGTGTGTCTCGCTTCACCTGCGGTCTGTTTCTGCATTGAGCGCGGCAATAACGACCTGTTTGTCTTTTTTGTCGTGGCCCTCGCGATCTGGGCCTTGGAGCAGCGACCTTGGCTCTCAGCGGTTCTGGTCGGCTTTGGATTCCTCTTAAAGTTATTTCCGCTGGTAACCCTGGCGATATTTTGCGGACCGGAACGGAAAGGCCGCTGGCTCATTGTCAGTGCCGTGGGATTTGGCGCGGCGGCTTATCTGCTGGTTCAACACAAGGAAATCCACCGCATTCTGACGCAAAACGAGTCGGTGAGCGGTGCGTGGTCTTTTGACTCCACTAAGATTTTGGTTCGATATATTGCGCGGGTAAACATGAATTTGCCCTCATTCGTCGAATTGGCAGCGGCGATCGCGGTCTCAGCGTTGGTTGGTATCGCCGCATGGGCGGCTTGGAAGTGGCCTTCGGCGGCCTCTCGCCGCACCATGCAGCTCGCCGCCTTTCGGGCGGGGACCGCCATCTACATGATAACCTTTTGCGGGCACGCGAGCTATTCCTATCGGCTCATTTTTCTCCTGTTTGTCATCCCTCAACTGGTCGAATGGGCCCAAGGGCCGGAGCACAGTAAATCCTGCATTGCCGGGATCACGTTGTTGGCGGCATTGATCAGCTTGTGGGACATGGGACTGCAATCGGTTTGGATCTTGCTGCCGGGCGAGATGCGATACGGCTGGTTGTTTGTCCAATGCGGCTACTGGATCTTGCTGGCCGGACTGGTCTATCTTGGGCTCAACACTGCGCTCCAACCACGCCCGGCCTCGAACTTGAAATCTTCTGACAAAACAAACCTTGGTCAACGAGTCGCGTCGTGAGCAAGAAACGCCTTTAAATCATCACAGGCTTCGCTGATAATTTTCCACCCGTTGCTTTAAAAATGACTTCTGCTGAGATCCGCCAGTCGTTCCTCGATTTCTTCGCCACCCACGGCCACACGATCGTCCCGTCGTCGTCGCTGCTGCCGGACTCGCCCGGATTGCTCTTTACGAACGCCGGCATGAACCAGTTCGTGCCTATCTTCCTCGGCGACCGGAAGCCCGATGTCTCGCACTGGGCCGGCGTGAAGCCCGGCCAGGACACCCGCGCGGCCGACACACAGAAATGCATCCGGGCCGGCGGCAAGCACAATGACCTCGAGGACGTCGGTTTCGACACCTATCACCACACTTTGTTCGAAATGCTCGGCAACTGGTCCTTCGGCGATTACTTCAAGAAAGAGTCGATCACCTGGGGCTGGGAACTGCTCACCAAAACCTGGGGCATCCCGCCAAAGCGTCTCTTTGCCACAGTCTATTCCCCCGACAAGACCAAGGGCGACCCCTCCGACTTTGACCAGGAAGCCCACGACATCTGGGCTGCGATCTTCCGCAAGGCCGGCCTCGACCCCGCCGTCCATATCGTGAACGGCAACAAGAAGGACAATTTCTGGATGATGGGCGATACCGGTCCGTGCGGCCCGTGCTCCGAAATCCATTTCAACCTGCTGCCCGACGACCATGAAGCCGAGGGACGCAAACTGGTGAACGCGAGCTCGCCGCGCTGCATCGAAATCTGGAACCACGTTTTCATCCAGTTCAACGCGAACGCCGACGGTACCTTCTCGCCCCTCGCCGCGAAACATGTCGACACCGGCATGGGCTTCGAGCGCGTCGCCGGCATCCATGCGACGACCCAGGGCTTCAAGAATTTTTCCAAGGACCCGTCGAACTACAATGCCGACGTCTTTGCCCCGCTCTTCAAGAAAATCGCCGAGCTCTCCGGGAAAACCTACCACGGCACCGTCCCGACCAAGCGCGAAGGCCTGACCGAGCAGGAAAACATCGACGTCGCTTTCCGCGTCCTCGCCGACCATGCGCGCTGCGTCTCCTGCGCCATCGCCGACGGCATCCTGCCGTCCAACGACGGACGCAACTATGTCATCCGCCGCATCCTTCGCCGCGGAATTCTTTACGGCAAGAAACTCGGCCTCGCGACCGGCTTCTTCGAGCAACTCTTCGCGCCCGTCGTCGAATCGCTCGGCTCCGTTTTCCCCGAGCTGAAACAGCAGCAAGACATTATCAGGCGCGCAATTCGCAGCGAAGAGGAATCTTTTGGTAACACCTTGGATCGAGGTCTCAAGGAATTTGAAGCAGCCGATCTTTTTGAGCGAAAAATAAAAGGTGATTTTGCTTTCCGACTATACGACACCTACGGTTTCCCGCTCGATATGACGCAGTTGCTTGCGACTGAACGCGGTTTAACGGTCGATGTCGCAGGTTTCGAAATTGAAATGGAAAAGCAGCGCAATCGCGGTCGTGCTTCACAGAAGAAAGAAATTGTCGTCGCAGCGACCGAGGGGTCAGAGGCAACCGATCAAAAAGCCACAAGGTTTCTTGGCTACACACAGACAAACGCTCACGCGCAGCTTATCGAGGTCGTGAAGTCGGGCAAAGACACGTTTCTCGTATTCGATCAAACGCCTTTTTACGCCGAAATGGGCGGCCAGGCCGGCGATACCGGCACGGCATTGGTCAATGGCCAGCTGGTGAACATCGCCGATTGCGTGAAGGACAAGTCCGGACGGCACTTGCATCGATTGGATTCGTCATTCGCCATTAGTGATTCGTCATTCGCCGCCGGTGCAAAGACTGAACTCAAGGTGGATGTCTCACGACGGCGGGCCATTTCCCGCCACCACTCGGCGACGCATTTACTGCACTGGGCGCTGCGCAAGGTGCTCGGCACGCATGTACGCCAGGCCGGCACGCACAAAACGCCCGACCGCCTGCGTTTCGACTTCTCCCACTTCGAGGCCGTTACCCATGCGCAGCTCCTCGAGATTGAGCAGCTGGTCAACGAGCGCGTGATCGACAACGCGAAGGTCGAGGCCTACGAGACCGAGTTCGACAAAAAGCCCGAGGGCACCCTTGCCTTCTTCGGCGACAAATACGGCAAGATCGTCCGCGTCGTCGACATCGGCGGTTTCAGCCGCGAGCTCTGCGGCGGCACACACGTCGTCACCACGGGTGAAATCGGCCTGGTGAAAGTTGTGGCCGAAAGCGCCATCGCCGCGGGCACGCGCCGCATCGAGGCCGTCGCCGGCCAGGCCGCGATCGATTTTATCGCCCACCGCGAGGCCGCCCTCGCCGCCGTGAGCACCCATCTTTCGGCCGGCCCGGCTGATGTGGTGAAGAAACTTGAGACGATCCTCGCCCACCAGAAGGAACTCGAAAAGAAACTAAAGGGTTTCGAACAAAAAGCCTCGGCCGGACTTTCCGACGAACTCGCCGCCAAAGCCACGGCTCGCGATGGCCTGAAGTTTGTTTCGACGGCAGTCGCGGCCGACTCGCCGGAATCGCTCCGCAGCCTCGGCGCACAAATCCTGGCCAAGCTTGGCGAAGGCGTGGTCGTGCTCGGCGCCGCATTCGGTGACAAGGCCACGGTGGTTGCTTTCTGCTCGCCCGCCGCGATCAAGGCCGGCCACCAGGCCGGCAAGCTCGTCAACGAACTCAGCCTGAAACTCGGCGGCAAAGGCGGCGGCAAGCCGGACTTCGCCATGGGCGGTGGAAGAGATGTGGCCAAGCTTCACGAAGTGCTGCGCACTTCGTGAACATTCAACACTCAACATTCAACGTCCAACATCCAAGTACTTGGCGTATTTGACCAACTACTAAAGACCAACTAATTCTTCTTCCGATGATCAACTACTCTGCTCCCGACTTCACCCAACATCCACCGCGCAGCCCGCGTGTCCGCCTCGGCGGCTTCGTGCACCTGCCGCGCCTGCTCGACAAGGCCCGCGCCTGCGCCGCCGGCAAGCTGGGCGAATTCATTTATCCCTGCCCGCTGGACAAGCGCTTTTTCGGCTTCACCGGGATCGATCCCGACGCATTCCTGGCCGCGGTGAAATCCGGCAAAGGCGACGTCGAGATGCTCGCCTGGGTCAACGAACACGCGAAGCCCGCCCGCACCATCTGGGAGATCGAAGCCTGGTCGAGCTGGCTCGAAAATCTCGGCCCTGGCGACGCCAAACGCCACGCCAGCATGTCCGAGGACATCGCCCGGCTCGCACCCGGCCGCGATGACATCCGCACGAATTTCGACCGGCTGGACCTTGATGATTATATCAGCTTCGGTGGGAAGGCGTGAGTCAGTAAAAAGTATCAGGTGACAAGTTTTCAAGTATCAGGAGAATGCGCGCTGCGCGCTCTTGTCACTTGATACCTGACACTTGGTACTTGGACGCTATGGCGTCCCATCACTCACCAGCGGCACGAAGCGCACGGCGCCGAGGTCAAAGCGCCGGATATCGCCCGTCGGTGTTTTTTCAACCAGCAGCAAAGTCTGGTTTTCATCGGATTGGCCTTCCGGGGCCACCAACCGGCCGCCGATTTTGAGCTGGGCGAGGAGCCGGTGCGGAATTTCCTGCGTCGCCGCGGTGAGAATAATCGCGTCAAACGGCACGGCTTCCGGCCAGCCGTGCACGCCGTCGTCGATGCGCAGGGTGATGTTTTTGTAGCCCAGCATCGCCAGACGTTGTTTCGCCGTGGCGGAGAGTTCGGGGATTCGTTCGATGGAAAAAACTTCTCCCGCGAGCTCGGCGAGAATCGCCGTCTGGTAGCCGGAGCCGGTGCCGATTTCGAGCACGCGGCTAAAGGGCGTGAGCGCCAGCTGTGCCGTCATGAAGGCAACGAGCGAGGGCTGGGAAATAGTCTGGTCATGGCCGATGGGCAGCGGCTTGTCCTTGTGGGCCTGCGGCCATAGATCCCGCGGCACAAATTGCTCGCGGGGAACCGCGCGCATGGCGCGCGCAACCTCGGCAGGAATCTCATGGCCCATCATGCGGCGAAGACTGCACTTTCGCCCGATCCCGGGCTTCCGCAAGTGGTGGAAGGTTTTTTTATCGTACCACGGAAAGACTCTGCCGCATGGGCTTCATCCATCGTTCTCTTAATCGTTATCGTTCTCCTTCTCGGCCTCGCCTGAGAGAACGAGAAAGATTACGATAACGAGAACGATTTCACCGATACAGCGCGGTCACCGGCGAAGCGGTGAGAACATTGTATTGGCGCATGGCGAGGCGCCACCACTCCGCCAGCGCGCCCGCGGGCAGGCTCCAGAGTTCGCGGTGCAGCCAGATCATGGACTCGGCATCGAGGAGCAGCCCCATTTTTTCCTTGGCGGAAAGTTCCTCCGGGCCTTCGCGGAGCAGGCGCTGGCGAAGATGATGGAAATATTCCCGCGAATCCTCGCCGGGCAGGCGCTGGTGCAGCAGCGCGACGTGCATGGCATTGATGTAGGGATCGAGCACGGCCTGCAGCAGGCCATAGTCGTCGCGCAGCGGCTCGATGGGCGTCAGGTGACGGTAGCACTCGGCAAGGTTTTGCTCGAGCCGCTTGAGTTCGAAGGGCGCCTGGGTTTCTTCCGGCGTAAGAAACAACCCGAGCTGCCGGGCCCGGCGGCCGATGCCGGCCTTGCTCAAAAAAATCTCCAGCGGGATGGAGAAAACGAGCCCAACCAGCACCGGGCTGAGCCACCAGAAAAATGAAGGCAGCAGCACGAGGATCGAGACGCCCCAGACCAGGCCGAAGATTGTGTGCCCGCCGTGCGTGAGGATGGCTTCGCGCCAGTCGTCGGCATCGTCCCGGCTGCTGCCCCGGCGTTGCGTCACCCACGAGGTGCCCTGCCCCAGCAGCGTGAAAAGGACAAATTTGGCGTTGAACATCATGTTGATGGGCGCGAGCAGCGCGGAGACCATCGTCTCCAGCAAGGCGCTGACGCTGAGGCGCAGCGGGCCGCCGAACTTTGCGGCTTCCGTCTGTTTTTGCGCCGTGATGATGACCGAGATGATCTTGGGCAAAAACAGCAGGAGCATCGTGAGCAGGAAAAGTGTGAACGCCTCCGGCACCTCGATGACGTAGCCGAGAATCGAGGTCACATCCTCGGGCCGGAGCACATTGACGCCGGACATTTTGAGCAGGTGCAACATCCGGATCGTGCTCAGGATCAAAAACAGCAGCCAGAGCGGCGACGAGATGTAGGAAAGGACGCCGAACAGCAGGTGCAGGCGGTTGGCCGGGTGGAAGCCGCGCGCGGTCAGGAGCCAGGTGTGCTGAAGGTTGCCCTGGCACCAGCGGCGGTCGCGCTTGGCGTTGTCAATCACAGTGGGCGGACCTTCCTCGTAGGTGCCATCGATATCCTGCGCGAGCCACACGGCCCAGCCGGCCTTGCGCATGAGTGCAGCCTCGACGAAATCGTGCGAGAGGATGCGTCCGCCGAAGGGTTCGCTGCCGGGCAGGTCGGGCAGCGCGCAATGCGCCATGAACGGTTGCACGCGGATGATGGCGTTGTGGCCCCAGTAATTTCCGTCGCCCTGCTGCCAGTAGTTGAGGCCCGCGAGGAAAAGCGGGCTGTAGAGCCGGTTGGCGAACGATTGCAGGCGCGCATAAAGCGTTTTGCCGTTCGCGATGCGCGGCGCGGTCTGGATGATGCCGACGTGGGAATTTTTCTCCATCATGGCCACGAGCTGCACGAGCGCCCGGCCGGTCATGATGCTGTCGGCATCGAGCACGACCATGTAGCGATAACGGCGGCCCCAGCGGCGGAGAAAATCGGCGACATTGCCGGCCTTTTTATTGATGGGCTGGCGGCGCTTGCGGTAGAAAATCTTCCCAAAGCCGCCGACCTGCTTGCAGAGTTCCGCCCAGGCCACCTCCTCCTGAATCCACTGGTTGGGCTGGGTCGAATCGCTGAGGATGAAGAAATCGAAGAACTCGAGTTTCTTGGTCTCTTCCACCGAGCGAAAAATCACGCGCAGTCCCTCCAGGACCCGGCTGACGTCCTCGTTGAACACCGGCATGACAATGGCGGTGCTGCCAAGGGGCGGGTCCGAATCCCAGTCCACCGAGCACGTGATCCGGCAGGAATCGCCACCGCGGTTGATGACGTAGAAGCCCACCATGGCCAGGCAAAAGCCGGTGGCGACGTGCGCGAAGAGAATGACGAACAGGATGAGAATGGCGATCCCGCTGGCATCGATATGGTCGCGCCACACCAAATCGGCCATGAACCACGTGGCGAAACTCGTCAGCAAAATGATGCAGGAAAAAAACAGAAAGCGCCGGCGCTGGAGGCGGAGTGGATGGATCTGGTCGGCGTCGAAAAGCTTCATGGCATGGCCCCAGGCAGCGGTCTCACCGCGTGGCGTGGAAAATCAACGCCAGCGCGGCCAGGAACAGGGCCCAAAGGGAAAGGGCGCGCAACAACGGCCACTTCCCAAAGCGTTCCAAGGTTTCACCCGCAACTTCACTGATAACGCCAAGTTCGATGGGCCGCGGCACCATGCTTGAAACCGCGAGATCGGGACCGGCCCGCATGAAGCTGGTTTGCATGGCCCGGGAGAAATCAGCCGGGATGTTTTCCTCGTCGAGAAACGCATACGGCCATTTCTGCGGCCCGTCGGAGAGCAGCAGCGCCAGGCGGCCGTCGATGGCGATGCGGTCGTGCGGCTGGCCGCGTTCGCCGAGCACTTCCCCAAACCAGGTGTCGATCATGGCCTCGGTTTCCTCGGCGGCGAGCGTGGTGGGCTCAAGCGCCGGGTGCTCGACATGACGACGCGCGGCGCGTTCGAGAATTTTTTCAATGAGGCGGCTCTGGTGGAGACGGTTGTGGATGCGATGCGCGCGCAGATAATCCTCGACGCGCACGTAGGCGGCATTCCACGCCTCCATCGAGCCGGTTTTGGGCCGGAAGGTGCTGAACGGCGCAGCTATGGATTCCAAAGGTAGCTCCATGTTTCCGTGAGAATATGGGGCGGATGCTGCAGGAAGCAACGGAGTTCAACCGGCCGTCCGGTGCCATCGGGTTTCAGGGCGAAAGCGACCCGCCAGGTGCCGTTGTAGGGATTGCTTTGCAAGGTGCTGCCAACCAATTTTGCTCCATCGCCGACCGTGATGACCGGCTGCAGGTCGGGATCGGCATGCCGTCCGTGCAGGTAGGGGCTGTCAAAATCCACGACAAAGCGCTGCAAATCGGTCTCATAGGTTCTGCTGTGGCCGACGCGCGTGGCCACGGTGTAACCCGCCGGCGGGCGCGCGCCACCGGGTTGCGTTTCCATGAACCAATGGAGTTTGTATTCGTAATCAATCGGCTCGCCCACGGGCGGAAGTTTGTCCGGCACCCAGAAAGCGACGATATTGTCGTTGGATTCATTGGGGGTTGGCAGTTCGACCAAATGCACCGAGCCGCGGCCCCACTGGCCGACCGGCTCGACCCACGTGCTCGGGCGAAGCTGGTAGGAAGACTCGAGGTCCTGGTAATCGTTAAAATTCCGGTCGCGCTGGACGAGGCCGAAGCCGCGTGGATTTTCATCACTAAAGGAGGTGCTGCGGATCTGCGCCGGATTTACGAGCGGCCGCCACAACCATTCGCCATCGCTGCGCTCGATCTGCAGGCCGTCGGAATCGTGCACTTCGGGCCGGTAGTCGTCGAAGTCGCCGTTGGAATTTTTGCCGTGCCAGAACATGCTCGTGAGCGGGGCCAAGCCCAGCGATTTGATTTCCGTGCGACAGTAAAGCGTCACGCGCACTTGCATGACGGTCTCGGTCCCGGGCGTGATGATGAACCGGTAAGCGCCCGTCACGCTCGGGCTGTCGAGCAGGGCATAGAGGACGAGTTGCTTGGCATCAGGCGCGGGTTTCTTGACCCAGAATTCCTCGAATACCGGAAATTCCTCGCCCCCGGGCTCGCCGCAATTCACCGCCAGGCCGCGGGCGGACAGGCCGTAGAGCATGTTCTGCCCGAGCGCGCGGAAGTAGCTCGCGCCCAGAAAAACGGCGAGTTCGTCGAGGTAGCCCGGGTTGTTCAGCGGATAATGAATGCGAAAGCCGGCGTAACCCATGTCCTCCGGGATGGAGCCAAGATCCTTGTTTTTCCCGTAGTCAAAGAGCGCCGATTCGAAAGGAATGGGTTTAGGTTCCTTGCCGATGACCTCGGAGATTTGCACGGTCTTGTTGAAGAAAAACCCAGGGTGGAAAAACTGGAGTTGAAACGGCAGCGCCTCGCGCCGCCACCAGGCTTTCTCCGGCTTGAAGCGAATGTCCCGGTACTGGTCGTAGGTGAGCTTCAGCAGCGAATCCGGCACCCGGGAGGGCTGCGGCACATAAGGCCGGACCGCGAGAAGCTTGGCTTGGTAGCGCAGCGTGTCGAAATCGAACGGCATGTCGTCCGCGCGCGCCATGGCATAAATCGCGCAGAATCCAAACCCAAGCAACAGGAGGGAACGTTTTTTCATTTCTATAAATAGTAGCAGCGTTGTTTTTCGCTGATGGCCAAGCCGGCACGCTCCATCACCTGGACCAAATCCTCCCACACGGCACGCTTGGCCCGACGGGTGTCGTTGTGCAGCAGGTAGGACGGATGGTAGGTCACCATGACAGGTTTTCCGGCAAACTGTTTCCAGTGTCCGCGAATTTCGCCGAGGGATTTGAAATTATCCGCGCCGAGCAGGCCCCGAGCCGCGGTCGCCCCGAGCGCGACGATGAGGGCAGGATCGACGACCTCGATTTGCGCGCGCAAAAACGGCAGGCAGTAAGCCATCTCCTCGGCGTTGGGCGGGCGGTTGCCAAAGGCCGTCGGCATTTCGGGCCGCCAGTTCATGATGTTGCCGATATAGACATCCTCGCGCCGCAGGCCCATGCCCTGGATCATTTTGTTGAGCAGCTGGCCCGCCGGGCCGACGAACGGCTCGCCCTGCTGTTCTTCCTCGGCGCCCGGCGCCTCGCCACAGAAAAAAATCTTCGCCTCGATGTCGCCCACGCCAAAAACCACCTGCTTGCCCGGCCGGACGTGCGCGCGGCAAACCGCATCGCCCAGCACGCGTTCGCGCAGCGCCGTCCACCGCGTGCGCTTGTCGCCCGCCGCCAAGACGATCACCGGCGGCGGGGGAAGACTGGAGGCCGCGGGCAAAGGACGAACCGTTTCCTTGGTTGAAATCACCGGCGGCAGCGAAGGTAGCGGATCTGGCATCGCGGCAATCTTCCGGCTCGCACCGGCATCTGCCGCCCTGCGCTGCACGACGCCGCGCAACGCGGCGAGGTTTGCCTCCGACACGGACACGGTGCGGACGCCCGTGGCTTTCAGGCGTTTTAACTCGTCGGTGAGAGCGGTGAGGACGGCACGCATCAGGGTTTACGGTAGCTCAGCAGCTTCTCGACATACTTTCCCAGCAAGTCGAATTCCAAATTGACCCGTTCCCCAGCCTGCCGCCGGCCCGTGTTGGTCACGGCCAGGGTGTGCGGGATCAACCACACCGCAAACGCGTCGCCATCAACTTCAGCCACGGTCAGCGAAATGCCGTCGATGGCGATGCTGCCCTTGGGCACAAGGTTGCGCCCGGCGCCCTCCGGCCCGCGCACGCGCAGGTAATAGTCTTTTCCGCGCTGCTCGAACACCTCGATGACGCCCTGTGCATCGATATGCCCGGTCACAAAGTGCCCGCCGACTTTGCCGTCGAAGCGCAGGCTGCGCTCGAGATTGACCACCGAGCCGGATCCCAGCACCTCGAAATTCGTCAGGCGGCGCGTCTCTTCGACGAGATCGAAAAACAAATGTTTGGCGTCGGTCGCCGCGACCGTCAGGCAGCAGCCGTTCACGGCGATGCTGTCGCCGAGCGCGACGTCACGCCGCGCGATTTCGGCGGAAACCTGCAGTCGCCAGGCGTTCGCCGCGGGAGCGAACGAAACGATATGGCCGGTTTCTTCAACAATGCCGGTAAACATAAAAGTCTATTTAAAGGTGGAGCGCGTTGACCTCAACGCGCTTAAAGCGTCCGACCAGCGGAGATGCGCCACGCCGGCGCGGAGTGATTGACGGTGCGGGGCAATCCTTCATCGTGGTGGGTTTTACACATGGCAATAGATGGCAAAGACTACGACTTTCTCAAAATTGAGCCCCATTGGCAAACTTTCTGGGAAAAAAACCGCACGTTCCAAAGCACGGCCGATTCAACCAAGCCGAAATACTACGTGCTGGACATGTTCCCCTACCCGTCCGGCGCGGGCCTGCACATCGGCCATCCCGAGGGTTACACTGCGACTGATATCGTGGCGCGCTATAAACGCGCGCGCGGCTTCAACGTGCTGCACCCGATCGGCTGGGACGCGTTCGGCCTGCCGGCCGAACAGCATGCGGTAAAAACCGGCACGCATCCGGCCCTCAACACGCAGAACAATATCGCAAATTTCCGGCGCCAGATCAAAGCGCTTGGCTTCAGCTACGATTGGGATCGCGAAATCGACACGACCGATCCGCGCTATTACCGCTGGACGCAGTGGATTTTCCTACAGCTCTTCCAGCGCGGCCTCGCCTACGTCGATGAGCGCCCGGTGTGGTGGTGCCCGGAATTAAAGACGGTGCTCGCGAATGAGGAAGTTGTGGACGGCAAAAGCGAAGTCGGTGGCTTTCCCGTCGAACGCCGCAATCTCCGCCAGTGGGTGCTGCGCATCACCGCCTACGCCGACCGGTTGCTGGCCGATTTGAAGGATGTCGACTGGCCCGACTCGACCAAGCGCATGCAGGAAGCCTGGATCGGCCGCAGCGAGGGCGCGGAAATTCTGTTCGAGCTGGAAAACAAATCCCTCGGCGACTTGCGCGTTTTCACGACGCGGCCCGACACGCTGTTCGGCTGCACCTATATGGTGCTGGCGCCCGAGCATCCGCTCGTGGACAAACTGACGGTGCCCGCGCAGCGCGATGCGGTCGAGGCCTATCAGAAAAAGGCCGCGGCCAAGAGCGACCTCGAGCGCACCGACCTCGCCAAGGAAAAATCCGGCGTGTTCACCGGTTCGTTTGCCATCAATCCGGTCAATGGCCAGCGCGTGCCGATCTGGATCGCCGACTACGTGCTCACGGGCTACGGCACCGGCGCCATCATGGCCGTGCCCGCCCACGACGAGCGCGACTACGAATTTGCGCAGACCTATCAGTTACCGGTGGTACAAGTCATCGAACCGGTCGAGCCCCCGGCCAACGACGCGGCGTCCAAGCTGCCGTACACCGGCGATGGCAAACTCGTCCGCTCCGCCGGCTACACCGGCCTCGACTGGCGCGAGGCCAAGAAAAAAATCACCGCCGATCTCGCCGCCCGCAACGGCGGGAAAGTCGCCGTCAACTACAAGCTCCGCGACTGGCTGTTTTCACGGCAGCGCTACTGGGGCGAACCGTTTCCCATCGTGTGGATCAGCCGGGAAGATTACATCCGTTTAGGCAAACCCGGGCCCGTGGATCCCATCGAATACGCCAGCGCCGATGGGAAACAAATTTCCTGCGCCATTCCCGTTCCCGCATCCGCGCTGCCGCTCAAATTGCCCGAGGTGCAAAGCTATTTGCCCAGCGGCACCGGCGAAAGCCCGCTCGGCAATGTCACTGACTGGGCGGAAATCTGGTTCAATATCAAGACGGGCGATGCCGTGCCGGCCTCGCAGCCCAAGCCCGCCGGCGATGACTGGGTGCGCGGCCGGCGCGAAACCAACACCATGCCGCAGTGGGCCGGCTCCTGCTGGTATTACCTGCGGTTCATCGATCCAAAAAACGACCGCGCCTTCGCTGACCCGAAGCTGCTCGCCTACTGGGGCGTGCCCGATCTCTACGTTGGCGGTGCCGAGCATGCCGTGCTGCACCTGCTCTATGCGCGTTTCTGGCACAAGGTGCTTTTCGATCTCGGCCTCGTGCCGCAGGCCGAGCCCTTCAAAAAACTTTTCCACCAAGGCATCATCCTGGGCGAAGATGGCGAAAAAATGTCGAAGAGCCGCGGCAACGTGGTGAGTCCCGACACCATCATCGCGAGCCACGGCACGGATACGCTGCGGCTTTACCTGATGTTCCTCGGCCCGCTTGAAGCGATGAAGCCGTGGAATCCGCGGGGCATCGAGGGCGTGCACCGCTTCCTGCAAAAAGTCTGGCGCGAGTGCGTCGGCCCGGACGGCGCGATCCATCCGAAAATTTCCGCGACGGCAGTGGATTCGCCTGAGTTGGAAAAAATATTGCACGAGACGATCAAGAAAGTCGGCGATGACATCGAGTCGCTGCGCCTCAACACGGCGATTTCGCAGATGATGATTTTCACCAACTCGCTCCAGAAAGCGCCGCAGGTCAGCCGCGCCACCATGCTCGCATTTCTGCAACTCCTCGCACCCTTCGCACCCCACATCGCGGAAGAATTGTGGGAACGATTGGGTGAAAAGCCTTCGATCCAGCAGGCACCCTGGCCGGAATTTGACGCCACTAAATTCGCCTCGGCCGAAATCACGCTCGTCGTCCAGGTCAACGGCAAGCACCGCGCTGAATTGTCCGTGCCGGCAGGTCTACCGCAGGACGAGGCGGTTCGCCTCGCTTCCGAACACCCGCGCGTGACGCCCTTTATTGCAGGGAAAACCGTGCGCCGGGTCATCTATGTGCCCGGAAAAATCCTAAATTTTGTAATATAGGCTTACTTTTTTGTAAAATTAACACTTTTTTAATAAAACTGCTCGACAATGGGGGTATTTCTCTATCTATTTTACTAAACCAGTCCTAGTAGCATATGAACTGCAAGGTCTATTGAATTTTGCTATTTTTTGCCACCGGCATTAAACGATGGAGCCATCATGAAAACCTCTTCTCGTCTTTTTTCTCACAACCCCAGCGCCCTCTTCATGGCCATGGTCATAACCGGCGCTTTTTTTAGTCCATGTTCATTTGCGGTCGAAACCGGCCCGGACAGTAAACTCTTTGTTGCCGACCTAAAGGGCAAATCCGACCTGAACACGGCTGATGCCATCACTTCCCTGACAAAAAAAGATGTGTTTAACGCCCAAGGCGCCAGTATTTTGACCGAGAAGGATGCCAACAACTCCATGGTCTATTCCAACGGCTCAGGCGTCTATCTCGACTCCGACACGCGCCTTGATGTCAAAAAATTTGTGCAGGAGCCTTTCACTCCCAATCGCTACGATATGGATACGGAGCCGTCCGTTTCGCAAACGCAGGCTTATGTGTCGCACGGCCTCGTTGGATTGTGCGCGACCAAACTCGTGGCTGGCAGCAACATGGTTTACTCGACTCCGCAAGCCACGGTCGCCATCCGTGGCAAAAAAGTCGTGATTGAGACGGACAACAACGAAACCCGGATTTCCGTCCTCGAAGGCGAAGTGACAGTGCAGGGTTCCAACGGCGATGCCGGCCAGATCGTGCACGGTGGCCAGGAGGCCATTGTTCGTTCCAATCCCGCAAACGAAACCAGCAGCGTTGCCCACGTCGGCCAGATACCGGATGAGCGGAAGCAATTCCTAAGCGACCGGGTCGCCATGGCCTGCATCGCCAAACGGACGGTGTATTTTGAGGTGGTTGAGCACACGAGCAGCACGACGGGAGAAACGACGCAGACAATCAAGGCCGAGGAAGTTGTTCCCACCGATAAACCCGTCGAGTTTACGATAAGCCCGTCCCAGTTGACGCACTGATGCCGAAACCTGGTCGAGCGCATCCATGCAAGTCCCCCCTTTCTATCGCACCAGTTTGGTTGTGCTGCTTTTCGGAGGAATCATCCCTGTGCCTGCCCACGCCTTGCTCACCTTTGACGAGGGCCACGACAAACTTTTTGTGACGGGCAGTCTCGGCGTAACTTATGACACGAATATCGCGGCCAATCGCTTTGCCCAGGCTGACACGATTTATTCAGCTGGTGCCGGCCTCGAATACTCGCGGCGAGCCGGCATTATTTCCGTGGATGCAAGCACCGGCCTGTCCATCTCGCGTTTTAACAAAACCACCACGGATGATTTTTCCGATCCGCATTTACAGACCGAATTTAGCGCCAAGGACGATCGTACGACGGTCGATCTTAACCTCAATACTTCCCGCGAAAGCGAGGCCGACATTGTTTCCGGCGTCCGGGCCGTCTCGTGGAATTATGCTGCCAACCTCAACACCAGCTACCACGTCACCGACCGCTACAGTATCACCAACACCCTCGGTTATACGTTGAAAAATTACGTCAACACGCCCGGCCTGGCCAATCTCGCGAGCTACAGTGCGGGCTTGAGTTTGGCCTATACCATCAACTCCGCCCGTGATTTATTCATGGGTTACAATTTCGGCCTCCAGGAAACCTCGCACAACACGAGCTTCGACAACCACTCATTGAATGTGGGCCTCGAAGGGAAAATCCTGCCCAAGCTCAATGGCACGATCAGCTTCGGCTATGAATTGGAAGTTCCGCACGGATCGAATGACCACGGCACGGGTTCAATGACCGAGGCCTGCGCGTTGACGTGGAATTTTAGCCGGCGCTTGAAATTTACCGCGAATGTCTCGCAAAACTTCAGTGCGACATCGACCACGGGCTCGGTCAACACCCTGTCCGGCAGCCTCGATGCCAGTTTTGCGATGAATTCCAAGGTCAGCTTCACGAGTGGCATTGGCGGCGGCTATAATCGCTTTATCGGCGCAACGGCGGCTGGACGACGAGACAGCTATTTTACTTGGAATGCCGGCGTGAACTATACCATCAATGACCATTTTACAACGGCCCTCAGTTATACTTATTATGAGAACTGGTCTACCGCGAGTTTCTCTGATTTTATCCGGCATACAACCTCCCTTTCGTTGAGTATGCGATTCTAACCGATGCTGACATGACAACTTTTCTCCACTCCCTGCAACGGTTGTTGTTCCCACTCGCCGCCATCGTCGCACTTTGGGCCGGCCCACCAGCCTTGCGCGCCGAAGCTCCCGACAGTGAAGGGAAAGTTCCGAGCTACACCCTCACGGCCACCGATCGTTTGCGCATCGCTGTCTATCAAGAAGATGATCTTTCCAGCATCGTCCGCATCGACGCCAAGGGTGACGTCAACCTGCTGCTCGTCGGCGAAGTCAGGATTGCCGGCCTCACCGTGCGTGAGGCGCAAAAAGCCATCGAAGATGCCTACCGGGATGGCCGGTTCCTGCGCAACCCCCAAGTCATCATCACCGTCGAGGAATACGCCCCACGCGAGGTCTCCATCGGCGGCGAAGTGCACAGCCCGGGTCGCTACCCCCTGCCGA
This sequence comes from Opitutaceae bacterium, assembly GCA_035569995.1. Taxonomy (GTDB): domain Bacteria; phylum Verrucomicrobiota; class Verrucomicrobiia; order Opitutales; family Opitutaceae; genus DASRHD01. The sequence continues at coordinate 12,408 of DATMLS010000088.1, read as the reverse complement.
TCGAATCCACCATGACCGTCATTGACCTCGTCACCAAGGCCGGTGGCCTCACGGACATTGCCCGGGGCGGTGCTGTCACCATCACCCATATCACACCCGATGGAAAAAAGATAACGACGACCGTGGATGTTGATAGCATTCTCAAGGGCAAGGCTCAGGCCAAGCCCAATGACGCCAGCATCCAGCTTCAACCCGGGGACATCGTTTACGTTCCCGAACGCATCATTTAAACCCCGCGCACCGATGGCCGAAACCAACCTGAAGCCAACCCCAAAACCGCTGCACGGCAAGGATGACGATGTCGTCGAGCGCCGCACCCTGCGCGATTACTTCATCATCCTGCGTGAACGCGTCTGGATCGCCCTGCCGCTGGCGCTCATCGTCGTCCTGCCGCTTGGATATCATCAGGCCCATCAGCCCAAGATGTATCAGGCGCACGCCACCATGGAGTTTGAGAAACCCGAGCGCGTCATCACCACCGAAGGCGTCGTCGATCCTGCCGTCAAATCTGACATTGATCTCAATACTTACATTGAGGATCTCACCAGTGGCCGCCTGCGCACAAAGGTCGTCGAGTCCCTCACGCCCGACGAGATTAAAATCCTCCAGCGTCCTTCCCTGAAATACCTGGCGCCAGGCGAGGCCCCTCCGCCGGCCTCAAGTGTGCTCGGCAGCCTCTCGGTCGCATCCGTGCATAATAGTTTTCTCATCAGCATCTCCGTCGTTCACGAGGATCCGGAAGCCGCCGCGATCATCGCCAACCACTACATCGACCAATTCATGCGATATCTCATGGAAAACGTCGGCGGGCGGAATGAAGCCGCGGTTGAGTACCTCAAGACCCGCGGCGATGAACTCCGCCAGGAGTCCGAGGACGCGGATCAACAACTCGAGACCTACATGAAGGCGAACAACCTGGTCTCGTTCGACAGCAGCGTGAATATCGTTACCGACCGCCTCAAATCCCTGAATGGTGCGCTGGAAAATGCCGGCCAGGAGCGCATGAACCTGCAGACGCTTCTCGACCAGGTCCAGGCCTACAAAAAAGACGGCCGCGACCTTCTGGAAATCGCCTATATTGCCAATCATGGCGAGATCCCCGGCATCCGCGCCCGTTTGGATGAACTCAAGCGCACCCAGGCGGCTCTCGCCGAACGATACCTGGAACGCCATCCCAAGGTCATCGACATCAACAATGCCATCCAAGTGGCCCAGGATCAGTTGAACCAGGCGCTCGAACTTGCGATTGAGGAACTCCAAACCAGCCTCGACAAGGCCACCACGACCGAGAACACCCTGCGGGATGACTATGCAAAACAGGAGCAGGAACAGCTCCGTCTCCGCGACCTGTCGGTCAAATATCGCATCTTGGAAAATCAGGCCTCGGCGGCCAAAAACAACTATACCCAGATTCTCGACCGGCTCAACCAGGCCACCAATTACAAAAACCTCGAGAACATCCCCGTTCATCCGCTCGACAAAGCCACGCCACCGATCGGCTCACCGTTCACGCCCAACCTCAGCCACATCATCCGCACTTGCGCCGGCCTCGGCCTGCTCATCTTCGTCGGCGTGGCCGTCGGCCTCAGTTTTCTCGACGATCGCATCAAAAGCGCCTGGGACGTCGAATCCTTCATCGGCGTCAATCTTCTCGGTATCATCCCCGAACTGGGCAATATTAAGGATGAGGATAAATATTCCCTCATTCTCAACGGCTCAACCTCGACGGGCGCCGAGTCTTTTCTCAGCGTTTACAGCTCAGTAAAAATCCACTCCAAGCTCGATTTCCCCAAATCGGTTCTCATCACCAGCACCATCCCGGGCGAAGGGAAGACCCTCGTTTCCTGCAATCTCGCCAGCGCCTTCGCGCGCCATGGCAAGCGCACCCTGCTCATCGATTGCGACCTGCGCCGGCCGATGCTGCACCGCCATTTCAAGCAGGAAAATAAACTCGGTCTCATCCCCTGGTTTGAAAATGGCGCCAACCTCGATGATGACCTCACCCAGAATCCCCATCTGGGCATCGTGCAAATCGCGGAGGATTTTTTCCTCCTTTGCTCCGGCGGCCGTTCCAAAAGCCCCACCGAATTCCTGGAAAATCCCGCCTTCGGCCAGCTGATCGACCGCCTGAAAAAACAATTTGAGCTCGTCGTCGTGGACTCGCCGCCGCTCGGCGCCGTCACCGACTCGCTCCTCATTGCGGAGCACACCGATGAAATCATCTACGTCTGCCGTTTCAACCGCACCAACCGCAAGCACATCAAGCTTTACATCCGCAGCCTGTACAACAGCAAGAACGAGATCCTCGGCATCGTTCTCAACGGCCTTTCGCCGCGCCGCATCGAGTACTACTCCAATTACCGCTACTACCGCAGCTACAAAAAATATTACGGTACGCAGACGTAGGGGAAGCTAAAGTATCAGGTATCAAGTTTTCAAGTATCAGGAGTAGCGCGCTCTTGTTACTTGATACCTGTTACTTGATACTTTGCATCGAAAACAGGTTATTTTCAGCCTTTCAGTTTTTCAGCCTTTCAGCCTTTCTAGGCCGTGCTCTCCCAGTTTCTCCCCCAAGACTTCGACCCGGCAAAACCCATCGCTCTTATCGCCGGCCAGGGCGACTATCCCGTGATCACCGCCCAGGCGATTCGCCGCGCCGGTGTGCCGCTCAAGCTTATCGCCTTCGAGGAGGAGACCCGCACCGATCTCGTCGAGTCCTTTGCCCCCGCCGACCGCGAGACCATCGTCGTGGGCCAGCTCGGCAAGATGCTCAAGACCCTGGAAAAATTCCACGCCGGCTACGCGCTCATGGCTGGCCAGGTCACGCCGCGCCGCCTTTTCAAAAGCCTGCACCAGCTCGACCTCAAAGCCGCGCAAATCCTGCTTTCCCTCAAGCGCCGCAACGCCGAGACCATCTTCGGCGCCATCGCCGTCCAGATCGAAAAACTCGGCATCACCATGCTCGATGCGCGCTGCTTTCTCGACGACCAGCTCGCCACGCCCGGCGTCATGACCGGGGGCCGCTTTCCCATCGAACGCGATTACATTGACCACGGCATTCATATTGCCCGCGAATGCGCCCGCCTCGACATCGGCCAGGGCTGCGTCGTGCGCAAAGGCACCGTACTCGCCGTCGAGGCTTTCGAGGGCACCGACGAGATGCTCCGCCGGGCCGGCTCGTTCAAGACCGACGGAGCCCTCTTTGTGAAGACCGTGAAGACCGGCCAGGACTACCGCTTTGACGTGCCTGTCTTTGGCCAAAAAACCCTGGAAGCCATGCACGAAACCGGCCTTTCCGCCGCCGCCCTTGAAGCCGGCCGCGTCCTCATCCTCGACCAACCCGCCGTTCTCACCCAAGCCCGCAAGTGGAAGATCAGCTTGTTCGGATTCGCCTGAATCTGAACAAGTATCAAGTGTCAGGTGACAAGTAACAGGATTAGGATGCATAGAAGTGGTCGGCTATCTTGGAACTTGCTACCTGTTACTTGATACTTCGCCTGGCGCGACCGCGCGCCAACACTTGCCCTTTCACCCAACTTCGCGCATCCTGCCGCCATGAACACCGACGTTGTTGTCGTCAATATCAAGGCCGTCGTCCCCACTGCCAACGGCTGCGCCGTCTTCCTCGGCAATGACGAGAAGACCTTCGTCATTTATGTGGATCACTTTGTCGGCAATGCCATCCAGATGTCGCTCAACGGCGTGAAAAAAGAACGCCCGCTCACGCATGACCTCATTGGCAGCGTCCTGCTCGGCCTCGGCGCCCAGCTCGACCACATCGTCATCAATGACGTCAACGAAGGCACCTTTTTTGCCCGCATCCTCCTCAAGATGGAGAACGAAATTGGCAAGAAAATCATCGAGATCGATGCGCGCCCCAGCGATTCGATCGTGCTCGCCCTCCAGCACAAACGCCCGATCTACGCCGCGCAAAAAGTCTTCGATGCCGTCGATGACCAGACCGAAATCCTGGAGCGCGTTCTCAAGCAGCAGTCTGAGGAGGAAGCCGAACCCGGTGAAGAAGAGGACGAGCCGTCCTAGGGCATTTTAAATAAAACCGTAACCATATCGCATGGATCACGCCGAGGATGTCGTTCCCCACGCTCGGATGCCAGGTAGCGGTCTGGCTGATTTTTTTGCCACGAAAGATCACAAAGAAAAGCCTTCGAAAAGATATATTTTCTTTGCGCTCTTTGTGATCCTTTGTGGCTACACTAATTTAAAAACGTTCTAGCAAGATGCCAGCCCTGCCTTCTCCCATCACCGCGGGCCTGCCGCTGACGGCCCTCGCGCCCATGCAGGACGTGACCGACCTCGCCTTCATGCGCGTCATCGCGCATTACGGCGCGCCCGATTATTTCTTCACCGAGTTTTTCCGCGTCCACTCGCAGTCGCGCCCGGAGAAACACATCCTGCGCTCCATCGACGAAAACACGACCGGACGGCCCGTTTTCGCCCAGCTCATCGGTGAAAACCTGCCCGACCTCGCCCGCACGGTCGAAGAACTCCTCCGTCATCCCATCGCCGGCATCGACCTGAATCTCGGCTGTCCCGCGCCCAAGGTTTACAAGAAGAACGTGGGCGGCGGCCTTCTGCGCGACCCCGACAAGATCGACCAAATCCTCGGCTGCCTCCGTACCGCGGCGCCCGGCCTGCTCACGGTCAAGATGCGCATCGGCTTCGACGACACCGCCCATTTCGACCGCGTCCTCGACCTCATCAACACGCACCGTATCGACCTGCTCAGCGTCCACGGCCGCACGGTCAAGGAAATGTATCGCAGCGAGGTGCACTACGATTTTATCGCCCGGGCGGTCGCCCGCGTCCGTTGCCCGGTGCTCGCGAACGGCAATCTCACCTCCGTCGCCAAGGCCGCCTCGGTTCTCGCCAGCACGCGCGCGGCCGGCGTCATGGTCGGCCGCCACGCCATCCGCAACCCCTGGATTTTCCGCCAGTGCCGCGAGCATTTCTCCGGCCAGCCCGTCCTGCGCGTCACCCTGGCGGATGTTCGTGACTACATCGAACGCCTCTACCGCGCCACGCAGTTGCCGGAAGTCCCCGAGCTGGCCCACATCGCGAAGATGAAAAAATACCTCAACTTCGTCGGCCAGAGCGTCGATCCCGCCGGTGCCTTTCTCCATGCCATGCGCCGCGCCGAGACCGAGGCCGATCTTTTTTCCGTCTGCGACCAGCATCTGCTCGCCGATCCGACGCGTGAATTTTCGCCCGAGCCCTACCCCGGCGTCATCGCCCGGCCGAATTGCGAAACCCCTGCCGCCGCCGATGGCTGCTCGCTGGAAACGGTGACGGCCTGACGGCCAAGTAGCAGGTATCAAGTGACAAGTAACAAGAACGTGCTGCGCACGCATTCCTGATACTTGAAAACCTGGTACTTGATACTTATTCGAGTTACTCTAGGCCGAGAATCTTCCGTCCTTCAGGTGAAATCATCTGCGGGGTCCATATCGGATCCCAGACGATGTGCACCTTGGCCGACTCCACTGTCGGCAGTGCGGCGATTTTCTCTCGCGCATCTTCCGCGATGACTGGCCCCATGCCGCAGCCGGGCGCGGTCAGGGTCATTTTTACCTCAATCGCGTGTCCGCCCTTTGGCGTTTTCTCGATGGAGAGGTCGTAAACGAGTCCCAGATCGACGATGTTCACCGGGATCTCCGGGTCGAAGCAGCTCTTCATCGCTTCCCAAACCGCGTTCTCGCTGAATTCGGCCACGGCACCGGTCTTTTCCGTTTTCAATGAGAATCCGGCTAGCGCATCGGTGTGCTCGCGCGCAATGCGAAATAGCCCGCTGTTGGTGCGCACCGTCACGGTGCCGCCCAGCGTCTGCGTTACGAACACCTCCGTGCCCTCGGGCAGTGTCAGTTCGTCACCCGCCGGGATGGCGGTCGCAGGCGTGTCTTTGGAAAGTTTAAAGGTCTGGTTGGTGGTTGCGCTCATTTTATCATCATCTCCAGCGGAAGGCGGGCATAGAGGCCACGCGGGTCGTTGAATTCGTGCAAGGTCTTCGCCTGTTCCTTGATTTGTGCCATCAGCTGGCTCAGTGCGTCCGTGGCGCGGGTTTGATCATGCTTCTGTCCCTGGATCCAGTCCACGATGACTTCGGTCAATTCCTTTGTGCGCGGATACTCGACGACGCGATAGTTGTCGCCGAGCTGCGCCTTCTGCGCCGCAAATTTTATCGCGGCGTCGAGGCCGCCGATTTCATCCACCAGGCCAAGCTTCTTCGCCTCGGTGCCCGACCACACGCGGCCCTGGGCGATTTCTTCCACCGCGGCGCGATCGAGGTGCCGGCCCTCGGATACCTTGCCGATAAACTGGCCGTAAATCCAATCAACCAGTTGTTGGAAGAGCGCCAGCTCCTCATCCGTCTTCGGCCGGCTGATGGTGAGGGCGTCGGCAAATTTTCCGGTCTTCGCCACATCGAACGTCAGCCCGAGGTCGCCGGCCAGTTTTTGCACGTTGAAAAACAGGCCGAACACGCCGATGGAACCGGTGATGGTCGTGGGCTCCGCATAGATTTTGTCGCCATAGGCGGAAATCCAATAGCCGCCCGAGGCTGCCACCGTGCCCATCGAGACAATGACCGGCTTCGTTTTCCGCGTGAGCCGCAGTTCGCGCTGGATTTCCTCGGATGCGGTGGCACTGCCGCCGGGACTGTTCACGCGCAGGACGATGGCTTGCACACTGTCATCCAGCCGCAACTCGCGGAGCATGCGGGAAAATTTGTCGCCCCCGATTTCACCATCCACACCCTCGCCGTCCACAATGTCGCCTTCCGCATAAGCGACCGCGATCGTTTTGTCCGTGGGTTTTGTGGCCGGATCGCTTTCCGGCAGCGCAGAGGCATAATCGGCCAGGGCAACCTGCTTGAATACCTCCTTGGCCCCGGTCCGGCCGGTCTTTGTTTTGAGTTCGGCCAGGATTTCGTCGCGATAGGCGATGCGATCGACCAGCCCTGCGGCCTTGGCTTGTTCCGCGGTGAAGAGACCGTGCTCATCCACCGCCTTCTGCATCGCTGCAGGCGTGAGGCCCCGGCTGGTGGCAATGTCGCCGACAATCTGGCTCCAGAGGTCATCGAGCAGCTTTTGCGTCTGGGCCCGGTTTTCCGGGCTCATGTCCTTGCGAATGAAAGGCTCGACAAATGATTTGTATTTGCCGACGCGCGTCACCTGCACGCCGATGCCAAATTTTTCCAGCGCCCCGGTGAGAAACATGGGCTGGCTCGCGAGGCCGGGCAGGAAGAGCGCACCGTAGGGATCGAAAACGACATCGTTGGCCGCCGAGGCCAGGTAGAGATCCCTCGTCCGGGCGAAATTGAGATAAGCCACCACCGGCTTGCCCGCGGCCCGGCAGGCGCCGAGTGCCTCGCGCACTTCCTTGAGCGCGGCAAAACCCGTGTCGTACCCCTGGGGCTCGAGCGAGCCGGTCAGAAACACCCCGGCAATGCGGCTGTCATTGGCCGCGGCCCGGAGCGCGCGGGTCACGCTGCGCATTTGCAGGGTTTCCTCCCGGTCGCTGGCGAACCCCGCCAAGGGATTTTCCTGCACCGGGGCTTCCACGATGTTCGTGGACAGGTCAAAGACGAGATACGAGCCGGGTTCCACCACGGTGGACACCTTCCGGCCCATCGTCGTCATGGCGGCGCCCACCGCCACCAGCAGCACCACCACTCCCGCCAAAAAAATCCATAGCGCCACCAGCGCGCCCAGCATCGACGTGAAGAAATTTCTCATTCAACGGCGAAGGTAATGCATTTCACCGCTTCGGCCAGTGAAAAGGCGCGCTCGATGTAACCGGCCTCGACGAGGCCGGTACCCGCCGTCGTAGGAGCCTGCTTGCAGGCGACATTTTTATCCTAATCTATTTGTCGCCCGACAAACCCTCTGACCCGCAAATTTCGCCTGCAAGCAGGCTCCTACCTAGGTCTCACGCCAAAAACAGACCTGCGCGCTTTCCTTTCGTGGAATTTCCTGTTTGGTTTTCCCCTGCCTACCATGAGCGAAACGCAAAAAGAACTTCTCACGACCAACCGCAAGGCTCTCACGATCAACCTTGAGGACAAGCAATACGGCACCTTCGCCGAGATCGGCGCCGGGCAGGAAGTCGCACGGCACTTTTTCCAGGCGGGCGGCGCCTCCGGCACCATCGCGAAAACGATCTCGGCCTACGACATGACGTTCAGCGACGCCATTTATGGAAAAACCCCGCGCTATGTCTCGCGCGAGCGCCTCGCGCTCATGCTCAACCATGAATACAACCTGCTCATTGAGCGCCTCGCGGCCCAGCGCGGCGACCGCACGACGTTCTTTGTTTTTGCCGACACGGTCGCAACGCGGAATTTCAAAGGCACCAACGAAGCGCATGGCTGGATGGGCATCCGTTTCCAGACCGAGCCCAAGGGCGAACCGAGTGAGATCGTCCTGCACGTGCGCATGTGGGACAAGGATAACGTCCTGCAGCAGCAGGCCCTCGGCATCGTCGGTGTAAACCTTATCTACGGCGCGCTCTACTTCCGCGACGACCGGCAAAAATTTATCGCGACCCTGGCCGACAACGTCGGCGCCGACCGTATCGAGATCGACATGCTCACTTTCAGCGGCCCGGCCTTCCGTAATGTGGATAATCGCCTGAAGTCGCTCGCGCTCGTGCAACACGGCCTCACCAACGCCGTCATGTTCGGCCCCGGCGGCGTCGTGCTCCAGCCCTCCGAGGTGCTGCATAAAAAAGCCGTTCTCGTCGAACGTGGCAGCTTCCGCCCCGTCACCCACGTCAATGTGGACATGCTCAACTGCGCCACCGCCCAGTTCGTGCAGGAGCCCATGGTCAAGGGCAAGGACGTGATCGTCCTCATGGAAATCACCATGAATAACCTCCTCGCCGACGGCACGCTTGACTCGAAGGACTTTCTCGCGCGCGTCGATTTGCTCGGCGACATCGGCTTCACGGTTCTCATTTCCAATTACAGTGAATACTACCGTCTCACCTCCTATTTTCGCCGCTATACCAGCGAAATGATCGGCGTCGCCATGGGCGTCAACAACCTCATCGAGATCTTCAACGAAAAGTATTACGACAACCTCCCCGGTGGCATCCTCGAGTCCTTCGGACGACTCTTCCGCAACGCCGTCAAGCTCTACATCTACCCGATGCGGCAGGAGGCCTATGACCGCTACCTCCAAAGCGGACACCCCGCCGACAACCCTGCGAACGTCAATTCCCACGCCTTCGCCGCCAACGTCCTGATCAACTCCCGCAACGTCCTGGTCGTCGATCACCTGCGCAACCTTTACGACCATCTGCTCGAAAATCACTACATCGACAGCATCGTCGGCTTCAATCCCGACATCCTTAATATCTTCTCGCGCGACGTGCTCCAACGCATCAAGGCCAAGGATCCGTCGTGGGAAAAAATGGTCCCGACCCCGGTCGCCGAGGCAATCAAGAAACGCGGCCTCTTTGATTGCGCACCGACACCGGCGCCCGCCGCTCCCGTGCCGGCGTAAGGGCAAGTGTCAGGTACCAGGTTTTCAAGTATCAGGATTAGGGAGTCAGGAGTGATCGGCTATCTTGGAACTTGAAACCTGATACTTGAAACTTCGCGTTCAACGCGCGCTTGTCACTTGACACTTGATACTTGATACTTTGAGTCCGCTCCCCGTCCGGCCCCATGCGCTTCTACAAATACCACGCCCTCGGCAACGACTATATCGTGCTCAACCCGGCTGATTTTCCTTTCTGGAAACTGCCCACCCGGGATCAAATCCGCGCCATCTGCCACCGCAACTATGGGGTCGGCTCCGATGGCATTCTTTGGGGTCCCCTGCCGACCAGGAAGGCCGACTTCGCCCTGCGCATCTTCAATCCCGATGGCTCCGAGGCCGAAAAGTCAGGCAATGGCCTGCGCATTTTCTCACGCTTCCTCTTTGACCAGGGCTTCGCCGCCGCGCCCACCTTTACCATCCAGACGCTTGGGGGCATCGTGCAATCCGTCATCAAGGACGGTGGCCGGCTTATCGCCGTGGCCATGGGCCAGGTGAGTTTCCAAAGCGACAAGATCCCCATGACCGGGCCGCCGCGCGAGGTCATCAATGAAAAAATCGCCGTCCACGGGCGCGAGTTTACGTTTTGTGCGGCCAACATCGGCAATCCCCACTGCGTCATTCCCCTGCCCGAGATTTCGGCCAGCCTGGCCAAGACCTACGGCCCCGATCTCGAAACGAATCCGATTTTCCCGAATCGCACCAACGTGCAATTCCTCCGCGTGATGGACCGCGCCAACATCCAGATCGAGATCTGGGAGCGCGGCGCCGGTTATACGCTCGCTTCCGGCAGCAGCAGCAGCGCCTCGGCCGCGGTCGCGCACAAGCTCGGCCTGGTGGACCGCGCCGTCACCGTCCACATGCCCGGCGGCGAAATCAGCATCGACATCGGCCAGGGCTTTTTCATCCAGATGACCGGCCCCGTGACCAAAATCGGCGAAGGCGAGCTGCACACCGAAATTTTCAGCGTGAAGGCTTAACGCCTTATTATCGTATTTTTAATCGTTCTCGTACTCGTTATCGTTCTCATTCTCGATTCGAGCCGGAGAACGAGAAAGATTACGAGTATGAGTACGATTTGTCCCATTAGGTAGGGCGCGACCGCCGGGCGCACCGCGTGTGCTTCAAGGCGCGATAAACGGGATCCGCTCCTTGCCGAAGCGGCGCATGATGGCAAAATCGCGCTTGTCAGTCGTAACGATGGTTGCCGTCGGAAAATTCTCGGAGAGCGCAACCAGACAGGCATCGGCGAAATCCACGCGATACTGCATGACGTAACGGGCAATTCCGCCCATTGAGGCAACCGGGATGACCCGGAACGCGCCACTGTCAATCATGGCGCACAGTGCGCCCGTCGCCTTTTCATCCTTGCGCAATCGAAAAAATGTTTCGGACAGGACGGCTTCGCAGGTCAATCCTGGCGACGGCAGGTCACTGAACAATTCCACCGCCCATTCATGCAAAGCGTCCTTGGCCGAAAGAACCGCCACCAGCGGACCCGTATCGAAGATTACGCGGTCAATCTTCATAGCCTTCTTTTGTGGAAGCATTGGCCGGAAGCTTGCTGCCAGCGCCAAAGAGATGGCCGAACTTCTGGCCAAAGGTTTCCACCGGCCGCCCGGCCATCTCGTTTTCAATGGCTTTGCGGACGAATGACGAAACCGTCGTCTTCTTGGCGGCGGCGGCCTGCTGGACCTGGCGGACGAACGCTTCGGATGTTTTTGTGGCGAGAGTTGGCATGAGGTTTACCTTGCGGTAAACCTGTTGCCTGTCAAGCCCGGCCAAAACGCGTTCCGTTTCGCCTTCTTGCAGCGGCACTTCGATCCGTCTGTTTCTCATGCCCATAGCCTAGCATGATTTTTCTGCCTCCCTTTACTTTTTTGACCTGTCCCCGAAAAATCTCTCCTGAGGTGGAGCGGCTTGACCTCAAGACGCTCTGAGCGCGTTGAGGTCAACACGCCCCACCTGCTTTCCACTATTCACGACTCGATGATCGACGAGTCGAGGTGCTGGATGATGAGTTCCTGGATCGTGGCCAGGAACAGGTAGCACATGAAGGCCTTGCGCTCGGGTTCCGGGAGCGTCTCCAGCTCGATGTTACCGCTTTCGAGCGACTCGTCCTCCAGCCGCTTCAGGTATTTTTCCCGCAGGCGGAGGCGCACCGCCGCGCACGCGCGCACGATGGGCTCGGCATTCGTCTCGTCGAAGGAGATGACACCGGTCGAGAAAAACTCGCGGTCGAAAAGCCCGAGCAGCGTGCGGCAGTCGCCGGCCTGCGACATCAGCAGCGCGTCCACCCAGACTTCGCGCAGATCCTCGTCGATGTCGTGCCCGGACGCCGCCGCCAGCGACCCGCGCAGGTCGTCCACCGTGGACTTGATGACGTCGAGCAGCGGCGCCACGACCGGCAGGCTGAGTTTTACTTCAATTTTTTTCATCCGGCTCGAGCACGGCGGTGAGATGCCATTCGTGCAGGGAATAAACGTAGGCCTCGGCTTTTTCGCGCAGCCCCGTCCAGACCACGGAGCGGCCCTGCTCGTGCACTTCGAGCATGTGGCGGCGCGCGGTCGGCTCGTCGAAGCCGAAGATTTTTTTGAAGATCATGACGACGTAGCTCATGAGGTTCACCGGGTCGTTCAGCACCACGACATGCCACAGCCCTTGCAGCGCGAGCTCGGTCTCGGCGCGCGTGGCGGGTGCGGTGGTGGTCTTGCTTTGCCCGACGATCATGGCTGCTTGGCGGCTTCGGCGATGGCGGCGGCGAGCCGGGCTTCGGCCTCGGCCAGCGGGAGCTTTGCGACGTCCTTCTGCGTGCGCCATTTCATTTCGACGATGCCTTCTTTCATTCCTC
>DATMLS010000087.1:0-48744 GCA_035569995.1 Opitutaceae bacterium | reverse complement strand
CAACTCAACCAAAACACACGGCTCGTAGTATCTACGTTCAACCCTCTTCTACCCATAACTCTGCGTCCTCTTAACCAATCCTCAAGTGTTACCCATGTCCCCGTACACCCGTTACCCTTGTCTCCGGCCCAAACAGGGACGCCGCGCTCCACCTATCATTGCGTCGTTTCCGGCCGCAGGACGATGCAGGTCGGGCTGGGCACCGGGATTGGCGCACCCACCGGTTTGGGCAGGCCGGTGTCTGGATCGATTTTGAAAACCGCGATGGTCCCTGAGTTCTGGTGCGCGCAAAGCAACCAGGTGCCGGTGGGATCGAGGGTGAAAAAGCGCGGCGTTTTTCCGCCGGCTGGCGTCAGACCAACCAAGGAAAGCCTGCCATCGGGAGCGGTGCGATAAGTGGCGATGCTGTCGTTTCCGCGATTGGAAGCATAAACAAATTTCCCGGATGGATGAACATGAACCTCCGCTGCCGTGTTAATTCCTTTCCAATCGGAAGGCAGCGTCGAAATGGTCTGTAGCTCAGTGAGTTTGCCTTCGCTGGAGTCGTAGTGAAACGCCGTGAGCGTGGAAAGCATCTCGCTGATGACGTAGGCGAAGTTTCCGTCCGGGGAAAAAGTGAGATGGCGTGGCCCCGAACCCGGCGCCAGGACCGTCGAGCCATGGCGGGCCAAGGTTCCACTGGTTGCGTCAAATTGATAGATCATCACTTTGTCGATGCCGAGGTCGCACGCGAAAGCAAAGCGCTCAGCCGAATCCAGCGTGACGGAGTGCGCATGCGGGCCTTCTTGGCGGCTTTGGTTCGGGCCCCAGCCGGTATGCTGCTGGAGGGCAGTCGCCGTGGCCAGCCGCCCGTCTGCCTCCACCGGCAGGACGCAGACGCTGCCTGTTCCGTAGTTTGCCACGAAGACATAAGTGCCAGCCTGGTTGATCGTGATGCGAACAGAACCGCCGCCGCCGGAAGACTGCTGGTTGATGAGGGTCAATTTCGATGAGACCGGATTCACGGCAAACGCGCTGACCAGTCCGATCCGCGGCCCGGTTAACGGCCCAGTGAAACCGACGGCATAAAGATATTTTCCGGTTGGATGCAGGACGATGAAAGAGGGATTGGCCGTTTCCACGGCCAGCCCCAGCGGAGTCAGCCCGCCCGTCTGGGCATTAAAACGGAAAGCGTAGATGCCTTGGCCTTCCTTGCCGGTGTAGCCTCCGACATACGCGATCGCGGAGCCTGGGGAAGTTGAGTTTTCAGTTGCGCGTGTGGCGGAAGCGCCGAAGGCGGAACATAAGATGACTGCCCAAAGAATAGAGCGGCGTAAAATCATGGCGAGGGGTGAAATAAGGCAGGCTTCGGGGGTGGAGCGCGGCGTCCCGAAGCGCTCTTTAGGATTTTATTTTCCTAAATTTAGCGCGTCGGGACGCCGCGCTCCACCTTAAAACCAATTTATTTCCCCAAACCTACTGGCTTGTGGCAGGCTCGGCTTGCGGCGGTGGTGCGCTGGAGGAGGGGGCTGGCTTGCCGTCCACGGTGGTTGGTTCCATCAGCTCCACCCGGGTGCCGTCCGGATCATAATAATTGATCTGCCGCTTGCGATTGATGCCGGCCCTGATCTCGGTGGGAGGCTTGCATCCCTCGGGCAATTTGCGCGTCGCGAGGATGGCCTTGGCTTTTTCAACATCCGGAACCACCAGGCAAAAATGGTGCATGATGAAGAGGCGTTCGACGTCCGGCATCTTGGCGTAGAGCATCAACTCGAAAAAATCGGTCCCGTCCGGGACCTGCATGTGCACCCAGTTGAGCGTCTGACCGTTCACGCTACCGCGCCAGATTTCCTTAAAGCCCAGGATGTCCCGGTAAAACTTCAACGAGGGCCCGAGCTCGCCGACGGAAATTCCTGCGTGGGCCATGTGATCGGAAATCCGCGTGGTGGGCAGGTGCTGGCCTTTATCCAGCATGGTCCATCCATCCGGCAGGTATTGGACCACGTCCACGCTGTGGCCGTTGGGATCCTTGAAAGAAAAATTGGCATTCTTACTGCCGCCCAGGGAGGTTTTGTCCGGCACCTTCACGCCCTTCGAGGCGAGGTACTGGCGCATGGCCTCGGCATCGTCGACCAGGATGGCGATGTTAAACAACCGGTCTGAGCCGGGCGTTTTTTCAGGAAAAAGTTCAATCGTCTGGTCGTCGTTGATTTTGATCCAGGTCAGGTGAACAGAACCGTCCTTGTTATACAGTGTGTAGGGCTCGGCAAAACCGAGGAAGTCCTTATAGAATGCGCGGGATTTTTCGAGGTCGTGAACGTAAAGCGCGTAATGCGAGAGACCGAGGATGCGCGGACGCTTGATCTCGGTGGTGCCTGGCGTTTGCGCGGCTATGTTTGAAGAAGGAATGATAGAGATCATCGCGGCGGCCAAGATAGCTGGATTGATGATTTTAAGCATGGGGGCACGCGCGATGGCTTGGAATTCGGACGAGAAGGCTGATTTTAATGAGAAAACCTCCGCTGATCAAAGAGTGGATCAAAGTCCTATTGCCGGGGTGCCGGGTTTTGGCCCTTTTCCCGGCTTCGGCGTGCTCGACACGGGTTTTGAAACCGGAGGCAGATCCCAGGCGTGCGGCGTGACTTGGTCGATATTGGGCGTGACGTCGGCATCGACATTATGAACCGCCCAGGCAATGCCGCCATAAAGGATGTCCTGGAAATCCTTGTTGCCCCACATGCTGCTGTTGTGACCCAGCGAAGTGTAGAACACGCGGCCCTCGCCATACATGTGCGCCCAGGTGGATGGATAGGGCGGTCGCACGTAAGGTTTGTAGAAATCAGTGATGGGCGTGCCCGGGGCCGCGTCCGGGTCCCTCATCGTATCCGTTTCAACCACCAGCAGGACATGGAGGTCGTGCGAAAAATCTATCAGCGAATACCACTCTTCGAAGATCGGCAGGACCGCGCCTTTGCCGGTGAAGCCGGGGAATTTCTGATCGGGAACGCGGGCCTTGGAAATCTGCTGCACCCCGTGGACGATAAATCCCGCACCAAGCATGCGCTCGTACGGATCGGCCTGGTCGCCGAAGTTCTTGTAGCGCCACGTGCGCGCCTGGTTGGTGTTGGTGGCCATGGTTTCACCCGTGTGGAAAGTGTCAGCCGCCGAATGCACGCCGACGAAGCCTTTGCCGTGCCTGATCGCATCGAGAAGCGCGGCTTTGCCCGCGGCGGTCATCGGGGGATTTCCGTCCTTGCCTGCAGCCAGCAGGTCGCCGCTGGTGAAAAACATGAACGCGTCAAATTGCGCGAGATAGGCTGGCGTGAAGAGGCTGCCGTCCTTGGAAAAGGTGAACTGGATGCCATGCTGGGCACCGGTCTCGGCGAGAACGAGCTCAACGAGACTGAGCTGGCCGTTGTTTCGCTTGACGACGGCGTGCTCGAAATTCGAGCACTTCGAAAAGAAGAGCACTTTCTTGACGGGTGGCTGGGCGGGTGCGTCCGCTTGCGCGGAGACAATCAGGCCAAGGCCAAGCATAACGGCACAAAGGATCGTTTTACGGAGGATCATGGGTAATTCGGTTAGGGAGTCGAAAAACCAGGCGATGCTCAACTGCGACCAAGGATTTGGCCGACGCTATGCATTCCGTGGGGCCTCCACGATTGGAGATGGGAAAAATTTGGCAAGCTGGCAGAAGCGGCTGTTCGCTCTTCAATTGCAATAGCGCCAATCTCACAAAATTTGGACACAATAACCTGTGGAATTCGGCTAATGCCGACTTTGCTTTGAGCTACTGATTCAACCCGGGCTCGTTGAGCTTGTGCAAACGAAGGTCAAACTGATGGCGTTCAAAGGCCCTTTTTCTGCAGCGCGGCGCTGAGTTCCTGCATGAACGCCTGGGCGTCGGCGGGCGAGGGACGGTAGCCGGGCTGGCTGATTTCGGTCATGCCGGGGCGACCCATGTTGTCCACGATCCATTTGCCGGTGACGCCGTCGCTGAAGGTGACAGTGCCACTGGCCAGTGCGTTGGGCAGGAGCGTGACGTTATCCACGGTGATTTTGACCGCGCCGCCGCCGGGCGGGGCGGCGAAAGCTTCCGCCTCGTCGGCGAGGTCTTCCGCGGCGAGATTCTCCGTCGCGGCCGTGGGGTCGCCCGCGGGATTAGCCGGCGTGGCCTTGCCGATGTCGGTTGAGGCTTTGGGCGCGGCGTTTTTCAACTCGAGGCCGAGGTCGTCCACGAGGAAGCGCACGTCCATGTAGGTGAGCGAAAGCTGGAACTGCTCGGAGAGCTTTTTCTGGACGGTTGAGAGGTTGTCGCCAGCGGCGACCCAACTGGTGACGGTTTGTTTCTGCTCGGGTGTGAGGGTCATGGCGGATGAAAGTGGAAGGCAGCAATTTGAACAAACAAAACGGGCTTGGCAATCAAGGCCAAGCCCGTGTGTGTATCAGTGCAGTTGTTGTAGGTAAATTACTTCGAGAGCTGGGTCTTGAGAAAATCGACGCTGCCGCGGGTGGCGGAGTCCTGTTCCATCATGTTGTCCACGGCTTTGCAGGCGTGGATGACGGTGCCGTGGTCGCGGCCGCCGAAGGCGTCGCCGATTTCCTGGAGCGAATGCTTGGTGAGCGTGCGGGCGAGGTACATCGCGATCTGGCGCGGGATGGCGATGTTGTTGGGCCGGCGCTTGCTGGTCATGTCGCTGTGGCGGATCTGGTAGTGATCGGCCACGCGTTTCTGGATGGTTTCGAGGGTGAGCTGGTTTTGCGCCTGCTCCATGAGGACGTCCTGAAGCAGCATCTCGACGGTCGCGAGGTCGAGGGCCTTGCTGGTGAGGGTGGAGTAGCTCGCGACTTTGATCAGGGCACCTTCGAGGCGCCGGATGTTCTTGGAGATGTGCTGCGCGATGAAGTTGGCGACGGGCGCAGTGAGGTCGAACTTGATGTTGGCGGCCTTGGTGCGGAGGATGGCGAGGCGCGTCTCGAAATCCGGCGGCTGGATGTCGGCGGGCAGGCCCCACTCGAAGCGGGAGACGAGGCGCGACTCGAGTTTTTGGATTTCGCTGGCGCGGCGGTCGCTGGAGAGGACGATTTGTTTGCTGGATTCGAAGAGATCGTTAAAAGTATGGAAAAATTCCTCCTGGATGCGTTCCTTGCCGGCGAGGAACTGCACGTCGTCGAGGAGGAGCACGTCCATGTGGCGGTAGCGCTGGCGGAACTTGGTCAGGCTGTTCTCCTGCAGGCCCTGGATGAACTCGTTGGTAAATTTTTCCGTCGAGAGGTAGGCGACCCTGGCGTCGGGGTTGTTGCGCAAAATGCAATGCCCGATGGCGTGCATGAGGTGGGTCTTGCCGAGGCCGGTGTCGCCGTAGATGAAAAGTGGGTTGTAGGCCTGCGCCGGGGCCTGGGCGACGGCGAGCGAGGCGGCGTGGGCCATCTGGTTGTTGGAGCCGACGACAAAGTTCTCGAAAGTGTTGCGCGGGTTGAGCGTACCGCTGAAGGCGCCGCTGCGTTCATCATAGCGCAGCGTGCGGCGGGCCGCGGGCTTGACGCGGGTGGAGTCGCCCGCGGAAGCGTGCGGCGCGGCGTGGTGGTGCGGCGCGTTTTTGGCCGTGCGGGAGGCATCGGTGCGCTTCAGCGTGACATTGACCAGGCGTCCGGCGTTGAGGCGAAGGCGCTGGGTGATGAGATCCAGGTAGTTGTCGTGAATCCAGATCGCCGCGAAGTCGTTGGGCACGCCGAGGGTGATCGAATCCTCCGTCGCCTCAAGGCACAGGATGGGTTCAAACCACATCTGGAAGACATCTTCCGGAAACAGGCTTTTAAAGTCGCATTTGACCGTTTCCCAAAGGCTGGGAGACAACGAAAGTGATGGCATGGGAAAGCGCTAAGTGTTGATTTTATTCACATCTGGCCATCGGCGGGCTCCTGACACGTTGGTCGGGCGGGCGTCCATGCGCTGAAGTGGGGAAAAAAGCCGGTTCTGGTCACACAAATTGATGGCATAAAGTTGAATGATAGATAAAATGCTGGTGGCCAATGTTTAAAGTAACGAATCCCTGTCGAGCCAATGAACGATGCACAACTGACGTGAGAAAGAACAGCCGAGAGTCGCGAGAAAGCAGACGCGGATGCGAAGTAACATGAAAGCAAAATCGCATTTCAAGAGCAACTTTCTCTCAACTTATTCACAGCCGGACTGAGCATAACTTTTTCGTTTTTTGTGTTGCGTCCGTGGGCATGGAATCTTTCGTCACTTTCAGGCCAAATCGTAGTGCTTTTTGCAATACGTTCCTCAGAGGAGGCGCGGACGTTACGGGAGTGTTACGCGGGCGTCACGGCGCCAGCGCCGGCGCGGGATCGACCCATTTTCCGTGCTCCTTGATGAGCGCGATGAGGCGTTCGTCGGCCCCGGTTTGCGGGAGATTGTACTGCACACACTGCTTGCCGACGTAGAGGTTGATTTTTCCCGGCGCGCCGCCGACGTAGCCGAAATCGGCGTCGGCCATCTCGCCGGGGCCGTTGACGATGCAGCCCATGATGGCGATTTTCACGCCCTTGAGGTGGCCGGTCTTTTCGCGGATGCGCTGGGTGGTTGTCTGCAAATCGAAAAGCGTGCGGCCGCACGAGGGGCAGGCGACGAACTCCGTTTTCGAGCTGCGCGCGCCGGCGCCCTGCAGGACATTATAGGCGAGCTTGGCCGAGCGCGCGAGGTCGGCCTCGGTCTCGATGCTCACGAGGTCGCCGAGGCCGTCGCAGAGCAGGCCGCCGGTGAGAAAACTGGCCTCGAGCAGTTTTGAGAGAAAACTGTTGTCGCCCTGCATGGCGGTGGCCGGCGTGTTGCGAATCCAGATCGGCGCGCGCGAGCCGATCTTGCGCAATTCCCCGGCGAGTTGGCGGTAGGCGCCGACCGCGTGCGCGGCCGAGGCGGCGGTTGCCGAAAGGGTGAAGATCGCGTTGGTGTCGCCGAGCGAGCGCAGCGCGGCGGCCAGCGGAGAAAAATCCCCGAGCGCGATGTCGCAGGCGAGCACCTGGCCGCGGTCGCGGGCGAAGGCGGCGAAATCGCTGAGGAGCGCGCCATCATTGCCGGTGAAGCGGCGGAGCAGAACCAGCGGAGCTTTCGTTTTTTTGTCTTCGATTTTCGATTTTAGATCGCCGGGCGTAATCGCGGCGGCAAGTTCGAGCACGACAAAAACAGGCGAAGCTGCGGCAGCTTTCAGGCTCGCGCTGACCTGCGTGAGGTCGGCCGCGGTCGCGATGGGCACGAGCACGCCCTCGATCGGCGTATCTTTTAATTTCTGGCTGTGAATGGCGGATGACGGATCGGCCAGTTCGGCGAGGGAGGCGCGCACGATGACGCGCGGCGGCTGCTCCGGCCCGAGCCGGCACGCCGGCGCAAGTTCCATCTCTGAAATCACCCGCCGTTCAAAAACGAACGGATCAATGGAGTCGTGTTGGTCTGTGCCGGAATGACTAATGACCAATGGCGAATGACGAATGGAGGATTGGTCGGAACCATTCGCCATTCGGGATTCGTCATTCGTCATTCCCTCTGGCGCATCGCGCCAGAGGGCCATCGCCTTGTCGGCGATGGCGCGGGCGACGGGAATTTCATAAACGCTGTCCTCGGTGAGCGAGACGCGGATGGTGTCGCCGAGGCCGTCGAGCAGGAGCGAGCCGATGCCGATGGCGCTTTTGATGCGGCCGTCCTCGCCGTCGCCGGCCTCGGTCACGCCGAGGTGCAGCGGGTAGGGGCGGTGGGCGGTGTCCATGCGTGCGGCGAGCAGGCGGTACGTCTGGATCATGATCTTCGGGTTGCTCGCCTTCATCGAGAGGATGATGTCGTGGAAGCCGTGGGCTTCGCAGATGCGCACAAACTCGAGCGCGCTTTCGACCATGCCGAGGGGTGTGTCGCCGTAGCGATTCATGACGCGGTCGGAGAGCGAGCCGTGGTTGGTGCCGATGCGCAGCGCGCGGCCGAGCTCCTTCGCGCGCTTGACCAGCGGCGAGAACGCGTCGTGCAGGCGTTGCAGCTCGCGCTCGTAGTCGGCGTCGGAATATTCGCGGACGTTGAATTTCTTCTTGTCGGCGTAGTTGCCGGGATTGACGCGGACTTTTTCGACGTGCTCGACCGCTTCCATCGCGGCCTGGGGCAGGAAATGGATGTCGGCCACGAGCGGCACGTGGGCGAAGCCGGCGGCGGAAATTTTCTGGCGGATTTCGCGCAGGCACTTGGCCGCGGCGGGATTGGGCGCGGTGATGCGGACGATTTCACAGCCGACCTCGGCGAGCGCGACGGACTGCCTGACCGTCGCCTCAATGTCCTGCGTGTCGCTCGTGGTCATCGACTGCAGGCGGAGGGGATTTTTTCCGCCGACGCCGACGGTGCCGACCTTAACCTCGACGCTCGGGCGGCGGATGGTGCGAAAACGTGATGCGCAGTAGCTCATGGCGGGAAAGGATCAATGACCGTGAAAATCGCCAAGGCAAGACGTCGCGGTTATTTGCCCGGCTGCGGCGCGGCGGTGGCGGCCGCCGCTTGTTCTTCCCTGGCATCCCTCACCCAGCGGCGGACGTCAAAGATGTTTACATAAAGGATCATCGACAGGAGCAGGACGAGAAAGACTCCCTGGGTGGCGGCGACAATGTTGATCGGGAGCGCGCGACCGCGGAGTTTGGCGATGGTGGCAAATACAATCTGGCCGCCATCGAGCACGGGAACAGGGAGCAGGTTGACGATGGCCAGGTTCACGTTGATGAGGATCGTGAACATGACCACGGCGAGCAGCCCGGCTTCAGCGGCGGAATGGAAGATGTGCACGATCCCGACCACGCTGCTGAGCTTGGAAAGACCGATGTCGGAATGCGGGTTGAGCAGGCTCCACAGCGTGCGGAAGGTCATCAGGACGTTGTCGCTCACCTGCGTGAAGGGATTCGGATGGGTGAGGCGGGAGCTGGTGGTGAAATCGAGCCCAAGGTCGGCCGGATTCTTGGCGCCGGGGCGCGGCGGCAGCGCGAGGGTGAGTTCGGTTTGGTCGCGGAGAACCTTAATGGCGACGGCCTGGCTGGCGTGCGCGGTGAGGTAATCCTGCCAGAGGGAGAGATTTTGCACGGGCGTGGTGTCGAGACGGAGAATCTGATCCTTCGGTTTCAGGCCGATGCGCTGGCCGGCCGAATTTTCCGGTGCCGTGAAGACGATGAGGTCATAGGCGGGTGAAATGCCGATGCGGCGGATTTGCTCGTCGCCTGAAAGGCGTGGATGCAGCGTGACGGTGAGCGTCTGGCCGTCGCGCAGGATCGTGAAAATGTTTTGGGGCTGGCCGTCGGGCCCGCGACCACTGCTCATGATGAGCGTCTGGGTGAGGTCGGACCAGTCGGCGACTTTCCGGCCATCGATGGCCATGACGGTGTCGCCGATGCGCAGGCCGGCGAGCGAAGCGGGGCTGGGCGCTTTCGTGCCATCGTCGACGGTCTGCGAGACGTAACCGATGCGCGTGGTGGCTTCTTCGCTGCTCGTGGGCTGGCCGTGAAGCCAGACCACGCAGGCGAGCGCGAAGGCAAAGAGAATATTGAAAGCCGCGCCGGCGAGGAAGATGATGACTTTGCTCGTGTAGGTGATGGGCGGGAGTTTCGCGACATCCGCGGTGCTTTTGCCCTCGAGTGCGCCCAAGTCGGCGAGTTGCGGCAGGAGCACGTAGCCGCCGAGCGGAATCCACGAGACCCGGTATTCGACCCCGTCATGGTACCAGGAGAATATTTTTGGCCCGAAGCCGATGGAGAAGCGCTCGACGTGGGCGCCGCGCCAGCGCGCCGCCAGAAAGTGACCGAGCTCGTGCACAAAGATCGAACCGCCAAAAAACAGCACAACGAGGAACCAAGCCCAGGTGTTGGTGGCGAGAACGTGCAGGAGGTCGGTGAGCATGGCGATCAGGTCGAGGCCGGCAGCAGGCTGGTGGCGACGCGTCGGGCGTCGGCATCCAAGGCTAGGACTGCGGCGAGGTCGGCCGGTTCAAAATTTGCGACATTCTGCAAAGTTTGCTCGATGATTCGCGGAATGGCAAGGAACGACGCGCGACCGTCGAGGAAGGCGGCGACCGCCACCTCGTTGGCGGCATTAAAAATGGCGGACGCTCCGCCGCCCGCCTCCATGGTTTCGCGGGCGAGGCGCAGGCAGGGGTAGCGCGTTTCGTCCAGGGGGCGGAACTCGAGGGAAAAAAGTTTTTGCAGATCGACCGGCGCATCCACGCCGGGCGCGCGTTCAGGAAACAGCAGCGCGTGTTGGATCGGAAACGTCATTGAGGGTGGGGCGAGCTGGGCGAGCATGGTGCCGTCGGTAAACTCGACGAGGCAGTGCACGATGCTCTGCGGGTGCAGCACGGCCTGGAGTTGCGCCGGCCGCAGGCCGAAGAGCCATTGCGCCTCGATGAGTTCGAGGCCTTTGTTGGCGAGCGTGGCGGAATCGACGGTGATCTTCGGCCCCATCGACCAGTTGGGATGCTTGAGCGCGTCGGCGACGGTGACATGCGCGAGCGCGCTGGCGGGCAGGTCGCGGAAGGCGCCGCCGCTTGCGGTGAGGGTCACGCGGGCTGCATGGGCGACGTCGTGTCCGGCCAGGCACTGGAAGACGGCGTTGTGCTCGCTGTCCACCGGCAGCAGGCGCGAGCCGCTGGCTCGGGCCGCGGCCATGACGAACTTGCCGGCGAGGACGAGGATTTCCTTGCTGGCGAGGGCGAGGTCCTTTTTCGCGGCGAGCGCGGCGAGCGCGGGCTGCAGGCCGGCGGTGCCGACGACGGCGACGAGCACGAGGTCCGCCTCGGGCAGTTGCGCGAGTTCGACGAGGCTGCCCGCGCCGCCGCGGAGCTGGGTGCCGGCCGGGAACAGGTTTTGCTCGCGGGCCCGGGTGTAGGCGGTGTCATCGAAGAGCGCGACGTGGCGCACGTTGAAATCGCGGGCGATGCGCGCGAGCGGTTCCGCATTGCGGGCGGCGGCGATGGCGACGAGCTCGAGCTTGTCGCGGTGCGCGGCGATGACCCGCAGGGCGTTTTGGCCGATGGAGCCGGTGGCGCCGAGCAGGACGACGCGTTTTTTGGAGGAAGCTTTGGTCACAGGAACCGGCACGTTACTGGCCGTCGGGGCTGAGACAAAAGTAAAAAAGAAAATAACCGATGGGCGCGGCGAAGATCAGGCTGTCGGTGAGGTCGAAGGCCCCGCCGATGCCGGGGATGAGCTGGCCGGTGTCCTTGACCTCGGCGCGGCGCTTGATGATGGACTCGACAAGGTCGGAAGTGATGGCGGCGGCGGCGATGGGCATGGCCATGAGCGCGGCGCGCAGCGGCGTGAAGTCGTCGGGAAAATACGGGCCACCTAATCGCTCCGAGTGGCCGAGCCGGGCCAGCAGCGCCCCGATGCCGGCGGAGACGGCGATTCCGCCGAAGGCCCCTTCCCAGGTTTTTTTCGGACTGATGTTGGGGGCCATCTTGTGGCGGCCGAAGGCGAGCCCGGTGAGGAGCGCGCCGACGTCGCAGAACTTGGCCACGGCCACGAGCCAGAGGGCGAGGGCGAGGCCGACGTACTTGTCATCGTAAAGGACAACGGTGCGCACGAGAAACTGTAGCATGAACGGCACGTAGAGCACGCCGAAGAGCGTGGCGGCGAGCGTCTCCATGCGATTGTGCGGCTCGCGTTCGCCGAGGATGCGCAGGGCAAAAAGTATCACGGCGCCCGCGAGCACGTCGGTCGTCTGGATGGAGCGATCCTCCAGGTAATAAGGCGCGAGCACGATGATGGCGCCCACCATGAGGCCGAGGCGATCGAATGGATCGAGGCCGGTGCGTTTGAGCATCTGATAAAACTCAGCCTGCGTGGCGCAGGCGAGCAGGGTGATCAACCAGACGCCGCCCGGCGGGCCTAAATAATGGATGGTGGCGATGGCCACGACCCAGAGAAGGATGGTGCTAAGGATGCGTTGAAGCACTGAATTTGGAGACGGCTGCTATTTTGCCGCGGGCGGGGTTTTGACCTGTTCGCTCGTGAGCCCGAAGCGCCGCTCGCGCTGCGCAAAGGAGGCGATGGCCTCGACGAGATCGGCCTTGGTGAAGTCGGGCCAAAGCACGGGGCTGAAGATAAACTCGGCGTAGGCACTTTGCAGGAGCAGGAAATTGCTCACGCGCATCTCGCCCGAGGTCCGGATGACGAGGTCGGGGTCGGGCAGGTCCGCAGTGTAGAGGTAGCGGCTGAAAGTGGTCCAGGACGAGTCGTTCAGCTTTTCATGGCCGGCGGCGACGGCCGCGGCGTAGGCGCGGGCGGCATCCACCATTTCGTTGCGCGAGCCATAGTTGAGGGCGAGGACGAGCGTGTAGTCGGTAAAGTGGGCGGTGGCATCGAGCGCGCGCTGGAGCTGGGTCTGGACCGGCCCGGGCAGCTCGTGCGTGCGCCCGATGGTGCGCAGGCGCACCCGGTCTTTGACCAGGTGCTTGATTTCGCGCTTCAAAAAGAACTCGAGCAAATGCATGAGCGCGCCGACTTCCGCCGCGGGGCGGTGCCAGTTCTCGGCGGAAAACGCGTAGAGCGTGACGCAGCGGACGCCGAGTTCGCGGGCGGCATCCACGATTTCGCGGACGGTTTCGACGCCGCGGCGGTGGCCTTCGATGCGCGGCAGACGGCGCTGGCGGGCCCAGCGGCCGTTGCCATCCATGATGATGGCAATATGCGCGGGAATTTTTGGCGGAGTGTCCACTTTGGCTGAAATTAGCCCGTCTTTGGCGTCGTTGTCGTCGTGGGCTTCGGCGCGACCGGGGGAAGATGACATGGTAAGTTCGCGCGGATTTAGTGGCGTAGTGTGGAGTTTGACAAGGGCGAAGGGCGGGCAAACGTTAAACCCATGGCCCAACCCCTCGCACCGGCGGAAATTCAGGCGGCGCTCACGGCCCTGCCGGGCTGGGTGTTCGAGCGCGACGCACTGGCGAAAACTTTTCAGTTCAAAACCTTTCGCGAGGCCATGGGTTTCATGGTGCGCGCGGCCTTCGAGGCCGAGGCGATGAACCATCACCCCGATTGGACCAACGTCTATAATAAGGTGGCCGTGCGGCTCAACACGCACGATGCCGGTGGCAAAGTCACGGCGAAGGATGTGGAACTGGCGGGGCGGATCGAAAAGATTTCAAGGTGATGGCGGCCAAGTGGCCTCGCCATGCACGGAACAGATGACTTTGACCCCGCCTTGCCCGTCGGGCTCTAGGCTGTAGGTTCCGCCGGATGGACATTTGGGAAGTTCGCCCAGCGGTTTACCGGGTCCGATCAAGTCGTTCAATTCGGTCGGAGGATGCCCTTGGTCGAGTGCGAACTGTTGCGCGGCTGCGGAAATCGTCCGCTCGTTATAGGAGCACATCTTGAGGGCAGCATTCTGCCGGACTTTATTGAAAGCGGGGATGGCCATGGCGGCGAGGAGGCCGATGATCACAATAAAGACGAGCGCGCCAGCGCCGCCGCCGAGGCGGCCGCCGGGCGTGAAGAATGCAAAAAGGTAGGCGAAGGGATTGCGGTCTGCCTTGAAGGCAAATTGATCGTCCCGTAGGGCGAGCAGGTTCTTTACGCGTTGCGACAGCGTGGGGTAGGGTGAGGTCAGCTCGTGCCAGGAGATGAAGAACCCGCGTTCCTGTGTGTGCTGGGAGGCGAAAGCGGCGGGATCGAGCGTCCGGCCCTGTTGCTTGCCGCCGCCGAGCGTGAGCATGGCGCGCAGGGCTGCGTCGAGATTTTCCGCGGCCAACGCGCCATAGCGGTCGCAGGAGGCTTCGCACGCGCGCAAATAGGCCGGGCCGATCAGCGGCGTGAAAATGCCGGGGGCGAGCAGGGTGCGCTTCCAGATGTGGTTGCTTTTGATATGGCCGAGTTCGTGGCCGAGGATGAAACGCAGCTCGGGGGAATCCGGCCCGAACGCTTCAAGGAAATCGGAATAGACCACGACAAAGGTCCTTCCGGAAAATTTGGTGGCGAAGGCGTTGAGGGCGCCGCCGGCCTGCAAGACGTAGAGCTGGGGAATCTTGGTTACGCCCAGTTTCTGGCAAGCGTTGAGAAAAGCGGCGTGCAATTGTGGAAGCTGGTTCTCATCGACGCGCACCGCCTCGGACCTGAGGTGGGCGATCAGCAAGCCATGGCCCAGCCAGATGAGGAAGGCCAGCAGGGCGGCGTAAAGCAGCCCGAAGATCGTGACGGCGAGAACGAGCCAGACGAGCAACGAGATGATGAGTACAAACGTGTGGTACGTTTTTTCCTTCGGCAGGTTGAGCGTGCCGACCGTGAGCGATGACGGAAGCGTGGAAGCGGGGGTATTCATGCGCCTCGACCTAGTGGAAAGCAGGCACTGAAACAAGGCCAACCCGTGTCCTTGGCCTTGACCATGTGACCAGGCAGGATTGGCTTCGCCCATGAAAGTCGCCTTCATCAGCGGGACGAGCATGGCCCGGTCGGACTTGTTCGCGGCGTGGGAGACGCGCCTGGTCGAAACCCGCCACGGCGCGGTGGCCTGCCGGATGCACGGTGATTTTGTGTTCATCAACCGCCACGGCCCGGCGGCACCGCTGCCGCCGCACCGCATCAACCACCGAGCGAATATCCGTGCCCTCGCGGACCTTGGCTTTGCCGATGTCGTCGCGATCAACTCCGTGGGGTCGCTCCAGCCGGGGCTGTCGCCGGGCACGCTCGTCGCATGCAGCGATTATGTGTGCCTGCAGGAAGGGCCGCAGACGTTTTTCGATGACGAATTGAAAGGCGGTGCGCCCGGCATTGAGGGCAATTTGATCCCGTTGCTGGCGGCGAAGCTTGCGCCGGAATTTTCGGTGCAAACGGGGAAGACCTATGTGCAGATGCGCGGGCCGCGCTTCGAGACCAAGGCCGAGATCCAGGTCATCAAAGGCTGGGGCGACGTCGTCGGCATGACCGCGGCGCATGAGGCCGACCTGTGCCGCGAGGCCGGCCTGCGCTACAATTTGCTCGCGATGGTCGATAACTATGCGAACGGCATCGCCGGCGCGGACGTCGATTTTGAAAAATTTCGCGACCTCGTGCAGGCGAACCAGCAAAAGGTGAACCGGCTGTTTACCCGGCTGCTGGAAATTTTCGCGTGAGTGAAGACCGCGAATGAATAAAGGCAGGCCTGTTTAAAAGCTATTCTGCGGTTGTTCGTTGCGTCTTTCCGAACCGTAAATAGCATCGGGCTTTCGTCATGAACAAAACCATTGGCATCATTGGGCTGGGCATCATCGGCGGGACCTGGGCACGAAATTACGCGGCCGACGGGGTGTTGGCGGGCTGCTGGAACCGCACGCCGCAGCCGCAGATGCCGGCGTGGAAAAACACACCCGGGGAAGTGGTGACGGCGGCGGACGTGGTGCAGATCGTCGTGGCCGATCCGCCGGCGGTCGCGGGCATCCTGGAGAAAATCCTGCCGCGGCTCGGGCCGGGCAAGATTGTCGTGCAGTCGAGCACCATCGACCCGGCGAGCAGCGAAAAATTTTCCGCGCAGGTGACGGCGCGCGGCGCGCGTTATCTTGAGGCGCCGTTCACCGGCAGCAAGCCCGCGGCGGAGAACCGGCAGACGGTGTTTTTTCTCGGCGGCGACGCCGGGCTGGTCGCGGAGGTAGAGCCGTTGCTGTCCCGGATCTCGGCGTATCGTTTCCACATCGGCACCGGCGCGCAGGCGGCATCGGTCAAGCTGGCGCTGAACCTCAACATCCTGGCGCAAATGGAAGGGCTGGCCGAGGCGCTGACCATCGCGCGGCGCGCGGGCGTCGGCGACGAAATGTTTTTCCGCGTGCTGGAGAAAAATGTCGCCTACTCGGGCCTGGTTAAACTGAAGGAGCCGAAGCTGCGCACGGGCGATTTCTCGCCGCAATTCTCGGTGAAGCACATGCACAAGGACATGCGTCTGGCCACGGGCATGGTCGGCGCAAACGCGCTGCCGCTGCTCGAGGCGCTGCGCGAACGGCTGCGGCAGGTGGAGGAACGCGGTGCGGCCGACGAGGATTTTTCCGCGCTGATCAAGCTGTTGTGAGCGGGGTAATTTTTTACCGCGGATCACGCGGATGGGCGTCCTCCTTCGCTCCAAGGGAGCTACGGAGGACAGGCGGATTAACGCGGATATGTAGATGAGATGATTGTCATTCTGAGCGAAGCGAAGAATCCAGTTGGTCATCGCTTGACCGAGTCGCATTGGATTCTTCGCTTCGCTCAGAATGACAATTGCCTCATCCGTGCCTGCCCTCCATAGCCTTGGCGACGGAGGGTCATCCGCGGAAAAACAAACGACTTTCAATATTATCCGCGGAAAAAATTCAGATTCCGTCTTAAAAATTTGCCACGACGAGGGAGGGAGACATCCTGTTGAAACCATGAGCGACTTTGTCCAGGCCGCACAGATTACTGAAGCGAAGCAGATGTTTGACCGGCTGCGGGCCAACCTACGCCGCACGATCAAGGGCAAGGATGATGTCATCGGGCAGGTGCTGGTGTGCCTGGCGGCGGGCGGGCATTTGCTGATCGAGGATTTGCCCGGCCTCGGCAAGACGACGCTGGCCTACGCGCTGGCGCGCTCGATGGACTGCACGTTTGCGCGCATCCAGTTCACCAGCGATCTGCTGCCGAGCGACGTGACGGGCGTGGCGATCTACGACGAGACGGTGAAGGAGTTTGTTTTCAAACGCGGGCCGGTCTTCGCCAGCATCGTGCTCGCCGACGAGATCAACCGCGCCACGCCGAAGACGCAGTCTGCCCTGCTCGAAGTGATGGATCGCGGCAAGGTGACGGTCGATGGCCAGACGCATGCGGTCGGCGCCCCGTTCATGGTTTTTGCGACGCAAAACCCGGTCGATTACGAAGGGACATTCCCGCTGCCGGAGAGCCAGACCGACCGCTTTCTCATGCGGCTGCAGATGGGTTATCCGCAGAGCGCGGACGAATTGGACATTTTGCGCACGGCCAGCCTGGGTTACGACGCGATCGAGATCAACCCGGTCGTGACGCGCGGCGATGTGATCAAGCTGCAGGCGCTGGCGCGGCAGGTGTTCGTGGAGGATAGCGTGCTGGAATTCATTTTAAAAATCGTCGCGGCCACCCGCACGGAGGCGGAGTTCAGGGCGGGCATCAGCGTGCGCGGCGGGCTGGCGCTGCGGTGCGCGGCGCAGGCCCGTGCGCTGGTGCAGGGCCGCGACTTCGTGGTGCCGGAGGATGTGACGGAAATGACCGCGCCGGTGTGCGCGCACCGGCTGGCACTGGCCCGGCCGGCCGGCGATGCGCTGGAGGAGCGGCGCACGGTGGTGGCCGCACTCAAGCGGATTC
Source organism: Opitutaceae bacterium (assembly GCA_035569995.1). Lineage (GTDB taxonomy): Bacteria > Verrucomicrobiota > Verrucomicrobiia > Opitutales > Opitutaceae > DASRHD01. Next base: position 31,440 of record DATMLS010000087.1, on the reverse strand, counting down.
TGGCCGCGATTCCGGCGCCAGTTTAGGCACGGGTAACCCGTGCAAATCCCAAACGCCAAAGCGCCAGACACCAAAAAATTTCCAATGAATAAGCAGAATTGGATCTTTGATGTTTTTTTGGGTTTTGCCGTTTGGGTTTTGGAATTTCCGCGCCCATGACAACAAAAGCTGGAGTCATGGGCGCGGATTGGGCCGGTCCGGGTTCGTCCGTGCGGTGGTGGCGCGATTTCAAATGGAGCACGCTGCTGTGGTCGTTGGTTTTTCCGGCGCGCCCGGAGAGCATAGCGCCGACGCTGCCGGGTCTGTTGCTTATCGCGCTGTCGCTGGGCATCGGTTCGGCCGCCTATAATACGGGAAACAACATCCTCTTCATTGCGCTGTCGCTGCTGCTCTCCTGCCTGATCCTGAGCGGCGTGTTGTCGTGGCTGAATTTTTCCGGCCTGCGCTGGCGACTGGTGCCGGGACCGGCCTTGCGCGTGGGACACGACGCGGCGGTGGCGCTCGAGCTGCGCAGTGTGAAGAAATTTTTGCCGACCTACGGGCTGTGGTTTGACCTGCGGGCGGTGAATACGTCCTCTGGGCCCCATTCGATATCCTCAGGGCAGGCCGATTCAGGGCCGGGCGAAAAAAAATCCGTCCGCGAAATTCTGGCAGCGGTGGACAAGGCGGAAACCCGCGCCCGGCTGTTTCTGCGCGACCGGCTCGACGCGGGCGAAGAGGCGCACCTGGAGTGGATTTTCCAGCCGGCGCGACGCGGCGTGCTGCGGCTGGAGCTGTCCGGGGTGGGGTCGTTGTTTCCTTTTGGATTTTTGCGCAAAACCCTGGGGGGCGGGTTGCGGCGCGAGGTCGTGGTCTGGCCGGCGCCGGTCGAATATCGGGGTGAGGGCACGTCGGTCGCGCCGCGGCGGCCGCAGGCCGGCGACCGTGTGGCGCGCGTGGGCAGCAGCTCGGATTTGCTGGCGCTGCGCCGCTATGAGGCGGGCGATTCGCACCGTCTCATCCATTGGAAAGCGAGCGCGCGGCTGGGTAAACTGGTGGTGCGGCAGTTTGCCGCGGAGAGCGCGGAGGGTTTTACGCTGTGGCTGCGCACACCGGCGGAGATATGGACGCGGGCGGAACAGTTCGAATTGCTTGTGAGTTTCGTGGCGACGCTGGCGGAGGATTTGTTTCGCGCGGGCAAACTATTGTGCGCCGTGGTGAACGATGGGCCGCCGATGGCCGTGCGCGGCGTGCGCGACCTGGAGGAATTCATGGACCAACTTGCCGTGGTGGTATGCGTGGGGGAGGTCGAGAGTCGAGAGTCCAGAGCCGAGAGCAAGAAGTCGGAAGCCGGAAACGCTGCGCTGCTCGAGCGCCGTAATATCATCACGTTTGCGCCGGACGGGGCGCGGGGAGTGGCGGCCTATGTCGATGGAGAAAAAACGGCCGCAGCTTAACCTTGACGAGCTGCATCAGCTCAAGTGGCTGCTGGGCGGCGCGCTCGCGCTGCTCTCGGCGTGGTCGGTGCCGTATCTCGACGTCAATGCGTGGCCGCTGATGCTGACGGTGACGGTGCTGGTCCCGCTGATGCTGCTGCGGCCGGATTGGGCCGCGCGCTGGCCGGCCTGGGCGCACTGGCTGGTGTTTCCGTCCGTCGTGCTTTTTTTCGCCGTCGATCTTTACCTGACGAAGGAAGTGCTGCCGGCGTTCGTTCGCCTGACCTTGCTGTTGTTGATTTATCGCGGCACGAGCTTGCGCCAGCGGCGCGACGATTTGCAGCTCATCGTGCTGGGGCTGCTGCTCATTGTGGTGGCCGGCGTGTTGACGGTGTCGTTGACGTTCGCCGCGCAGATCCTGGCTTTCACGGCGTGTGCGCTGGTGTTCATGCTGATCATCACCCTGGTCGAGGCGAAGGATGCGGGTGAGAAAACTTTTAAAAGTGGAAAATCGGAAAACGTGCCGGCCTGGACGCGGGCGCCGTGGCGGCCGTTGTTCGCCCGGCTGCACGCGGTGATGGACTGGCGCGTGGCGGCGCTGGGTACGGCGTTGTTTCTCGGCGTGGTGGGCGTATCGGCGCTGCTGTTCCTGACCTTTCCGCGCTTTGAGCTGGCGAACAGCTTGTTTCTCGACCGGCTGGTCACGCGGCATACGCACTCGGGATTTTCCGACACGATTCACTTTGGCGATGCGACGGACATCACCTTGGACACCAGCGTGGCGTTACGGGTGGAAGTGCCCGACCCGGCGAAACTGCCGGCGGAGCTTTACTGGCGCATGATCGTGCTCGACGAGTATCACGATGGCGAGTTTCGCGCGTCGGCGCTGCTGCGCAATCAGGACGAAGTTTATTTCAACGAAAATTCTTTATTGGGCACTGAAAGAGGCGGCGGGCCTGGCGCCTGGATCTTTTATCTGGAACCGGGCGTAAGCCGCTACCTGCCGCTGGTGGGCGGGTTTGCCACATTGAGACTGGGTGCGCGAACCGATCTGCGCGCGAACCTCACGACGCGGGTGGTCGCGCTGCGCAGCGATCCAGCGACGCTGGTGGCGTATCGCGTCACGGGCATGCCTATTGCGGCCACCCTGCCAGCGGTGACGCCGGGAATGGGGGTGCGCAGCCTGGGAACGATGGGCGAAAGCGACCGGGCGGCGCTGAGAAGATTGGCCGGCGAAATCGATGGCGGAGCCCATTTGGGCGCAACGGAATTTGCACGTCGGGCAACCGCCTGGCTGGCGAAGCGGCATGGTTATGCTTTGCAGATACATCTGCCCCCGGGCGCGGGCGATCCGCTGGTGCGCTGGCTGAGCTCACCAGCGCCGGGATATTGCGAATTATTCGCGGGCGCGCTGGTGATGCTCGAGCGCGCGGCCGGTCATCCGGCGCGGGTGGTGGCGGGTTTCGAAGGCGGTGATTGGAACGGGTTTGAGAATTACCTCATGGTGCGCAACAGCGACGCGCATGCGTGGTGCGAGGTCTATGATGATACCGCGCGCGCGTGGCAGCGCGTGGATCCGACGCCGGGTGCGACGAGTGCCATCGATGAAGCAGCGGCTCTGGCGGAACCTTTGGCGCGCCGGGTGTCGGCCCGGAGCTGGGCGGCGCGTTTCGACAGCCTGCGCCTACTGTGGTACCGGCACATCGTAAATTTTGACCAGCGCAGCCAGCGCGAGACGCTGCTGGCCGTGAAAGACGCGACGCAGCAGATCGGCCTGCGCCTGAGTGCGGCGGCCGCGCGCATGGTGGCGGAGGTGCGCGCCTGGTTGAGCGCGCCATGGAACGGGCGACGCACGGCGAAATTTTCTGTCGTGGCAGGGGGGGCGATGTTGCTGCTGGTGGCGGCGCGGCGGGTGCGGTGGCGATGGCGCTGGCGATTGGGTGCGACCAGGCGGGTCGATCCCGTCCGGCGCGAGGCGGGGCGGCTGCTCCGGCGGATCGCAAACCGCGGGTTGCGGACCGAGGCCAATGCCGACCTGGCGGGAGTGCGGGCCGAGCTGCAGCGGCTGCGCTATGGTGCGTGCGAGACGTGGCCGGCATCGGGGGCGGTGTTCCGCCGGGCGCGCCGGCTGGCGCGAAGGTAATCTTACCGCACCACGCGATAGCGCAGCAGCAGCGTGCCGGCGGCATTGAGCTTTTCCGATGCGAGCAGTTCCAGACGCACGTCGACCCGCGCCGCCAGTAATGGCGTGCCACCCCCAAAAAGCATCGGTTCGACGGTCAGCCAAATTTCATCCACCAACCCGGCGGCAAAAAACAAACCATGCACCTGTGCTCCGCCCAGCAGCACGCAGCGCTTGAAGCCGCGGGCGCGCAGGCCGGCGAGGAGTTTTTCCGGTGCATCGTTGGTGAATTCCAGCGAGCCCGGTTGGGCTTGCGTGGCGTAGTCCGCAGGCGTGTGCGTCAGCACCACCCGAAGGCGTTTCGCCATGGGTTGGGTGCAGATCAGGTCGCGTGCCCCCCGGTAAGTCACGCCGCCCATTACGCTGCAGTCAAAGCCCGCCAGCGCCGCATGGAAATGCTTCTGATCCTCGGCCGACGCAAAGCTGCTACCCGGCGTATCGTGCCGCGTGATGAAACCGTCGAGCGATTGTGCGGTCAAGAGCGTGACATGCATGGGATCAAATTATCCTCCGATTGCGTTGCGGCACAAGCGCCAAGGCTTGCACGCCGCCCGCCCAGCATCCACGTTGATTTAATATCTTCATGAAGAAAGCCCTTGTTACCGGCATCACTGGCCAGGACGGTTCATATCTTGCCGAGCTTTTGCTCGAAAAAGGCTACGAGGTGCATGGCGTCATCCGCCGCGCCTCGACGTTCAACACCAGCCGCATCGACCACCTCTATAGCGACCCGCACGTCAATGGCGTGCGCCTTTTCCTGCACTACGGCGACCTCGCCGATTCCGTGCAGATGGTGAAATTGCTCTACGAGCTGCAGCCCGACGAAATCTACAACCTCGGCGCGCAGTCGCACGTGCGCGTGTCGTACGAAATTCCGGAATATACCGGCGACGTGGACGGCCTCGGCGCGCTGCGCATCCTCGAGGCGATCCGCGAGGCCGGGCTGGTGAAAAAAGTCCGCTACTACCAGGCCTCGTCTTCCGAAATGTTCGGCAAGGTCCAGCAAGTGCCGCAGACGGAGGCGACACCCTTTTGGCCGCGCTCGCCGTATGGTTGCGCGAAAGCCTATGCCTACTGGCTCACGGTAAATTACCGCGAGAGTTACAATCTCCATGCGAGCAACGGCATTCTCTTCAACCACGAGTCGCCCCGCCGCGGCGAGACGTTCGTCACCCGCAAAATCACCCGCGCCGCCACGCGGATCAAGCTGGGCCTGCAAGACTCGCTCTACCTCGGCAACGTGGATGCGCAGCGCGACTGGGGCTACGCCAAGGAATATGTCGAGATGATGTGGCTCATGCTCCAGCAGGACAAAGCCGACGATTATGTGGTCGCGACCAACGAGACGCACAGCGTGAAGGAATTCTGCCAAGAGGCGTTCGGCCTGCTCGGCCTCGACTGGGAGAAATACGTCAAGTACGACGCGCGCTACGAGCGTCCCGCCGAGGTCGACCTGCTCATCGGGAACCCGGCCAAGGCGGCGAAGCAACTCGGCTGGAAACCGAAGGTGCTCTTCAAGGAGCTCGTGAAAATCATGGTCGAGGCCGACCTCGATCTGGCGAAACGCGAAGCGCAGATTGCGAAGCTGCCGAAACCATGACGGAAAATTGGGAGACGTGGAAAATTGAAAAACACCGGTTGATTGCGTTTTTCGCTTTCCCGCTTTCCCCTTTTCTCAATTTTTCATGAAGCTCTTTATCGCAGGTCACAACGGCATGGTCGGCAGTGCGCTCGTGCGGCGTTTTCAACGCGAGCCGGGCATTTCGCTCGTCTTGCGCACGCGCTCGGAGCTCGACCTCACCTCGCAGGCCGCGGTCGAGGCGTTCTATGCGGCTGAAAAGCCCGACGCCGCCATCATCGCCGCCGCCAAAGTCGGCGGTATCCACGCCAATAACACCTACCCGGCGGAGTTCATCTATTCCAACCTCATCGTCGCCACCAACAACATCCACAGTGCCTGGCGGGCCGGCGTGAAGCACCTGCTCTTTCTCGGCAGCTCATGCATCTACCCGAAGGCCGCGCCGCAGCCGATGCCCGAGGACTGCCTGCTCTCCAGCGCCCTCGAGCCCACTAACGAAGCCTATGCCATCGCGAAGATCGCCGGCCTCAAGCTTTGCCAGTATTATCGCAAGCAATACGGCGTGCTTTTCCATTCCGCGATGCCGACCAATCTCTACGGCCCGGGCGACAACTATCACCTGCAGAATTCCCATGTGCTGCCCGCGCTCATCCGCAAATTCCATGAGGCAAAGGAAGCCGGGCGCGCCGAAGTTGCGGCCTGGGGAACCGGCGCCGCCCGCCGCGAGTTTTTGCATGTGGACGATCTCGCCGACGCCTGTGCGTTTCTTTTTGGGGTCGAGAATCCGCCCGACTGGATCAACGTCGGCACGGGCTCCGATGTGACCATCAGGGAACTCACTGAGACCGTCGCCGCGGTGACGGGATTCAAGGGCAAAATCGTTTGGGATGCCTCCAAGCCCGATGGCACACTGCGCAAGCTCATGGACGGCTCGAAGCTCGCCACGCTTGGCTGGCGGGCGCACATTGGCCTTCGCGAGGGCATTGAAAAAACCTACGCCAGTTTCCTGGCCGAGAAGGCCGCCGGCACGCTGCGTACAAAATGACAGCGGCTTTGCAGAGACGCCCAGACAAGCCTTGGCTTTTTTCAGTGAAATTCCATCGTCGTTGGCGGCGCTGTAATTCTCGGTGCCAAATTGTGCCATGAGCGACGACATCATCGAACTCGAACCCGAGGAGGACTTGGGTGGCAAAAAATCTTTCTGGGATCACCTCGACGATTTGCGCAAGGTGCTCATCCGCTCGGCCATCTTCATCGGCCTGGCGCTCGTCGTCTGCCTGCTGCTCGACAGCACGCTGGTCGGCATCCTCGAGTATCCGCTGCGGCGCATGAATATTTTCGACCGGCCGCAGCCGACGGTGACGTTGCAGCTCGGGGCGACGAAGCTCGGCCCTTACGTGGTTTCACGCGACCAGTTCGATGCCCTGCCGCCGGGCGCGGCGCCGCACGTCGTTTTTCAGGTCAATACCGCCAAGATCGGCGAAGAGCAGGTCGTTACGCTGAAGGCCCTGCCCGGCGTCAAAGACGAAGGCAGCCTGGGCGTGCAGTTGCACAATCTCAGCCCGGCGGAGGCCTTCATGGTGGCTTTCCACGTCGCGCTGTATGGCGCCTTGGTGCTGTCCGCGCCGTTTTGGATCTTTTTTGTCGGCCAGTTCCTCCTGCCCGCGCTCAAGCTGAACGAGCGGCGCATGCTTTATATGTGGATGGGGTGGGGCACGTTTCTTTTTCTCCTCGGCGTGCTCTCGACGTATTTTGTCCTCCTGCCCGTCGCGCTGCGCGCCTCGACCAAGTATTCCGAGCTGCTCGGCTTCGACGCCACTTTCTGGCGGGCCGATGAGTATATCAGCTTTGTCTGCAAGTTTCTTTTCGGCATGGGGCTGGGCTTCCAGTTTCCGATCCTCGTGTTGCTGCTGGTCAAGCTTGGCGTGGTCACCCACCGGCAGCTCGCGCACTACCGCCGCCACGTCATCGTCCTGTGCCTCATCCTCGGCGCGGTGCTGACCACCCCCGAGGTCATCACGCAAATCTGCATGGCCGTGCCGCTCTACCTGCTTTATGAGATCTGCATCTGGATCGCCTGGTATTGGGACTGGAAGGCCCGTCGGGCGGGCCAAAAACTGAAGGTCTGAAAGCCGAGAACACGAAATTATTATAGAACATTGATTTCTTCAGCCTTTAGTTTTCAGTCTTCAGCCTTCCCTATGATTTCTCCCGAGACATTTTCCCACATCGAAAACATCAAGAAGCGCGCCGGCCATCTATGGAGGTTTCTTTGACGCTGAACAAAAGCAGCGTGAAATCGAGGCCATGGAAGCCGGCATGGCTGCACCGGGTTTTTGGGACAACAACGAGCGCGCGCAGAAGCACATCGCCAAGCTCAACGGCCTGAAACGCGCCATCCACCCGCTCGCCGCGTTTCAAAAAAAACTCGCCGATGCCGAGGTCATGGTCGAGTTGATCGAGGCCGCCTCGGACGCCGAACGCGAATCTTACGCGAAGGAACTCAACGCCACGGTGGCGGCCCTCGTCGCCGAGCTCGACCAGCTCGAGATCTCCTCGTTCCTGAGCGGCCGCTTCGACCACAACAACGCCATCCTCAGCATCCAGGCCGGCGCGGGCGGCACCGAGTCCAACGACTGGGCCGACATGCTCTTCCGCATGTATTCGCGCTGGGCGGAGCGCCGCAATTTTGAGATCGAGGTGCAGGATGTGCAGGCCGGCGACCAGGCCGGCATCACCAAGGCCACCTTGGTGCTCAAGGGCGAAAACGCCTACGGCTATGCCAAGGCCGAGCGCGGCGTGCACCGCCTCGTGCGCATCAGCCCCTTCGACTCGAACAAGCGCCGCCACACCTCGTTTTGCGCCGTCGATGTCATCGCCGAGGTCGATGACGACATCGAAATTGAAATTCCTGAGGCAGAAATCCGGGTGGACGTTTACCGCTCATCCGGCAAGGGCGGCCAGGGTGTGAATACCACCGACTCCGCCGTGCGGGTCACCCACATTCCGACCGGCATCGTGGTCGTCTGCCAAAACGAGCGCTCGCAAATCAAGAACCGCGCCAGCGCCATGAACGTGCTCAAGGCCCGCCTCTACGAGCGCAAGCTCGACGAGCAGCGCAGCGAGATGGAGAAATTCTACGGGGATAAAGGCGAGATCGGCTGGGGCAGCCAGATCCGCAGCTACGTGCTGCAACCCTACCAGATGGTGAAGGATTTGCGCACCGGCCTGAGCACGAGCGATACGCAGGGCGTCCTCGATGGCGACCTCGACCGCTTCGTTTACGCGTGGCTCCGCGCCGGCCAGCCCCGCCACCGCAACAAGGATATCCAGATGGACGAGTAGCGGCGCGATGCGCCGCAATGACCAATGACCAATGACGAATGGAGAATGACGAATGAAGAACGGCCAAATCCGATGAAAAACGCGCTAGACAAAAGGTTAATTGGACATCGCTCATTGGTCATTGGACATTGGTCGCGGGTCATTCGCCATTCGCCATTCGCCATTCGTCATTCGTCATTTTCCCCATGTCTCTGAGCTACGATAGCATCCAAACCGCCCTGGCAGGCGCGCCGATGTTCGAGGCGAAGACCTGGCAGCTTTCGCCCGACGCGTGGCCGCTCACGGCCGAGCAGGTGACTCAGCTCGAGGCCATCGGTGAGGCCTGCCTTGAATATTACCAGACGCTCGAGACGCTTTATTTCCGTTCGGTCGCGGGCAAGAATCTCCTGCGCAACAAGCCGCTGCTCGCGCCGTGGGTGGCCGACTACCTCGATCGCGGCAAACCCGCCGAGCTTATCGCCCATGCCCGCGACGCAAAAAACCGCGGCGTGTTTCCGCTCGTGATGCGACCCGACCTGCTGCTGACCGACGACGGCTTCGCGCTGACCGAACTCGACTCCGTGCCCGGTGGCATTGGCCTCACGGCTTTTCTCAACCGGTTATATGACGGCGTGCGGGGTGAGGGCACCCCGCCTACAAAAACCATGCCGATTGATGTGGGCGGCGGGGTGCCCTCACCCCGCGATTCCACTATCCTCGGCACCGGCGACGTGATGATCGCGAATTTCTACGCTTCGCTCGCCGCGCTGCGCCCGAGCGAACGCAATCCGCTCATTGCGCTCGTCGTCAGCGATGAAGCCGCGACTTATCGCCCGGAAATGCAGTGGCTCGCGCATCAGCTGCAACTTCAGGGCAAGCGCGTATTCTGCCTGCATCCCGAAAAGATTTTTCCCCTCGGGGGCGCGCTCTTTTTCGATGCGGATGGCAACCCGGAAAAAATCGACATCATCTACCGTTTCTTCGAGCTGTTCGACCTCGCGAACATCCGCACGGCGAAATTTTTCTTCGAGGCCTGGCAGAATGGCGATGTCGCCATCGCGCCGCCCATGCGGCCGTTCCAGGAGGAGAAACTTTCGCTCGCGCTCTTCCATCACCACCTGCTCCAGGATTTTTGGGCGGAGAATCTCAGCGGCCGCGCGCTCAAGCTCCTCCGCGCGATCATTCCGGCCTCGTGGGTGATCGATCCCGCGCCGCTGCCGCCCGGCGCGGTGCTCGACGGCCCGCGGGTCGGCGGCCGCGCGCTCAACGACTGGCGCGACCTCGGCGCCGCGTCGCAGAAGGAGCGCGATCTCATCATCAAGATCAGCGGCTTCCACGAAACCGCGTGGGGCGCGCGCAGCGTGATCCTTGGCAGCGATTGCTCGCGCGAGGAGTGGCAGGCCGGGGTGGAGCGCGCCATCGAACTCGCACCGGCGAACCTGCACGTGCTGCAGGAATATAAGAAACCGCGGCGCATCGAGCACCGGGTTTACGATCGCGCCGCCGATGGCCTGCCTGCCAAGGCATCGGCCAAGGCGGGCCGCCTCCGCCTCTGCCCGTATTATTTTGTCATCGACGGAAAGGCGAAACTCAGCGGCGCGCTCGCCACGTTTTGTCCGCCCGACAAAAAAATCATCCACGGCATGCAGGACGCCGCGCTCCTGCCGTGCCGAGTGCTGGTTTAACGCAAAGTCGCCAAGCCGCAAAGAGAAGCGGGTCATTGACCTTCGCGTCTTTGCGTCTTGGCGCTAGATAAACCGATCCCCCAAGCCTACTTTGAGGTTGAAAAACTCGCCGGGTGGGTTCCTAGGTATCGCAACCTCGTTTAGGAGAGCCCGGAGCGCTGGGCTGAGACGGTCGCACGATCAGTGGCCAAATCCTTCGAACCTGATGCGTCTGACCACGCCGTAGGGAAAACAGGATCCGGCCGCGATGAGCGGTGGAGCTTGCGACCCGTCGGTGGGGTTGGGCGCAAATCCCAAACGCTCCATTCTCTATGTCATCGCCCAACGAAGTCACTGTCTCCTCCGGTCATCGCCTTTTCCCCGGCTCGCGCCGCGTTTATATCGCCGGTTCCCGGCCCGACTTGCGTGTGCCCATGCGCGAGATCGTCCTCTCGCCCACGCGCCTGCCCAATGGCACCGAGGTCCCCAACGAGTCCGTGCGCGTCTATGACACCGCCGGTCCGTGGGGTGATGCCGATTTTTCTGGCGATGCCACGCTCGGGCTGCCACCGATTCGCGCGGCGTGGATCCGCGAGCGCGGCGATGTCGAGGAAACGCCCGGCCGCGTCATCCAGCCAATCGACGACGGCTACCTTTCGGAAAAACACCGCCTGCAGGCCGAGGCCGAGGGCCGCCGCAATCCCATCAAGTTTTTCGACCGCACCGGCCATCCCATTCTCCGGGCCAAACCCGGCCGCCGCGTCACGCAGCTTCACTACGCGCGCCAAGGCATCATCACGCCGGAAATGGAATACGTCGCCATTCGCGAAAACGCCAAGCTCCAGCGCGCTCGCGACCTGCTCGAGATGACCGCCGAGGGGCCGCGCAATTCGCTCTGGCGCCAGCACCAAGGGCAGGCGTTCGGCGCCGCGATCCCGCGCGAGATCACGCCGGAGTTTGTGCGTTCCGAGGTCGCCCGCGGACGCGCCATCATCACGGCTAACATCAACCACCCCGAGCTTGAGCCGATGATCATCGGCCGGAATTTCCTGGTGAAGATCAACACCAACATCGGCAACTCCGCCGTCGCTTCCTCGATCGACGAGGAAGTTGAGAAGATGCGCTGGTCGGTGAAGTGGGGCGGCGACACGCTGATGGATCTTTCCACCGGCAAGAACATCCACCAGACGCGCGAGTGGATTTTGCGCAATTGTCCCGTGCCCGTCGGCACCGTGCCGATTTACCAGGCGCTTGAAAAAGCCGGCGGCCGCCCCGAGGCGCTCACGTGGGAAATTTTCCGCGATACGCTCATCGAGCAGGCCGAGCAGGGCGTAGATTATTTCACGATCCATGCTGGCGTGCTCCTGCGTTACATCCCGCTCACCGCGCGCCGCATGACGGGCATCGTCAGCCGCGGCGGCTCGATCATGGCCAAGTGGTGCCTCTCGCATCACAAGGAAAATTTCCTCTACACGCACTGGGACGACATCTGCGAGATCATGGCCGCCTACGATGTGTCGTTCTCCATTGGCGACGGCCTGCGTCCCGGCTCGATCGCCGATGCCAACGATGACGCGCAATTCGGCGAATTGAAAACGCAGGGCGAGCTCACGCAGCGCGCCTGGCAGCATGACGTGCAGGTGATGTGCGAGGGCCCCGGCCACGTGCCGATGCACCTCATCCCGGAAAACATGGAGAAGCAGCTCGCGTGGTGCCACGAGGCGCCGTTCTACACGCTCGGGCCGCTCACGACCGACATCGCGCCCGGCTACGACCACATCACCAGCGCCATCGGCGCGACGATGATCGGCTGGCACGGCACCGCGATGCTTTGCTACGTGACGCCAAAGGAACACCTCGGCCTGCCCGACAAGGACGATGTGCGCGCCGGTGTCATTGCCTACAAGATCGCCGCGCATGCCGCCGATCTCGCGAAGGGCCACCCCGCCGCGCAATACCGCGACAATGCGCTCTCCAAGGCGCGCTTTGAATTCCGCTGGGAGGACCAGTTCAACCTCTCGCTCGATCCCGAGCGCGCCCGCGAGTATCACGACGCCACGCTCCCGCAGGAGAGTGCCAAGAGCGCGCACTTCTGCTCCATGTGCGGCCCGCAATTCTGCTCGATGAAAATCACCGATGACGTGCGCCGCTACGCCGAGGAGCACGGCTTCGGTGGCGAAACGGCCATTGAATCCGGCTTGCAGGCCAAGGCCGCCGAATTCCGCCAGGCCGGCGGAGAAATCTACGTGGACGCCGATAAAAAATGAGCACCGCGACTGCAGCCTCCTTCATTTACGTCAACGACCAGCCGCGTCCGCTGGCTGCGCCGACCACGCTGCTGGCGCTGCTGAATGAACTCGGCCACGCCGGGCGCAAAGGCGTGGCCGTTGCCCTTAACGGCGCGGTGGTGCCGCGCGCCGAATGGCCGTCACGGTCTCTCGCCGATGCTGACCACGTGCTCGTCATCCAAGCAACGCAGGGAGGATGAGTCTGAACCACAAAGGCACAAAGGTCACGAAGCATCACGAAATTGGATGAAAATTCCCACGTCATGAAGTCACTTTTCCGAACTTTGAGCTCTTTGTGCCTTTGTGGTTCAATTCTGGTTTTGAAATGAAATTGGTGTTTATCTCTCCCGAGCACGACGAGCCGCGTGAAATCGCGGTGCTCGGTGCGCTGTTTGCGGCCGGGCTCGAGCGCTACCACGTGCGCAAACCGCACTGGTCGGCGGCGCAGCTCGAAACATGGCTGCGCGCATTGCCCGCGGATTGGCGGCCTCGCCTCGTGCTGCATTCGCATCACGAACTCGTCGAAAAATTTAATCTCGGTGGACGTCACTGGCGTGATGAGAAGGTGGGGCGGGTTATCCCTAACCCGCCGCTTCAGCCGTTGGACATGCAGGGGAAACGGCGCGTTACGGATAACGCGCCCTACCTGCCGATCACCAGTCGTTCCTGCCACGATCTCGCCACGCTGCGCGCTGCGTTTGGACATTACGACTCGGTATTTTTTGGGCCGATTTTTCCGTCGATCTCGAAGCCGGGTTATACGACCGAGCTTACTGTTCAGGTGGAGCGCGGCGTCTCGACGCGCTCATTTAAAAATAAAGATTTAAACGCGTCGGGACGCCGCGTTCCACCTGCGGAACTTTCTTCTCTACTGAATTCGCGGACACCGGATGAACGCCGAACCACCGTGCTCGCGCTGGGCGGTGTCACTGCCGGGCGTTTGCCGCAGGTTCGCGCCTTTGGTTTCGACGGCGTCGCCGTGCTCGGTGCCGTCTGGCAGGCCGACGATCCTGTCGCTGCATTTGTCGAATTGACTAGCGCTTGCGCGGGTGGGGCGCGTTGTCCCCAACGCGCCTCGGCTCGCTCGGAGAGCGAGCCCTACCTTCAACCAAATCATGCCGCTTGATCCCACTCATTTCCCCGTGATGTGCATCACGCAAGACGGCCTGCCACTCACGCATGCCGCTCAGGCGGCGCGTCTTTGCGCCGCAGGCGCGCGCTGGATTCAGTTGCGGATGAAAAATGTCGCGCCCGATGCGTGGCTCGCGGCCGCGCGCGAAGTGGTCGCCATCTGTCATGCCCATGGCGCACTTTGCATTGTCAACGACAACGTGGATATCGCCCTTGCGGCCGGCGCCGATGGCGTGCACCTCGGGAAACTCGATCCCGATTGTCGCGAAGCGCGTCGCCGTCTCGGTCCATTGTGCCTCGTTGGCGGTACGGTGAACAATATCGACGAGGCCGATCACGCGCGGGCCGCAGGCTGTCTCGATTATGTCGGGGTGGGGCCGTTGCGTTTCACCACGACCAAGCAAAAACTTTCGCCCGTGCTCGGCCTCGACGGCGTGATTGCCTGCATTGTGCGGCTCGACGGCTTGCCCGCGTGGGTGATCGGCGGCGTTGAATCGACTGATTTGCCCTCGCTTCGGGCCGTGGGCGCGGCGGGGGTGGCGGTGTCAAGCGCACTCTTCCGTCAGGATAAAATCGAAGAAAATTACCGGGCCTTGGCAGCGGCATGGGATGTTCCGCAAACGCGAGTCTCTTTGAATTAAAAATGAACGTTTCCGAAAAACTCCAACTTCCAAAAGACCAAACCCCAAAGAAATTCCAATGCCCATCAGGGCAGCTGACTTTTGGAGTTTGGCCCTTTGGCGTTTGGGATTTTTAACCCATGAAAACTCAATCTCTAATAATTGCTGGCGTGGAATTTTCGTCCCGCTTGTTCGTCGGCACCGGCAAGTTCAGCTCCGGCGAAGTCATGCGTGCCAGCCTCGCCGCCTCCGGCACGCAGCTGGTCACGGTCGCTCTGCGCCGGGTGCGCACCGATGGCACCTCCGACGACATCATTGGCCATCTCGAGACCGAGCGCTACCGCCTTTTGCCCAACACCTCGGGCGTGCGCGATGCGAAGGAGGCGGTGCTCGCAGCCGAACTCGCGCGCGAGGCGCTCGAGACGAACTGGCTGAAACTCGAGATTCATCCCGACCCGAAATATCTCATGCCCGACCCGGTCGAGACGCTCCTCGCGACCCGCGAGCTCGTGAAGCGCGGTTTTATCGTGCTGCCCTACGTGCACGCCGATCCGGTGCTTTGCAAACAACTCGAGGAAGCCGGCGCAGCGGCGGTGATGCCGCTGGGCGCGCCCATTGGCAGTAATCGCGGACTCGAGTCGCGCGCATTTTTGGAAATCATCATCGCCCAGAGCCGCGTGCCCGTGGTGGTCGATGCCGGCCTCGGCGCGCCTTCGCACGCCGCCGCCGCGCTGGAGATGGGCGCCGATGCCGTGCTCGTGAACACGGCCATTGCCGCCGCGGCCGATCCGGTCGCGATGGCCGCGGCGTTTCGTTGTGGCGTCGAGGCAGGGCGGCTCGCCCGTGAAGCAGGGCTGGCGAGCAATGGCGCCGAGCGCGGTCCGGTCGGGGCCAGTGCGACCTCACCGCTGACAGCATTCCTCTCGGAGGCGTTGCCGTGAAAAATCCCAAACGCCAAAGAAAATTCTTTTCACACGAAGGCCGCAAAGGGCGCGAAGAAATAAGCAAGAGTCTCTCTGCGTTCTTTGCGATCTTGGTGTAAAACCGTTTTCCATGAGCTTTATCGATCAATGGCAGCAGCACGACTTCGCTGGCGTCGCGACGACGATCCAGCGGAAGACCGCTGTCGACGTTCGCCGCGCACTTGGTCGCGTGCGCGCCGGTTTGGATACCGATGATCTGGCCGCGCTGCTTTCACCGGCGGCAGCGCCGTTTATCGAGGAGATGGCGCAGCTCAGTCATCAGCTTACAGTCGAGCGATTCGGCCGCACGATGCAGCTCTACGCGCCGATGTACCTCACCAACGTGTGCGCGAACGTCTGCACTTACTGCGGCTTCAGTGCGCAGAACCGGATCCCGCGCAAAGCGCTTGATGATGCCGAGATTTTGGCTGAGGCGGCGGTGCTCAAGCAAATGGGCTTCGACCACGTGCTGCTCGTCACGGGTGAATCGACGCGTTACGGCACGGCCTATTTGAAAAATGCGCTGCGGGTGCTGCGTCCGCATTTCTCTAGCCTGTCGATCGAAGTGCAGCCGCTCGACGAGGCGGACTATGCGGCGCTCGCGTCAGACGGATTGAGCGCGGTGCTGGTTTATCAGGAAACTTATGACGCCGACGTTTATCGCGTCCACCATCTCAGCGGTCCGAAGGCCGACATCGCCTATCGTCTTGAAACGCCCGACCGGCTGGGTCGCGCCGGTGTGAAGAAAATCGGGCTCGGCGCGCTCTACGGCCTGAGCGACTGGCGGGCCGACGCCTGGTTCACCGGCCTGCACCTGCGTTACCTCGAGCGGCGCTACTGGCGTACGCGCTACAGTATTTCTTTCCCGCGGTTGCGGCCGCACGAGGGCAAGGACATTGCCGTGACGCCCTTCAATGAGCGCGACCTGGTGCAGACGGCCTGCGCATTTCGGTTGCTGAGCCCGGAAGTGGAGCTGTCGCTTTCGACGCGTGAAAACGAGGCGTTCCGCAACCACGCCTTTCGTCTCGGCTTCACCTCGATGAGCGCCGGTTCGCGGACGAATCCGGGCGGCTACGCCAGTGCGCCTGATTCACTTGAGCAATTTGAAATCGATGACAGCCGCAGTCCGGCCGAGGTGGCGGCGTTCCTGCGGGGCCAGGGTTACGAGCCGGTGTGGAAAGACTGGGATGCGACGTTCGACCACGTCGAACATTCAACCTTCAACATTGAACATCCAACGCCCAACTCCGGACATCGGAAATTCAACGCCCAACTGCCAATTACCAACTACGAGCTACAGCAGGCAGATTAGCGTTCATTCGCGGTTAATATCATGCCTTTCTCTCCCGACGAAATCGCCCGCTACCAGCGGCATCTCTCGCTCGCCGGCTTCGGCCCGGCGGGGCAGGAGAAGTTAAAACGCGGTTCGGTCCTCGTGATCGGCGCGGGCGGGCTGGGCTGTCCGGCTTTGCTCTACCTCGCGGCGGCGGGGGTGGGGCGCATCGTGATCGTCGATGACGACCGCGTGGACATTTCCAATCTTCAGCGCCAGGTGCTCTACACGGGCGACGATGCGGGTGAATTGAAGGCCGAGGCCGCGGCGCGACGGCTGCACGCGCTGAATCCATTGATCAAAATCGAGCCGCACGCGGAGCGTTTCACCCGGGCGAATGCGCTTGAGTTGGTGCGCGCTTGCGACGTGGTGCTCGATGGCTCGGATAATTTTGCCACGCGCTACCTCGTGAACGATGCGTGCGTGCTCGCGGACCGGCCGTTTGTTTATGGCGCGATCCAGGGCTTCGACGGACAGCTCAGCGTCTTCAACTGGCGCGGCGGTCCGACCTATCGCTGTTTGTTTCCCGAGCCTCCGGAGCCGGGCTCGGTGCCCAACTGTGCCGAGGCGGGAGTGCTCGGTGTCCTGCCCGGGCTCATCGGCACGGCGCAGGCGTGCGAGGCCATCAAATTGCTCACGGGCATCGGCGAGCCGCTCAGCGGCCGGCTGCTGTTGTGGGACGCGCTTACGATGACGACGCAATGTGTGTCGCTGGCCGTCGATCCCCGCAGCCGCCAGATCCACGAACTGCCACCGGAAGGTTATGGTGAAACGTGCGCGACGCCGGCAGTGGGTGCGGAAGAAATCGACGTGGCGGTGCTGCGGGCCGCGCTGGGCCAGGGCCAGGCGCCGCAACTCATCGATGTGCGCGAATCATGGGAGCGCGCGCGGGGCTCCATTGAGCCATCGGTGCATGTGCCGGTCGGCGAGTTGGAAAGAAACGCGGTGGGTGCCCTGGCGGCGCTCGATCCGGCAAAGCCGACGGTCGTCTACTGTGCCGCCGGTGTGCGCAGCCTGCATGGCGCAAGAATCTTGCGCGAGCGCCATGGCTTTCGCCAGGTGGTGAGCCTGCAGGGCGGTTGCCATGCGTGGTTCAAATTTTTTTAACCACCGAGATGGCACGGATGGGCACAGATTGAGCTAAAGTAATCCAAAGACCGAACTGCAGGCGATATCCTACAACCCGTGGCTAAAAAAAATAAGATCTCCATCGTTCTGACGATCGCCGGCTCGGACAGCGGCGCGGGCGCGGGCATCCAGGCCGACGCGCGGACGATCCATGCGCTCGGTGGCTACGCGCTGACGGCGATCACCGCCGTGACGGCGCAAAACCTGCGCGGGGTGACCGCGTGGCGGGCGGTATCGCCGACACTCATCGCGGCGCAGATCAAGGCGGTGCTGGGCGATTTTTCCGTGACAGCGGTGAAGACCGGGTTGCTGCCCGGCGCGGTGGCGGTGCGGGCCATTGGGCGGGAGCTGGCGCGCCATCCGCGTTTGCCGCTGGTGATCGATCCGGTGATCGGCTCGACGAGCGGTGTGAAGTTTCTGCCAGCGACGGGACTGCGCGCGCTGAAGAAGGAATTATTGCCGCGCGCGACGCTCGTGACGCCGAACTGGCCAGAAGTGGCGGCGATCACTGGCATGAAAGTGCAAACGCATGAAGACGCCGAGGCCGCCGCGCGGCAGCTCGCGAAGGAGTGCGGCTGCGCGGTGCTGGTGAAAGGTGGACATGCGCCGGGCAGCGTGTGCCGCGATTGCCTGGTGACAGCGGCGGGCCACGTGCGGTGGTTTGAAAGTCCGCGGGTTAAAACGCACAACACGCATGGCACGGGCTGCGTGCTGTCGGCGGCGATCGCGACCAACCTGGCGAAGGGCGAAAAGCTCGAGTCCGCCGTGGCACAGGCGCACGAATTTCTCTGGCGCAGTTTGCGCGCGGGCCGAAAAACCCGCTGGGGCCGCGGCCACGGCCCGGCCTTTGCGGGGTAGGAATCCGTCCTTGCTTTTACAGAAGGAAACGAAGGTAACGGAGAGATGGGCTGAACAGCCATGAAACTTTTCGTTTCCTTGGTTATCTTCTGTTCAAAAGTCTGAACGTTTTCCCGGCGCGCCCGGCGGTCGCGCCCTACCTTGCTTCGTGCGGCTCGAGGTGGAGCGGCTTGACCACAAGACGCTCTGAGCGCGTTGAGGTCAACGCGCTCCACCCACGATCAATGAGGTGTTCCTACTGTCACTACTGTCTTGATTGAGTTGGCGATAAAACACTGCTCGTGCGCCGCGTGATGCAGTTGTTCCTCGTCCGCTGGCGCGGGCAATTTCCCGCCGCTATAAATAATCTTCGGGTAAAGCGTGATCGAGCTGACCCACGGAATGCCTTTTTCGTTTTTGGTCATCACGCCGACGGCCTCGTCGTCGTAGCTGTCCACTTGGATGCCTTGTTTGTAGGCCAGATACAAAAACGTGAGCATGTGGCAGCTCGAGACGGCGGCGACGAAGGCCTCCTCGGGATCAATGTTGGCCGGATTCGAGTAGGGGACCGGCACGCTCGAGGGCGCGGGCGAAGCTGGTACCGTCAGGCCACCGTCAAACGACCAGGTGTGTTCGCGTGAATACTTGCCTTTGAGAAAATCGGGACTCGTGCGCTTCCAACGGATGGTCGCTTTATGCTCGGACATAAAAATACCTTAATCCAACTTCACGCCCTTGGCCTTGGCGGCGCGGATGAGGGCGTCGGCCATGTCGGAGGGGGTGATGGCAACTTCGATGCCGAATTCCTTGAAGACGGCGATCTTGGCCGCGGCGGTGTCCTCGGTGCCGCCGACGATCGCGCCGGCGTGGCCCATGCGGCGGCCGGCGGGCGCGGTGGCCCCGGCGATGAAGCCGGCCACGGGCTTTTTGCAGTTGGCCTTGATCCAGCGCGCGGCCTCACCCTCGGCGGTGCCGCCGATTTCACCGATCATGATGATGCCGTAGGTTTCGGGATCGTCGTTGAACAATTTGATGACATCGAGGTGCGATGTGCCATTGACCGGGTCGCCGCCGATGCCGACGCAGGTGCTTTGGCCGAGTCCGCGCATGGTAACCTGGTAAACCGCCTCGTAGGTGAGCGTGCCGGAACGCGAGACCACGCCGACGTGGCCTTTTTTGTGAATGTAGCCGGGGGCGATGCCAATGCGGCAGCCGCCGTAGGATTTTTCGCCGGTGCCGGGAGTGACGAGGCCGGGGCAGTTGGGGCCGACGAGCCGCGTCTTGGCTCCCTGCATGGCGTGCTTCACGCGGATCATATCACGTACGGGAATGCCCTCGGTGATCGCGACGGCGAGATCAAGGCCGGCGTCAACACACTCGAGGATGGCATCGCCCGCGAAAGGCGGCGGAACGAAAATGGCCGAAACAGTGGCACCGGTCGCGCGCGCGGCATCCGCCACGGAATTGAAAATCGGAACTTTGTGGATGCCATGTTCGAAAACCTGGCCGCCCTTGCCGGGAGTGACGCCGGCGACGACCTTCGTCCCGTAATCGAGCGAGAGCTTGGCGTGGCGTCCGCCAAAATCGCCGGTGATGCCCTGGATCAGGATTTTCGTTTCAGGAGTGATGAGGATGGACATGGGAGGAGTTTCTTTTTCCGCGGATATCGCGGATAAGCGCGGATAAATTTTGGTTTTAAATAATCCGCGAGTATCTGCGTAATCCGCGGGAAAAATCAGGATAGATTAGGCAACGAGTTTTACGATTTTCTGGGCGGCGTCGGCCATCGTGTCGCCGTTGACGAGCGCGAGGCCGCTGGCGGCGAGGGTGGCTTTGCCGGCGGCGGAATTGTTGCCTTCGAGGCGGACGACGAGCGGGAGCTTGAGCCCGACTTCCTTCACGGCTTCGACGATGCCGGTGGCGATCACATTGCAGTCCATGATGCCGCCGAAGATGTTCACGAGGATACCTTTCACGTTTTTGTCGCCGAGGATGATCTTGAAGGCAGCCACGACCTGGTCCTTGGAGGCGCCGCCGCCGACGTCGAGGAAGTTCGCCGGGTTGCCGCCGAAATGCTTGATGATGTCCATCGTGCTCATGGCGAGGCCGGCGCCGTTGACGAGGCAGGCGATGTTGCCATCGAGCGCAATGTAGCTGAGCGAATGTTTCGAGGCTTCGATTTCCTTCGGATCCTCCTCGGCGAGGTCGCGGAGCGCGACGATCTCGGGGTGGCGGAAGAGAGCGTTGTCGTCGAAGGAAACCTTCGCATCGAGCGCGAGCACCTCGTCCTTGGGCGTGGTGATGAGCGGGTTGACCTCGATCATGGCGGCGTCGGTTTCCCAATACATCGCGTAGAGCGCGCGGATGAGCCGGCCGGCGTTTTTCCCCTCGGCGGGATTGAGGCCGAGCTTGAAGACCAGTTCGCGCACCTGGAAATCGGCCAGGCCGTAGGCGGGATCAACGAAGACCTTGAAAATCTTTTCTGGCGTGTCGTGCGCGACTTTTTCGATTTCAACGCCGCCCTCGGTCGAGGCGATGATGACGGGGCGCGAGCTGGCGCGATCGAGCAGGATGGCGAGGTAGTATTCCTTTTTGATGTCGCTTGCGACGGTGAAGTACACCGTCTGCACTTTCCGGCCGGCGGGGCCGGTCTGCACGGTGATGAGGGTGTTGCCCAGCATTTTGGCGGCGATGTCGCGCGCTTCGGCCTTGGTCTGGCAAAATTTCACGCCGCCCTTGAAGCCATCGGTGAACGTGCCCTTGCCGCGGCCGCCGGCGTGAATCTGTGATTTCACCATGGTCGGGCCCTCGGGCAATTGGGTGAGCGCGGTGATGAAATCCTCCGGGGTCCTGGCCGGTGCGCCCTTGGGGACGGGCACGCCAAATTTTTCAAACAGCGCCTTGGCCTGATACTCGTGGATATTCATGGATGCGAATGGGAGTTTTGTCAGAAACCGGTGCAGGTAGGCACGCAAAAAGTGAAGTACTTTGTGGTAGGAGCCTGCTTGCAGGCGATGTCACGGGGAATGTCGCCTGCAAGCAGGCTCCTACCGGACCATCTTCCGGCATACCCGGAGTTGCCTTTCCCCGGGGCCGCGGCAGCATGCGCGGGCATGGACTCACACGAGGTGATCAAGGACGTGTTGAAGAAAACCAGCGCCAAACAGATTGCGGCGGAGCTTGGGCTGTCGCTCTCGCTGGTCTACAAATGGGCTGAGCCGCCCGAGGAAGGCAGCGGTGCGAACAATCCACTCGATCGCCTCGACCAGCTGCTGCGCGCGACCGGCGATGTGCGCATCGCGCAGTGGGTGTGCGAGCGTGCCGGGGGATTTTTCATCAAGAATCCGCCGGCCGGCCCGCGCGTGCCGCATCTGGTGCCGGCCATGAATCAGATCGTGCAGGAATTTGCCGACATGTTGCACGTCATTGCGGCCGCGGCGTCGAATAATGAGATTTCGTCCGCCGAATCAAAGGCCATTCGCGCGCGCTGGGAGGAACTGAAGAGCGTGACGGAGGGTTTTGTGCGCGAGGCGGAGGCGGGAGATTTCAGCGCACACCATGCGAAGAAAAGCTAGCGGGCAGGGAGGGGTGGTGGATTTATCGTACTCATACTCGTTATCGTTCTCATTCTCCAATCAGACCGAGAGAACGAGAATGATTAAGAGAACGAGAACGATTTGGCCCAGCATACTCCGCTCAAAAAACTTTCTTACAGCCCTGGGGCCTTGAACAGGTGTTTGGTCAGGAATGCGGTCTGCAGCGCGGAGAGGTCGCGCAGGCCTTTTTGCGCGAGGACGAGCAGGCTTTGCAATTGCTCGTTCGAGAAGGTGGCTTCCTCGCCGCTGCCCTGCACCTCGACGAACTGGCCGCGGCCGGTCATGACGACGTTGAAATCGACGCTGGCGTCCCGGTCCTCGACGTAGGCGAGGTCGAGCAGTTCGCGGCCTTCAAAAACGCCGACGCTGATGGCGGCGACCGAGTCGGTGAGCGGGTTTTCGGCAATTTTCTTGTTATCGATCAACTTTTGCACGGCGAGGCGCGCGGCGAGGTAGGCGCCGGTGATGGCGGCGGTGCGGGTGCCGCCGTCGGCCTGGAGCACGTCGCAATCGAGCCAGAGGGTGTTTTGGCCGAGTTTTTGAAGATCGATGATGGCGCGGAGCGAGCGGCCGATGAGGCGCTGGATCTCGACGGTGCGGCCGTCGATTTTGCCCCGGGAAATATCGCGCGATTTTCGCTCGAGCGTGCTGTAGGGGAGCATCGAATACTCGGCGGTGAGCCAGCCACCCTTGACGCCCTGCTGTTTCATCCAGGTGGGCACACCGGGCTCGATGGTGGCGGCGCAGATGACGCGGGTGGCGCCGAAGCCGATGAGGACGGAACCGGTGGCGTGCGGGGCGATGCCGGTTTCGAAAGTGATGGGGCGGAGCTGGTCGGCCTGGCGGCCGTCGGCACGGATGGGAGAAGTCATAGTTTATCGCCGGGAACGCAGGGCGGTCCGCGGAAAATTTTATTTCGCGAAATCAAACCGGCTCCGCGGAATTTTTTTCCTCGCGGGCGAAGAGGGCGGCTTTGACGGAAAGGGGTTTGGTCGGCACCGGCTTGGCCTTGGCGGTGGTTTGCTCGACGTCGCGGGCCATGAAGGCAATGAGGCGGTCGTTGAAATCCTTGGCGGGATCGTGGCCCATCCGTTTGAGCGCCTGGGTGAGCGCGGCGACTTCGACGAGGCGGGCGATGTCGCGGCCGGGGCGGACAAAGATTTCGATGTGGGGAACCTTGAGGCCCAGGACCTCGTAATAATTTTCCTCGAGGCCGGTGCGTTCCTCGACGACCTCGGGCGTCCATTCGCGCAGGGAAACGACGAGGTCGATGCGTTTTTCGAGGCGGATGGATTTCACGCCGAACATCTCGGCGATGTTGATGATGCCGATGCCGCGGCACTCCATGTAGCCGCGGTTGAGCGGGCGGCTGGAAGCCATGAGCTCGCGTTCGTCGAGGAGTTTGATGACGGTGAGATCGTCGGCCACGAGGCTGTGGCCACGCTCGATGAGGGCGAGGGCGCACTCGGATTTGCCGACGCCGCTGTCACCGCGCAGCAGGGTGCCGATGCCCCTGACGTCGAGGGTGGTGGCGTGTTCGACGGAAGAGGGGGCAAACTCGTTGTCG
Source organism: Opitutaceae bacterium (assembly GCA_035569995.1). Lineage (GTDB taxonomy): Bacteria > Verrucomicrobiota > Verrucomicrobiia > Opitutales > Opitutaceae > DASRHD01. The sequence goes on along the minus strand of DATMLS010000087.1, from coordinate 7,814 downwards.
ATGCAGAGCGTGGCGAGGTTCACGTAATTCATCGTGATCATCGGCGAGCGGAAGATCGGCAGTTTGCGCGCCTTGGCCACGGTGAGCATGGGGCGCGTGGGGTGGAAATTGCGCGTGAGCACTAGGCAGGGGATGTGGCGGTCGATCATGCCATTGAGCACGTCGGTCTGGGTCTGCGGCGACAGCGTCTTGAAATAGGTCATCTCGGCGGCGCCGAGGACCTGGATGCGCTTGTTGGCAAAATATTTGAAGAAACCGGTGAGCGCGAGGGCCGGGCGGTTGATGGTGCCTTCGCGGATGACGCGGTGCATGCCGGCTTCTCCGGTAACGAGCTCCATTTTGAGCTTTTCCCGGTAGGTTTCGAAAAAGTGCGCGACCGTGATGCCGTGGATGGCTTTTTGCATGTGGCTGGGATGGTATAACTGCAGAACTGGCAGAAAACACGCCAAAAACAGGCGTTTTCCCTGCTACATGTTAAAGTCCTGGCCGAGGTAGATTTCGCGGGCCTGGGGATCGTTGATGAGGAAGTCGCTGGCGCCTTCGGTCAGGACCTTGCCCCGATGGATGATGTAGCCGCGATCCACGATGCGGAGGGTCTCGCGGACGTTGTGGTCGGTGATGAGCACGCCGATTCCGCGTTGTTTGAGTTGCAGGATGATTTTTTGCACCTCGGCGACGGAGATCGGATCCACCCCGGCGAAGGGTTCGTCCATCAACAGGAATTTTGGGCGGGTGACGAGGGCGCGGGCGATTTCGAGGCGGCGGCGCTCCCCGCCGGAGAGGGTATAGGCCTTTTGTTTGGCGACGTGGCCGATCCCAAGGTCATCGAGGTGTCCTTGGACCCGGCCGGGGCGTTCACGCCGGGGGATGCCGATGGCCTCGACGATGGCGAGGATGTTTTCCTCCACGGTGAGATGGCGGAAAATGGACGGCTCCTGCGGCAGGTAGCCGACGCCGAGGCGCGCGCGCCGATGCATGCGCAGGCGCGTGGCGTCGCGGCCGTCAATCCGCACCCGGCCGCGGGTGGCGGGAACCAGGCCGACGATCATGTAAAAAGTGGTAGTTTTGCCCGCCCCGTTGGGCCCGAGCAGGCCGACGATCTCGCCGGCTTGCACGCGGATGCGCACGCCGTCCACTACGGTGCGTTTGCCAAAAGTTTTCACCAGATCCTCCGTCTGGATCTCGGATGTCAGGTTGCCGGTGGCGGACGGGGCGCCCGCGGCTGGAGCGTTGGCAATCATTTTGTCGGGGTGGTGGCTGGTCCTTCCGGCGCGGGCGGCGGAGCGTTTTTGTCAAAGCCGAGATCCTTGATGGGTGGGAGCGTGATGCGGACGTTTGTGCCTAGGACGCGACGCTCGCCGCGCAAAAGAATGATCGGCTCCCCGATGGCAACGGTGTTGTTGCCATGATCCTTGACTTCGGGATTTTCGGTGAGGGTTACCTTGTCCTCGCTCGGCAGGACTTCGGCCCGGCCGCAACTGGCCTCGCGGTCTCCCTGCACGATGTGCACATGGCCGGTGGCGACGAGCGATTTGAAATTTTCCTGCCGGCCGACGGTGTCGGTCTTGTCGCCCATGCGGGCGGAGACGACATCGAGGCGGTCGCAGGTGATGCGCATATCGTTGCCGGTGACCAGGACATTGCCGGTGAAGACAGAAAGGGTCTCGGTATCCGTGCTGTGCATGTCGAGCGCCTGGCTGACGATGACGGTGTTGGGCGGTTCGGCGGCGCGCACGGCGGTTGGCAGGGCCAGGCTGGCCATGAAAATGAGGAAGACACCGAGGCGGGAGTTTTTCATTTCAACAAGTCCGAAAGTTCACTGTGGAAAACTACGCGCACGTCCTTCGCGATGGAAATGCTTTTTTTGGCGTGGTCGTAAGTCCATTGCTCACCGGTGAGATCGAGGTCATCGCGGATGAGGCGGATTGCGCCCGGTCCGCGCGCGGTGTCATTGTCGAGCGAGACGCGGGCCATTGGGCTGAGCAGGACCGAATCGACGCGATTCGAGGCATCGCCGCTGAAGACCGTGAGGTTCATGTCGTCGAGCTCGATGAGATGGAGCGTCAGCATGCGCGCCTCGGAGCCGCACAGGCGCATCTTGTAGTAACCTTCGGGGGTAAAAGTGGGCAGGATGAAATTTTTTGCCGGCTCAGACGGGGTATTCTCGGCCGCGTGCCCCGGATTGAAGGCCAGGGGCAAAAGACCGAGAAAAATGATGGACTGAAGCCTCATGCAGGAAATTTGAGACCGCGGGCGGCGAGCAGATGTTCACAAATTTCGCGCACGGCGCCGCGGCCCGCGGGCAGGTGGGTGGTGTAGCGTGCGGCTGCCCGTGCGGCGGGCATGGCGGTGGGCACGGTGACGCTGATGCCGGCCCAGCGGAGGGCCGACGCATCGATGTCGTCGTCGCCCATGTAGCAAACTTGGGCGGGCGCGAGGTTGAGATAGGTGGCCAGCTCCTTCAGCGCGGTGAGCTTGTCGATGCGGCCCTGGATGAGGTGCGGGATTTTCAGCTCGGCGGCGCGCGTGGCGGAGGCGCCGGACGAGCGCCCGGAAATCCAGGCGAGCGCGAGGCCGGCCTCGCGGCAGCGCACGAGGCCCAGGCCGTCGAGGATGGAAAACGTTTTTGATTCACCGCCATCGGAATGAATGATGACGGTGCCGTCGGTGAGAATACCGTCCACATCCATGGCGAAGAGGCGGATGGCGGCCCAGGAGGCTTTGGTGATTTTGGCTTTGGTCGGCATGATCGTTGAAGGTTGGAAAAATTACTCAGCCCATCCAGGCGGCGATTTGCGCGATGACGCTTTCCTTGTTCGGGCGGAAGGCATGTTCGAGCTCGGGCGCAAAGGGCACAGGCAGGTCGAGCGACGCGAGGCGCAGCGGCGGGGCTTCCAGCGAAAAGAAGTGTTTTTCGGCCAGGCGGGACACCAGCTCGGCGCCGAAGCCGTGCGTGCGCCGGCCTTCGTGCAACACGATGAGGCGGTGGGTGCGCGCCAGCGAGGCCTCGATCTCGTCGAGCTGCATCGGCGAGAGGCAGCGCAGGTCGAAGAGATCGAACGTGCGCTCGTATTCGCTGGCGAAATAGGCGGCCGCATCCTCGGCGGGGTGGACCATCTCGCCATAGGTGACGAACGTGGCAAAATCGCCCTTGAGCACGTGGCGCGGGCGCCAGACCTCGCGATAGCGCGGGTTCCACACGACGGGCGCGCGGCCGCGGCGGTAGAGCGCCTTGTGCTCGAAGAGCAGCACCGGATTTTGGTCTTCGTAGGCGGCGAGCACGGCGTCGAAGGCGTCCTGCGGCGTGCTCGGGTAGATCGCCTTGAGGCCGGGCATGCTGAGAAAAAGCGACTCGAGTTCCTGCGAGTGGAATGAACCGAGGCCAACCGCACCGCAAGGCAGCCGCAGCATGAGCGGACAGGCCGCGCCGGAGCGGAAATACATGGTGGCGGCGTTGAGCGTGATCTGCGTCACGGCTTCGGTGGAGAAATCGGCAAACTGAAATTCCTCGATGGGGTGGTGTCCGTTGAGCGCGAGGCCGATGGCGTAGCCGGTGCAGGCGCTCTCTGCCAAGGGGGTGTTAAGCACGCGCGGCCGGCCAAAGTCCTTGAGCAAACCTTCCGTGACCCTGAACGCGCCGCCGTAGGTGGCGATGTCCTGGCCGAGGATGAGGGACTCGGGGCACTCGGCCAAAATTTTTCTGAGCCCGTGGTTGAGGGCTTGCGCGAGATTCAGCACTTCCGCCTGGGCCGGTTCAGGTTTCCACGGCAGCGGCGCCGTGGGCGGCGCGAAGACGTCGGCCTCCATGCCGGCGGGATCGGGGCGCGGCACGGCGAGCGAGATTTTCACACAGGCCTCGAGGAAGGACTCGAGTTCAGCGTCGAGGGCGTCGAGGCGCTTGATGCCGAGCAGCGTGGCGACCTGGGCGCGAAATTTCGGCAGCGGATCGCGAGTTAGAAACTCATCGTTTTCGCCGGGCTTGAGATAGTCGCACGTATCGTAAGCGGCGTGCCCGCGCAGGCGCAGGGTTTGCGCCTCGATCAGGATCGGGCGCGAGGTTTTGCGAACCTTGTCGATGGCGGCGGCGAGGGTGCGCGTGGTGGTTTCGACGTTCGTCGCATCGAGCGAAAAACCCTCCATGCCATAGCCGGCGGCGCGGCGCCACAACTCGGTGCCGGCGGCGAACTGCTCGCTCACGGGCGTGGAGTAGGCGTAGCGGTTGTTCTCGATGACAAAGATCACCGGCAGCGATAGGAGCGAGGCAAGGTTGAGCGCCTCGTGCACATCGCCGGTGCTGGAAGCGCCGTCGCCGAAAAAAGCAAAACCGACGGCCGGCCGGCCGAGGCGGCGCTGTCCATCGGTGGTGCCGAGCACGGGGCCGAGCATCGCGCCGAGGTGGGAGATCATCGGCAGCGAGCGATTCTTTGGGTCGCCGTGGTGGATGTTGCCTTCGCGCGCCTTGGTGTAGCTGTCGGCGTTGGCCAGGTACTGGTTGATGTGATCGCAGAGGTGGCCGCTCCAGATGAGGTGCCCGCCAAGGCCGCGGTGGCTGAAACAGGTGACGTCGATGGCCTTGTCCGCGAGGAGGGCGAGCGGAATGATCAGGCCCTCGTTGCCCTGGCCGCCGGCGACGGTGCCCTTGATCAGGCCCTGGCGGAAGAGGTCGAGGAAGCGGTTATCGGCCTTTCGCGCGAGCTGCATCCACGCGTAGATGCGGAGCAAGGTTTCAGCGGGGGATTGGTCCAACTCGGCGATGCGCAGGTCGTGCGAGGCGAGAATGGCAGGAGGTTGGGGAAAGGCCATGTCCAGAAAGACATGACGCTGAGCGGGCGGCGTGAGGTGGGCAAGCGAGTCCTTCAAAATTAATGGTGCTCAGGAGCCCGCAAGCAGGCTTCTCCATTAATCCGAAAGACGCCGCCGCCTCAATTGGTCCGATAGGTCAGCAGCCAATAGTATTCGAAGAGGGTGACCTCAACGTGGATTCCCAAATCCCCGATGGTCGTCTTTAGCTCATCCGGTGAGGGAAAATTCTTGAGGACTTTGTGCAGTTTGCCGTCCTGCAAGGTCCGCATTTGATAGGTGTCGCCATTCTCCCCGGCGCGGAAAATCGGGGTGCTGTTCCCTTCGATGTAACGATTATCGATGAAAGCGACCTTGGCGCCTGGCGCCAAATGGGAATGAAAGCTGGTCAGAAAGTCCTGGAGCTTCGCCTTGGGAATGTGCGACCACCAGAACGCGCCGAATCCTGCGTTAAACAAGCCATCGAATTTTGGCAAAGCGTAGGCATCGGCTTTGTGAAACTCCACCGCGGTTCCCCCGAAATCCTTGGTCCGGGCGATGGCCAGGACTTTTTCCGTGATATCGGTGGCGAAGATGGAGTGGGCCGAGCGGGCGACCACCTCGGTCCAATATCCGGTGCCGCAGGCCACCTCCAAAACGTGGTCACCCTGAAAAAAACCACCGAGGTGATCGCGCAAGCGGCCTAAGTCTTCCTGCCGTTCCGGTTTGGCATAGATGCGTTCGTATTCGTTGGCGCGCTGTGAGTAATATCCCACGAGGTCGGTGTTCATAGTTTCGAAACAGGTGCTAGTTTCGGGAGTTTGGATTCAATTAGTTGTGTGCAGTATCAACTTTTTGAATCCACGCTTCGAGCAGGATCCATCAAAGGGCCAGCGTTTCACCCGGTTTTAACGCAATTACCTTGTGGCCGCGGGCGGCGGCATCGGCGGTAAATTTTTTCACGTCCTGTTGTATGACGGGCCAGGTGTTGTAGTGGATGGGCACGCCGACCTTGGGTTTCAGATAATCGAGGGCGTCGAGCGCGTCGGCCGGGCCCATGGTGAAGTTATCGCCGATGGGGAGCAGCGCAGCATCAAGGCCGGCGCGGCCGATGAGCTGCATATCGCTGAAGAGCGCGGTGTCCCCCGCATCGTAAAGTTTTTTACCGCCGGCATCGATGAGCAGGCCGCAGGGCTCGCCGAGGTAGGTGATGCGGCCGTTCTCGATGGAGCTGGAACTGTGGAAAGCCAGCGTGAGCTTCACCCGGCCGAAGGGAAAATTGTAGCCGCCGCCGGGATTGAGGCCGTGGGTCTTGGCGCCCTGCGCGGCGAAAAACTCGGTGATTTCAAAATTGGCGATGATGGTGGCCTGGTTGCGCTGTGCGATTTCCAGCGCATCGCAGATGTGGTCATCATGGCCGTGTGTGCACAGCACGTAATCGCATTTGATGTCGCTGGCGCGGCAGGGCGCCAGGGGGTTGTCGGTGAAAAACGGATCGAGCACCAGCCGCGTATCCGAGACTTCGACGAGAAAACAGGAGTGGCCGAAATAGGTCAGGCGCATGGGAGGGGTGGAAGTCGAGAGCTGAGAGTCGAGAGTCCAGAGCAAGGAGGCAGGAGTAAGATATTATGATAGCCAGGCTTCAGGTATTTGTTTGGAAAGGATCAGGCTCTGGACTCTTGACTCTCAGCTACCGGCTCATCCTCACTCTGAGACCGGGCCGCAAATCCGGTCAATTTGCTTGAGGACCGCGGGCGTGAGTTTTTCGACGACGTCGAGCGCGCCGAGGTTTTCCTCGAGCTGCGCGACTTTCGAGGCGCCGAGGATGACGGTGCTGACGTTTTCGTTTTTCAGGCACCAGGCGAGGCCGAGGCGCGGCAGCGTGGTGCCGATTTCCTGCGCGATGGCGGCAAGCTTGGGCACGACGGCGAGTTTTTGCTGGGTGAAGCGGGCCTTGAGCCAGGCGACGCCGGGAACGCTGAGTCGCGAGTCGGGCGGGATGCCCTGGGTGTATTTGCCGGTGAGCAGGCCGCTGGCGAGCGGCGACCAGATAGTGGTGCCGAGGCCGTGCTCGCGGCAGAGCGGAGCGAGCTCTTTCTCGACGTTGGAACGATGGAAAAGATTGTATTGCGGCTGCTCCATCGTGGGCGGATGGAAATTATGCTGCGCGCAGAGGCGGAAGGCTTCGGTGAGTTGGGCGGCGGACCATTCGCTTGTGCCCCAGTAGAGGACTTTGCCCTGCACGATGAGGTCGTGCATGGCCCGGCAGCTTTCGAGGATGGGCGTGTTGGGATCGGGACGGTGGCAGAAAAAGAGATCGAGGTAATCGACCTGCAGGCGGCGGAGGGCGCCGTGGCAGGCCTCGACGAGATGCTTGCGCGAAAGGCCGGTTTGGTTGGGGCGTTCGCCGTCGGCGCCGAAAAAGGCCTTGCTCGAAACGAGGTAGCTCGAACGGAGCCACCCGGACTTTTTCAGGATTGCCCCCATGACAATCTCGGCCTGGCCCTCGGCGTAGGACTCGGCGTTGTCGAAAAAGTTGACGCCGGCATCGTAAGCGGTGTGCAGGAGTTTTCCGGCGACGGGATCGCCGATCTGCGAGCCAAAGGTGACCCATGCGCCGAAGGAGAGCGCGGAAACTTGCAGGCCGGAGGAGCCGAGGCGGCGGTAAATCATGTTAAGAGCTCATGGCAAACCCTGGAAACTTCAACCCGCCGGCGAAGATTATACGGCGGGCGTCATGGGTCGATTTTTTTGATGCGGGCGAGGTGGCGACCGCCTTCAAACTCGGTGACGAGCCAAGCTTTCAATATCTTGATGGCTTCATCCGACGAGACGGTGCGCTGGCCGATGGAGAGACAGTTGCCGTCGTTGTGGGCGCGGTTCCAAATGGCGAGCTGCTCGTTCCAGCAGAGGCCGCAGCGGACGCCGCGCACGCGGTTGGCGACGATGGCTTCGCCGTTGCCCGAGCCGCCGAGGACGATGCCGCGCTCGAACTCGCCGCGCGCGACGGCCTCGGCCACGGGGCGGATGAAATC
>DATMLS010000086.1:0-66416 GCA_035569995.1 Opitutaceae bacterium | reverse complement strand
GATTTCATTCGTGACGTGCGGGATGACCTGCACGGTCGCACCGAGATAATCGCCGCGCCGCTCCTTTTGGATGACGCTCTCGTAAACCTGGCCGGAGGTGAGATTGTTTAAGCGCGAAAGTTTCCCGCTCGTGAAGCGTTCGTAGTGGCCGAGATCGAGATCTGTCTCCGCGCCGTCCTCGAGCACGTAAACCTCGCCGTGCTGAAACGGGCTCATCGTGCCCGGATCGACATTGAGATAGGGGTCGAATTTCTGGATGCGCACGGTCAGCCCGCGCGATTCCAGCAGCGCGCCCAACGCCGCCGCTGTCAGGCCCTTGCCCAGCGAGGAAACCACACCGCCCGTGACAAATACATACTTCATCGTAAAGTAATAATGGCAGGGCCAAAAGGCTGACAAGTCAAACGTGACGGAACGAGGATCTGTCTTCGAAGTGGCGTGGCGGTAGGAGCCTGCTTGCAGGCGACCTTTACCGGCACCATATCGCCTGCAAGCAGGCTCCTACCGTGGCACAAGATGTACGTCCTTAAGGTAGGGGCGGCTGCCCCCAGCCGCCAAGGCTTCGCACTTGTCGCCGACCATTGAGATTCGGCCCGTTGGGGCAACGGGCCCTACCGATACTACCTAAAGACCAGCCACACCAAGGCGGCCGCGCCCAGGATGAGGATCGCGACCATAATTACCATGAGGCTCCATTTCAGCAGCTTGCCCACAAGCCACAGCGCAAATATCCCCGCGACAACCGCGCACACGGCAACGAGCCACGGTGGATAGGCCTCGGCTGAATGAAGCAGCGTCTGGGTGTTGATGGGCATGTTGGGTTATACGGTTTTTGTCATTCCAAAGCGCTGAACAAGGCGTGGCCCAGCTTGCCTGGAACACAGGCTGAACGGCTTCGCGCGGCAGCGCGGGTGGAGCGACTTGTCCTCAAGGCGCTTTTCGCTGGCAGCGGCAAATAGCGCATTGAGGTCAACGCGCTCCACCTCGAAAGGCTGAATTTAAACCGTGATTGGCCTGGGTTCATTATGGGCGGCAAGGCACTGAGTCTCTGCAGCCTAGACATAAGATTCCTCGCACGGCTCGGAATGACAGCAAAATTATCTGTACGGTCATGGTTGTTTCCCAGTTTTAACCGATGGTTAGACTCAAAATGATTTGCGCCGCACCTCGCCCAAGGCCCAACTCGTTCCATGCAATCAAAGCCCCAGCTTCTCGTCTGGCTCACCTGCGACGGCGTTCACATCGATCCCGCCTCGGGCAAGCATACCATTCTCGGCGTCTTCTCCAACATCAAGGCCCACCGTTTTCCCGTCACCCACCCGTTCATGATCTGGTTTCTGACCCTCACAGACTGCACGGCCGGCCAGCACAACATCCGCATCTCCCTCGGTCGCGATCCCACGCAAATGACCCAGCTGCTCGAGCGCCCGTTTGAATCGCCCGGCCCGCTCCAGCGCATCAACCTCATCAACGAAATCCGCAACCTCAGCTTTCCCCAGCCCGGCGAGTATTCGATCCTCATCGAAATCGACGATGAACCGCTCGTCGCCACCAACCTGACCGTCACGAACTGAACTTCATGCCTTATCCGCGCACTGCCCGTCCCGCCCTCATCATCGGCTCCGTCGCCATCGACCGCGTCGCCACGCCCCACGCCCAAAGCGACAATATCCTCGGCGGCGCCGCGAGCTACGCCTCCATCGCCGCCAGTTATTTCACGCCCGCGCGCCTCGTCGGCGTTGTCGGCGGAGATTTCCCGGAGAAATTCACCAAGCTCTACCGCAAGCACGGCATCGACCTCGCCGGCCTGCAAACCGAGCCAGCCGGAAAAACTTTTTATTGGTCCGGGCGCTACCGCGAAAATTTCGCCGGCCGCGACACGCTCGAAATCCAGCTCAACGTTTTCGCGAATTTTTCGCCCACGCTGCCGCCCGCCTACCTCGACACGCCGTTCGTCATGCTCGGCGCCATCCAGCCCGCGCTCCAGTTGCACGTGCTCGACCAGCTCCCGCGCGGGAAGAACCGTCCCTTCGTCCTCGCCGACACCTTTGACCTCTGGATCAACACCGCCCGCCCCGAGCTCGAACGCCTGCTGAAGCGCATCGACCTCCTCGTGATCAACGAAGACGAATCGCTCCTCCTCACCGGCGAGCGCAACCTCATCCGCGCCGGCCACGCGCTGCGCCGCATGGGCCCGCGCGCCGTCGTGCTCAAGAAAGGCGAACATGGCTCGCTCCTTTTTCACCCCGACGGCTTCTTCGCGCTACCCGCCTACCCTGTCACGAAATTCATCGACCCCACCGGCGCGGGCGACAGCTACGCCGGCGCGCTCATCGGCTGCCTTGCCTCCGCCAACCGCACCGACTTCGCCGCGCTCAAGCGCGCCGTCGCCTGCGCGACGGCCTGCGCCAGCCTCACGGTCGAGAGTTTCAGCGTCAACCGCCTCAGCTCCGCCGGCCGCAAGGCGATCGACGCCCGCCTGAAGGAACTCAGCCGCATGACGCGGTTTTGAGAAAAGTTTTAGCGCAAAGACGCGGAGCAGAGAAAAGACAGGTGGAGCGCGGCGTCCCGACGCGCTCTAAACCCGGCGAGAACAGCCGGATCAATCCTTCACCACAAAGGCACGAAGGACACGAAGCCAAGCCTCTTTGATATCTTTGTGTCTTCGTGGTGAATTAATCTGAGCGCGTCGGGACGCCGCGCTCCACCTTAAATCCAGCTTTGCTTAATATTTTTCCAGCCATCCAAAAAATAAATATTGACAGATTACTCTGTATAACAGAGTAATCTGCTTATGAACATTTCCCCTGAAGAAGCCGCCCGGGCGCTGGGCGAGATCGAAGCGTCGCGCGCGGCCATGCGCACCACCGTTCGCGGTTATCGCGGCCATTATATGCTCTGGTTGTGGGGTGGCCTTTGGGTCGTTGCCGCTCTGCTCGTCGAATTCGAGGGCCTGCATAGCCTGCTTATTTTTCGCAACTGGTTGATGCCCGCCGGCATCATCGTCACCTTCCTGATCATGCTCTTCCAAGGAACAAAAATACGCTCACCGGTAAACAAACGGTTCCTCGGTGTGCTGGCTATCATCGTGATCTTTGCCTTCATTTGGCCATTCGTGCTCAGAGGGCGGGCCACCGCCCGGAGCGACTTCGCCTACGGAGCCCTCATGGCCATGTTCTGCTATATCGTCGCGGGGATTTGGTTCGACTGCTATCTCCTCTGGATTGGCCTCCTGATCAGTGCCCTTATTCTTGCCGGCTTGTTTTTTTTCCCGGCCTTTTTCTGGTGGAGCGTGGTTTTAAGCGGCGGGACGCTGGTCGGCACCGGTTTCTATGTGCGCTATTTCTGGCGCTAACCAGACCGCTCCCATGGACGAACTCGACGCCATCATCCATCAACCCGCCCGCCTGCAAATCATGGCCGCGCTCTGCCAGCTCAAACCGCTTAGCCAGGTGGATTTCACCTTTCTAAAAACCAAGTTGAACCTGACCGACGGCAACCTCGGCGCGCATCTGCTCACGCTGGAGGAAAAAGGTTACATCGCCGTGGAAAAGACCTTTGTCGCCCGCCGGCCCAAAACCTTCGTGTCCGCCACTGCCGCAGGGCGGCACGCGTTCGACGCCCACGCCGCCGCGCTGAAGGCCATCCTCAAAGCCAAATAAGTCTATTGCATGAACCTGAAAACTATCCTGATCACCCTGGTCTTGGGTCTAACCGCCGCGGTGGTGATTAAAATTATCGCCGATCGGAAATCCGCTCTTCCGGCCGCGCCAGCGCAACCGAGCGAAGCGGTTGTCGCAATCCAGGCGCCGCCCCCTATCGCTCCTCCCGCCAATAAACTCCCAGCCGTTTCCAGTGCCCCGCCAGTTTCACCCGCCGTCAAATCGGATCCCGTTGTCATCGCCGTCGCCAATGCGCTCGACCGGTTGACTTCGCCCCAAACCAGTTTCGCCGAAAGGCGGGCCCTATTGGATCAATTGCGGAAGGCGGGAGAGCTCGATGAAGTCATCGAGGGACTCAAAGATATTGCCGCGGACAACCCTGGCGATGCGTCCATCCCGACCGCGCTGGGCGAGGCTGAACTTGCCAAGATTCGGTCGGTGCTGGAAACCGGCGGTGACCAAAGCGACATTCCCATCCTCGGGATGCAGGCCGATCAGAATTTCAACCGGGCGCTCAAGATCGACCCGAAGAATTGGGAGGCCCAATTTGAGAAGGCGGCTTCCCTGGCCCATTGGCCGCCCGAACTGAACAAGGGGCCGGAGGTGATCCAACGGTTGTCGAGCCTGGTCACCCAACAGGAAACGATGCCCGTCCAGCCTGAGTTTGTGCGGACCTACATTTTATTGGGCCAACAGTATCAAACCGCCGGGCAGGCCGACAAAGCCATCCAGACCTGGCAGCAGGGCGTCGCCAAATTCCCCATGAACACAACGCTGCAAAAGAATCTGGCCCATGCCATCGCCCAGTAAATATCCTTTCTCCCGGCGCGCCCGGCGGCGACGAGTGCTATAGCCTCGTCGGTCGCGCCCTACCCTGCCTCTGCGTTCTCGAATCTCTGGGATTTAATTTTTCTTTGCGGAGTTCGCGCCTTGGCATGAGATCCTTCGGTTCATGTCCGCCGATCTCGCCTCGACCATCCCGCACATCGCGCAGACGCCAGCGCCGCACATAAACCCGCGTGAACGACTCCACGGCCTGGACCTGCTAAGAACCGCGGCGATCTTACTGGTCATTGTATGGCACCTGCCGCACTCGGTTTACCCGCTCCCGTGGCGGCCCGCCACTTGGGCCGGCGTTGATTTGTTTTTCGTCCTGAGCGGATACCTTATCGGTTCGCAGCTCATGCGGCCTTACGCGAATGCCATGCGTCCGTCATATCTGGATTTCTTCCTGCGACGCGCCATCAGGATATTGCCCGCGTATCTGGTGGTCCTGTTGATCTATTTCACGATCCCGCAGTTTCGCGAACAATCGAACATTTCGCCCTGGTGGAAATTCCTGACCTTCACGCAGAACCTGGGCCTGGATGCCCACACCGCAGGTGCTTTTTCCCACGCCTGGTCGCTTTGCGTCGAAGAACATTTCTACCTTCTATTACCAATCATCGTTTACGGGTTCATGAGGCGGCCCAGCCTCATGAAAGCCGGGGTTCTCGTTGCTGCCATCATCCTGTTTGGGCTCATCGCGCGAAGTTTTCTTTGGATGCATTACATCGCCCCGATTAGCACTCCCGGCTGGCAGCTGGGAAATAAATACCTGGAGGCAATCTATTATCCAACGTACACTCGACTGGACGGCTTGCTTGTTGGCGTTCTGCTGGCTGCTGCTAAATTATTCAGGCCGGCTTGGTGGGCAAAAATTACCTCGCACGGAAATGCGCTTCTCGGCGCAGGGACTTTGATTTTAATGATTTCATTTTGGATCTGCCAGGACATGTTTTCCTTTGCCACCGCTGCTGTTGGATATCCCCTGCTGGCCGCAGGCTTCGGGTTACTGGTCTTATCGAGCCTGAGCCAAGGGAGCATTTTGGCAAAGCACCGCGTAATTGGAGCAACCACAGGCGCAACCCTGGCCTACAGCACCTATTTGACCCACAAGGCCGTGATGCATCTTGATCAACAATACTTGAGCCGCTTTTTGCCGCTGGAAGGCTTATTCGGCCTGGCGATCTACGGGTTTTCATTCCTGATCGTGGCAAGTGCGCTGTATCTTTTGGTCGAACGCCCTTTCCTGAAACTCCGGGATAAAATCTTGGGCAGCCAACTCAGAACGAGCAAACGGGATCCACTACCTGAAGGCGCAAACGTTGATGAAGCGCTACGCCCAATGACGACTTGACGTCAGCGGCTATATTTTCGGGCTTCAATTTTTCTTTGCGGAGTTCGCGACTTTGCGCGAGGTTCCCCGTTTATGTCCGCCGATCTCGCCTCGACCGTCACGCAAATCGCGCAGCGCGCCCGCGCCGCGTCGCTCGTGCTTGCGATCGCGCCCACCGCCGCGAAGAACGCCGCGCTGCTCCGGTTGGCCGAATTGCTGGAGCAAAAATCCGCCGAACTTCTCGCCGCGAATCAAAAAGATCTCCTCTCGCCCCACGCCACGGGCCTCTCGCCTTCTGAAATTGACCGCCTGACGCTCACCAAGAAACGCCTCGTGCAGCTCGCCGAGTCCGTCCGCCAGGTCATTACCCTGCCCGATCCGGTCGGGAATATTTTGGAAGACATCACGCGCCCCAACGGCCTGCGCCTCCGCAAGGTCCGCGTGCCCATCGGCGTCGTCGGCATTATCTACGAGGCGCGTCCCAACGTCACCATCGACTGCGCCATCCTCTGCCTGAAGTCCGGCAACGCCGCCATCCTCCGCGGCGGCAGCGAATGCTTCCACACCAACATGGCCCTCGCCGCGCTGGTGCAGGAGGCGCTTGCCCACGCCCAACTGCCCGCCGATGCGGTCCAGCTCATCCCCACCACCGACCGCGCCGCGCTCACCACCCTGCTCAAGCTCGACGCGCTAATCCACTGCATCATTCCCCGCGGCGGCGAGAGCCTCATCCGCTTCGTCGCGCAGAACAGCACCATTCCCGTTATCAAACATTACACCGGCATCTGTTTTGTTTATGCGGATCGCGCCGCCGACTTGGCCATGGCGGAAAAAATCGTCCTGAACGCCAAGGTCTCCCGTCCCGGCGTCTGCAACGCCGCGGAGCAACTCCTCGTCCATCGCGACATCGCGGAAAAATTCCTGCCGCAGGCCGCGCGCGCGCTGCTCGCCCAAAAAGTCCAGCTCCGCTGCGACGCCGCCAGCGCCGCGATCCTGGCGCGCGAGAAACTTTCGTTCACGCCCGCGACCGCCGCCGACTACCGCACCGAATTTCTCGACCTCATCCTCGCCGTGCGCGTCGTCGATTCGCTCGACACCGCCATCGCCACGATCAACCGCGACAGCTCCGCGCACAGCGACGCCATCGTCACGACCGACGAGGCCGCCGCGCAGAAATTCCTGGCCGGCGTGGACAGCGCCACGGTTTTCTGGAACGCCAGCACGCGCTTTCACGACGGCTTCGAGTTCGGCCTCGGCGCGGAGATCGGCATCAGCACCGACCGCCTCCACGCGCGCGGCCCGATGGGCCTGAACGAACTCTGCAGCCACAAATGGCTCGTCACCGGCACCGGCCAGGTGCGGGGGTGACTGCGGCAAGCCAGTTTTTCACCGCGAATAAACGCTAGAACGGTTTCAAAATTAGTGTAGCCACGAAGGATCACAAAGAACACAGAGAACAACTTCTCTTTGAGCTCTATGTGATCTTTCGTGGCAAAAAATCCGGTCATAAAAAAGCCCCGCGCGAGGCGGGGCTTTGATTGTGCAGCGATGAATTTAGTTCAGGGCAACTAAGCTTACTGAACCACCTTCAGGGCGCCCGTGCTGTCGACATAGATCGTGCCCGGGCCGTTCGCGGTGGCGCTGATCTGGTCGGTCGTGAAACCCTTGATCATCAGGAAACCATCCTTGGTGATGATAATCTGCGGGCTGAACGGCGGAACGCTCAGGTTGGCATTCAACTGGACGCGGATCGGGAAAACACCATAGCCCGGAACATTGGTGCTGGTTGAGAAGTTTGGAACCGGGACAAATAACGGTTCGATGCCGATCCCTTGGTCAGGCGTCATGGAGACGCTGAGCGTATCCCCTTGGTGTATTTCCACGGTGGTGACAAAATTTAACTCGGTCCACCATGGCCCCGGCGTCTGCACCAAGCCGCCAAAGGATTGATTCAAGATCGTTTGCGCGCCGTCCGTGATCACGAGATGCATGCCAAACGGATTCTGGTTATTGCCGCCCTGGAACCGGAATTGGTTCAAGAAGCCCGTTTGCTGGGCCACGATGGTAAACGAATAGGTGCCGGTCAGGAGATAGCTCTCACCACTCGCGAACTGGCGATCATCGAATACGGTAACCGGGTTGGACGGGTTGCCGGGATTATTCATGCCCATCGCGATGGCGCTGGACGTTGAAGTGATAAACGCCGAGGGATCGAGATTGAGCAGACCGGCAGGACCTTGCGGACCGACAGCGCCAGTGGCTCCAGCCGGGCCGGCGATGCCTTGTGGGCCTTGCGCACCAGGCGCGCCCGGCGTGCCGGGAATTCCTTGCGGGCCCGTTGCACCAGTATTGCCAGTCGCACCAGTGGCACCGGTTAAACCCGTTGCGCCAGTCGCGCCGGTCGCGCCAGTCAGACCAATCGGACCTTGCGGACCAACCGCACCGGTTGCACCGGTGTTGCCCTGCGGACCTTGGGGACCGACCGCTCCAGTTGCGCCGGTAAGGCCGATCGGACCTTGAGGGCCGACATCACCCTGAGGACCCTGCGGTCCAACGGCTCCGGTTGCGCCGGTAGCACCCGTTGCGCCGGTAAGTCCAGTCGCGCCTTGCGGACCGACGGCGCCAGTGGCTCCAGTCGCACCAGTCAAACCAATCGGACCTTGTGCGCCAGTGAGGCCGATCGGACCCTGCGGGCCGGTAGCACCGGTAGCTCCCGTCGGGCCGACGGCACCGAACGTCACATTGAGATGAGCAGGGCGATCATCTTGTTCATGACTGCCTGGCGTGATGGTCAAAACATAAGTACCGGGAGCGGCCGCTATGCTCGCGGGAAAGCTCACGAGCAATTGCTGGCTCGCGGCATTAAACGAAACCACCGGGAGCGTCACGTCGCCCGATGGAGTAGCGAGCGATACATTGCCCGAAAAAGTCGTGTGAGCGGCCAAATCAAGGCCCGAAATAACCAATGTATCATTGGTATAATTCGGCTGGGCACACGTAATGGCGAGCGATTGTGGATCGGCCCGCAGGGATGAACCGGAAACGAGCATCGCCAAAGCGATGGTCGGCAATAGGAATATTTTCTTGGTTATATGCATGTTAGTTGAGGAGCGCACTGGAAGGGGGTCTCGGCGTATTGCAGAAACTCGCGCAGGGGGTCGTTAATGCAGAACGTAAGGTAGTCTCATCAAGAAAATTAATGTAAATTTCTTGCAACAAACCTGTGACACGCTGCTTCGGAGCATCCTCCGCAGCCACCCATGAATCGGCACCGGCCAGGTGCGCGGGGAACCACTGCAATACAGTTTTTAACCGCGGATGAACACGGATGGACGCGGATTTGGATTTAAAAGATCGATCTATCTCGATCCTTTTTGCCGCAAAGGTCACAGAGACAAAAAAGCGATGTTTTTCTCTGCGCTCTCAGCGTCCTCTGCGGTGAAAACAGAGGATATATTCGCGGTTTAACTGAATGGATATATCAGTGACAATCAGTGGCCATCAGTGGTTAAACTGTTCCCTACTCGCTACTCCCCGCCATGTCCGCCTCACCCAAGTCCCTTTCCGCCGACGCGCTGCTTCAGCGTCTCACGTGGGATGACCTCGATCCCGGCCATCTGCGCCGGCTGGTCGAGATGGCGCGCGACGAGGATTTGCATGGGCTCGGCCTGCGCACGCGTCCCGCGCGCACGGGCGATCTTTCCACCGCCAGCATCGCCGGCGCGGCCGCGCGCTCCGGCACGGCGGATCTGGTCGCGCGCGAACCGCTCACCGTGTGCGGATTGCCGCTGCTGCCGCTGATTCTCTCGATTTACGGCGGCCGCGCCACGGCCCAACTCCACACCCGCGACGGCGCCCGGCGGCCCGCCGGCGCCGTGCTCGCCACGCTCAGCGGCGACCCGCGGACGTTGCTCACCGCCGAGCGCATCATCCTGAATTTTCTCCAGCGCCTCAGCGGCGTAGCCACCCAGACGCACCGCTACGTTGAGACGCTCGGCGCCACGCGCACACGCCTGCTCGACACGCGCAAGACCACGCCGGGTTACCGCATGCTCGAAAAATATGCCGTGGCCTGCGGCGGCGGCTGGAACCACCGGCTCGGACTTTTCGACCGCGTAATGCTCAAGGACAACCACCTCGCTCTGCTCGGTTCGAGCGGCGGCCTCGCCGCGGCCGTCGCCGCGGCCAAGCGTGCCGCGCCCGAACTCCCGGTGGAAATCGAGGTTGATTCGCTGGCGCAAATCCCGTCCGCACTGGCCGCCGGCGCGGATGTCCTGCTTCTCGACAATTTCACGCCCGCCCAGCTCCGCCGCGCCGTCGCGCTCATCGGCGGGCGCACATTCACCGAGGCGAGCGGCGGCATCACCCTGAAGAATCTTCCGCGCCTGGCCGGCCTCGGCCTCGATTTCATTTCGACCGGCGCGCTCGTGCACCACAGCGTGTGGGCCGACATCGGCCTCGACTGGAAAACATGAAAAGTTATCGGTTCACAATTCACGGTTCACGGTCGCGCTTGGTTTCCGGAAACGGTGAACTGTGAACCGATAACCGTGAACCTTCCCGCATGAGCCAGCCCGAAACCGTCATCCTCCGCGAATTGCTCGACAGCGAGTCTGGCTTCGTCTCCGGCACCGCACTCGCGAAAAAACTCGGCATGAGCCGGGTCGGCATCTGGACGCACATGGAAAAACTGCGCACGCAGGGCTTCGCGTTCAAGGCGGTGCGCAGCCAGGGCTACAAACTCACGCGATCGCCGGCCACGCTCAACCCGGCCCTGATCGAAGCCCACCTGCGCCGGCGCGCGCGCGGCTTCGGCCTGGCTTTTTTCGACGAGATCGACAGCACCAACAACGAGGCCGAGCGCCAGCTTGCGGCCGGCCGGCCCGCGCCGTTCGCCGTCCTCGCCCGTCGCCAGACGCACGGCCGCGGCCGCTTCGGCCGGACGTGGCACAGCGAGGCCAACGGAAATCTCTACCTGAGCTTTGCCTTCCGCCCGCGCCTCGAACCCGCGCGCATGCAAACGTTCACCCTCTGGATGGGCGTCAACATCTGCGAGCTCGTCGCCAATTTTTGCTCGCTTGCGCCCGGCCTCAAATGGCCCAACGACCTCGTTTTCGCCGGGCGCAAGGCCGGAGGCATGCTGACCGAGGCACGCGTCGATGCCGACCAGATCCGCGACCTCGTCTTCGGCCTCGGCCTCAACGTCAACGCCCCGCGCGACGCCTGGCCGCGCCCGCTCGCCGCCACCGCCACCTCGCTCGCCGAGCAAACCGGCGCGCCGCTCGACCTCAACCGCTTCGCCGCCGCGCTCATCGGCCGCGGGCTGCTGGCCTACACTGGCTTCGTCGAGGGCGACCACGCCAAAACCTTCGCCGACCTCTGGGCCCGCTACGACGTGCTGCGCGGCCAGTCCGTCACCCTCATGCAGGGCGAGAAAAAAATCCCAGGCACGGCCACCGGCATCGACGACGAAGGCTCGTTGCTCCTGCGCACCGACGCCGGAAAAATCCTCCGCTTCCGCGCCGGTGAAGTGACGATGGAAAAAGAGGAGTCGAGGACAAAAAGTTAAGAGTCGAGAGTCTAGAGCTGAGAGGCCGGAGGCAAGCAACCCGGCAATGGATCAGTTCAACAACGGCTACATTTCGCATTGCGCGTGAATTGTCACCAATCTGTCGTTCCGAGCGCCGCGAGGTTCTCAGCCGTTACAACAGAATACGAGATTCCTCGCTACGTTCGGAATGACAAAAAAACAGGGCCCCTTCAGCGGCTCCCAGCTCTTGACTCTCGACTCTCGACTCTCAGCTCTCAACTCTCAACTCTCAGCTCTGGACTATCATGTCCCTCCTCTGCATCGACATCGGCAACACCCACACGCACTACGGCGTCGTCGCCACGGGTGCGACCGTCTTTCAGCGCGCGCTGCCCACGCGATCGCTCGACGATGCCCGTGAGGGCTTCGGCCCCGTGCTCGCGCAGATCCTGGCCGGGCACCCTGCGATCGAGGGCGCGGCTTTTTGTTCCGTCGTGCCCGCGGCCACGGAAAAACTCTCGCCGCTCCTCGCCGCGCTGAAACTGCCCCGGCCGGTTTTCCAGCTCACTTATGAAAAGAAACTGGGCGTGCGCATCGGCTACCCGCGACCGAAGGAGATCGGCGCCGACCGCCTGGCCAACGCGGCCGGCGCGCACGCGCTTTACGGTTCGCCCGCCATCGTGATCGACCTCGGCACGGCGGTGACTTTCGACATCATCACGCAATCGCGCGGCTACGAGGGCGGCATCATCGCGCCCGGCGTCGAGGTCATGCGCCGCTACCTGCACGAGCAGACGGCGCTCCTGCCGGCGCTCGACGATTCGCTCGAGGTCACGCGCGCCATCGGCCAGTCCACCGTCGAGGCGATGCGCATCGGCACGGTGGTCGGTTTTGGCGGCATGATCCAGGCGTTGCTCGACGCCGTGCTGGCCGAACTCGCGCCGCGCGGCGAGCCCCTGCCCCGCGTGCTCGCCACCGGCAGCAGCGCGGCGCTGCTCGATAAAACCCTGCACCATCCTTTCACTCCCGTGCCCGACCTCACCCTGCGCGGCCTGGCCGCGGCCTGGCAGCTCAATATTTCGTAAACTTTTCTGGTGCAGTCGTGTCAAACGGTTGTTCAAATAGAAGCCAACTCCATGCCCGTTGCTGACATCGCCACCGCGCCCGCCATCGAAGTCTCGCACCTCGTCAAGACTTACTCCGGGGTTACCGCGGTCAACGATATCAGTTTCACGGTCGCACGCGGCGAGATCATCGGCTTCCTCGGCCCCAACGGCGCCGGCAAGAGCACGACGATGCGCATCCTCACCGGCTATCTGCCAGCCACGTCCGGCAGCGTGAACCTCTGCGGCCTGCCCGTGGCCACGCAGCCCGACGACGTCAAACGCCTCATCGGTTACATGCCCGAGAACAACCCGCTACCGGAGGACATGCGCGTGATCGAGTATCTTTATTATCGCGGCCGCCTGAAGGAAGTGCCCCGCCGCAAACTCGGCCCGCGCCTCGATGAAATCCTCGAGCTCTGCGACCTCAAACGCGTCCGCCACCGGCTCATCGGCAAACTTTCCAAAGGCTACCGCCAGCGCGTCGGCATCGCCGAAGCCGTCCTGGCCGAGCCGCCCGTCATCATCATGGACGAGCCCACCATCGGCCTCGATCCGCACCAAATCCTCATCGTGCGCGACCTGATCGCCAGCCTGCGCGGCCGCATGACCGTCCTCATCTCCAGCCACATCCTGCCCGAGATCGAAGTCACCTGCGACCGCGTGCTCATCATCAACGGCGGCCGCGTGGTCGCGCAGGGCACGCCAGCTGAGCTGCGCCGCGACATTCTCGGCCACTCGACTTACCGGATCGATGTCGCCGGCGACATCGCCGCGCTGCCCGCGCTCCTCGCCGGGATCGAGCCGACGCTGAAAATCACCGAGACCGCCGAGACAGCGGCCGATGGTTTCTGCGCGCTCACGCTCACCACCGGGAGCAACGACGAGCTGGGCGAGACACTCTTGCGCGCGCTCACCGCAAAAAACTTCCGCGTGCGCGCCCTCAGCCGCGCGCACCCCACGCTCGAGGACGTCTTCCTCGCCGCGACCAAACGCAGCTGGGACGTGAAAGACGTCCCTGCGCCCAAGCGCGCAGTGAAATGACCATTTCTTCAATGACCACTGTCCAATTCCAAACCAACCATCCTGGCCGCCTGCCATTCGCCATTGGTCATTCGTCATTGGTCATTGGCTAATTCCCATGAAACATTTCTGGACCATCCTCAGCCACGAGATCCGCATGTTGCTGGTCAACCCGGCCACCTACATCGCAGCCGTGCTTTTCCTCGGCGTGATGGGCGTGATCTTCAGCTGGATTGTGGAACAATACAGCGGATCAGCCCAGGAATACTCTCCCGCCGTCCTGTTCTTCACGCTCTTTTGGGTGCCTGTATGTTTCATGGTGCCGCTGTTCACCATGAAGTGCCTGGCGGAGGAACGCCGCCTCGGCACGCTCGAGACGCTGCTCACCACGTCCGTGACCACCACCGAGGTCGTGCTCGGGAAGTTTTTTGCCTCGTATTTTCTCTATTGCGCGCTGTGGGCCTCAACCGGCGCATATTTTTATCTCCTCCGGCATTTTTCCGATGACGTGCGCTTCCTCGACCCGGCTTCCATCGTGGGCGGCTATACCTTCATCGCCGTGTCCGGTTTGTTTTTTGTCAGCATCGGGGTTTTCACCAGTTCGCTCACCCGCAGCCAGCCCGTGGCTGGCATCTGCAGCTGCGCTTTGCTGCTCGTGCTCACCCTCGGCACCAACATCCTGCATGATACGGAAATGCTCAGCACCGTCACGGTGTTGCATCCGCTGAGAGATGCCGTCGATTACGCCCATGTTTTCCAACACCTCGACGACTTCTGCCGGGGGGTCGTTGATACCCGCGAGCTGCTTTTCTACCTGAGCGGCACCGTGCTCGCCCTGATCTTCAGCGTCCTCGGCATCGAGGCCAGGCTCCTGCACAGCTGACCCCATGCCCTCCGCCGAAAGTTTCCGCACCGCCCGCTGGGTCCGCACCGCCAACCTGCTCCTGCAGGCGCTGCTCGTGTCCACCCTCTTCCTCGGGCTCAGTTACCTCGCGCGCCGCCACGCCTCGCGCTTCGACCTCATCGCCAACCGCCGCTATGCCCTCTCACCCGAGACCCAATCCTACCTCAGCCAGCTCACGCAGCCCGTGCGCATCGTCGTCACGTTTGACCAGAATTCCGGCGACGAGGAACTGGCCAGCATTGCGCAAGATGTGGACAACCTGCTGAACGAATATGTTTTTGCCACCCGGACCAATGACGCGGGAAAAATCTCCTTCGAGCACCTCGACGTTTACCAGCAGCGCCGCGAGGCCGAACAACTCGGCATCGACCAGGTGGGCGACATCCTGATCATCTGCGGCGACAAACACCGCGTGCTTCGCCTGCCCGACCTCTACGAATTCAAAAACAAGCTCCGCACCGCCTTCCTGGGCGAGCAGGCCTTCACCGCCGCCATCCTCGATGTCTCCAGCGCCGAGCAGAAAAAAATTTATTTTCTTTCGGGTCACGGCGAACAGCGCCCCGACGACGTCGATCCGGTGCGCGGCCTTTCCCTGCTGGGCGACGAACTCCGCCAACGCAACTTCGCGGTCGGGCTCCTCGACCTGTCCGTGACCACCAGGATCCCGGATAATGCCGCCTTGCTCATCGCCGCCGGCCCGCAGGGCGTCTTCGACCGCGCTGAACAGGAGCAGCTCCGCCAGTTTCTTTCCACCCGCGCCGGCCGCCTCATCCTGCTCGTCGATCCCGGCCGGCCTTTCGGGCTCGACAGCCTGCTCGCCGACTGGGGCATCGTGGCCGACGACGATGTGATCTGCGACACCGGCGCCAAAAACATCACCGATGACGGCGATCTCATCCTCTGGGCTTACAACGCTCACGCCGTCACCCAGATCTTGATCAATAACAATCTTCACCTGCGGCTTGGCCTCGCGCGCTCCGTGCGCGCCGACCCCAGCCACATCCTGGATGACAGCCTCACCGTCACCATTCTCGCCAGCACCTCGCCCACCGCCTGGGGCTACCGCAACTACCTCCGCAAAGTTTTGCCCACCTTCACCCCGGGCATAGACATCAAAGGCACGGCGGAAACAAAGAACTGCCTGGGCATTATCGCCGCTTCCGAGCGCGGCAAAGCCCGCGTCGCCAGCGGCGAAGCCCTGCCGCTCAGCGTGCGCGGCGGCCGGCTCATCGTTTGCGGCACCTCCGAGCTGGCCACAAACAACCGCCTGGTCAACCCGGGCAACCAAAACTTCATGCTCGCCGCCATCAACTGGGCGACCGACCGCGATACCCAGCTCGCCATTCCCGCGCGGCCCATCGAACGCTACCAAATCTCGCTCAGCACCCTCAGCCTCGCCCAACTCCGCCTCGGCCTGCTCCTCCTTCCGCCCGCCGTCGCCGCCCTGCTCGGCCTGCTCGTTTACTGGACGCGCCGCCGTTAACAGCCTCTTTAAACATTTTATCCTGTCATCCCGATGCGCACCAAAATCACGCTCGTCCTGCTTTTTCTAAACGTGGCGGTCTTCGCGTTTATTTTCTACATCGAGCCCCATCTCATCACCGAGGAATCCCTCCGGCAAACCAGCAATCACGTCCTTGGCCCCGAAGCCGCCAACATCATCGCCCTCGAAATTTCCAGCCGCGCCTCGCCCCAACCCCTGCGCATCGAGAAAAATGGCGACACCTGGCTCCTCTCGCAACCCGCCGGCTGGCCCGCCAACCTCAACGCCGTCAGCCGGATTCTCACCGAGCTCCAGACCCTTGAGCACGATACCAGCTTCCTCGTCGCTGACATCGTTAAAAACGGCCAGACGCTCGCCGACTACGGCCTCGACCAGCCCCAGTTCACCATCACCTTCACCTCCGGCACAGACAGCGCACAAGCCGCCCAAACCTACACCCTGCGCATCGGGGCCGAGACCCGCATCGGCAACCGTCTTTATGTTTTGTCCCCCGATGGCACGCGCATCCACGTCGTCGACCGCAGCCTGGCCGACAGCCTCACGCTTCCGCTCGACCAACTCCGTGACAATGCGCTCTTCACCATCCCCGTCTTCGAGGCCCGCGCCCTCCGCCTGCAGATCGCCGGGCCGCCCGTGGCCATCCACCGCGACGGCGACCGCTGGTCATTTGAAAGCCCCATCCTCGCGCGCGCCGACAAGTCCGCCACGGAACTCGCCCTCAAGGACCTCACCACGCTCAACGCCCAAACCTTCCTCGATGCCCGCGAAGCCGACGACCGCACCGGCCTCGCCACGCCCGCCCTCCGCATCACCATCGATGGCAACAACCGCCGCGAATCCCTCCTCCTCGGCAATCCCGTCACCCCCGCCCCGGCCGGATCCGCGCCAACCGACACCCTTTTCTATGCCAAGATGGACGACAAGCCCGTTGTCTTCACCGTGTCGTTTCCCAATGACCTTTTGCAAAATCTCAGGAACGCACAGGAGATCCTCCGGGAAAAACATTTTGTCGATTTCGACCCGCACAATGTCACCGCCATCACCCTGCACGCGCCCAATGCTCCCGAACTGACCCTGCAACGCCTCGAAGCTCCCGCTGCCGCCACCGACAATGCCCGCTGGCAAATTGTCCAGCACTCCCCCGGCGCCGGCCCGCAAACCCAGCCCGCCGACCTGGCCGTCATCCAACGCCTGCTCGAAAACCTTTCGCTGCTCTCCGCCCAAAAATTTGTCAGCGATGCCCCCTCCGGCAGCGATCTGGAAAGCTGGGGCTTCAACCGTCCCGAACGCGAAATCACCCTCGCGCTCGCGCCGGCCGGGGCGCAACCCGCCACGCTCAGCACCCCGCCTTCAACCCTCACGGTGCAGCTTGGCCTCGGCTCGGATGCCTCGGTTTATGCCCGCATCTCCGGCGTCGATTCGGTTTACGCCGTCGATCCTTCCATTCTCGCCGCCACGCCCGTCGCCACCCGCGCCTATCGCGATCGCCTGCTCCGCGATCTGCCTGCCGGCGCAAAAATCACCGGCCTGAAGCTTACCCGCCTCGCCGACAAAACCGTCCTCTTCGAAAAATCCCTCGCGGTATCGGCCGACAACACCAAGCCGGCCACCTGGGATGCCGTCCTCGCTTCCGAGCCCGCGGATCGCCGGGCCGCGCTGCAAGCCCTGCTGGCGGCCCTGCGAACCCTTCGCGCCAAGGATTTTGTCCTCGATGAATTTCCCTCCACCGTGCCGGTCGGCGGCGAAAACCGCCCGTGGAGTTACCAACTCGACACCACGATTTCACTGGCTGCCGCCAGCGGCGCACCCGCCACCACCACGACCACCCTGCTCTCTTTCACCGAACGCATCAGCGGCGGCACGCAACTCGCAGGTTCACCCGAGTTCGGCGTCTTCGAGGCGGAGCAACCGTTGCTTGACGCGCTCTTCACCCTCACCACTGCGCCGCCGCCGGTCACCGCGCCCGCGGCGGAAAACCCGGTCGCCAAACCTCAACCGTCCCAATAACCCGGCATCCGGTGGCTGCGATTTCCCCGTGAAAGCCGACTCTCCGCTCTGGTTCACCTGCCGATGGTGCGGCTCATGCGCGTGCTCCTTTGCCCGGTGGACGCTCTGGCTCCTGCTCAGCGCGCTGCTCGCGCTGCAGCTTTATGTGGTCGCGGCCCGCCAGTTCCCGGTGCCGGCTTTTCTTTTGCGCGCGATCGAATCGCGGTTCGCCGTCTCGCAGCTCACCGTGCACTTCCGCTCCGCCACCTTCGATCCCTCCGGCCATTTGCTGGCGGAAGACGTCCGCCTCGAATCCCGCATCTTCGCCGAACCGCTCTTCACCGCGCGAGCCATCTATGTGCGCCTCGATCCATGGGCGCTGCTGGCCGGTCATTTTGACCCACGCGAGATCTGCGTCACCCATGCGAGCCTCTTCGTGCCCGCCATGCTTTCGCCCACCGGCCGGACCGAGGCCTTCGTGAGCGACGGTGATTTCACGGCCTATTTTACCCCGCGCCAGCGCGCTATCAAACTGGCCCAATTCAACTGCCGCATCGGAAACCTCGTCGTCACCGCGCGAGGCGGGTTGCACCTGCCCGAGAGCGCCGCCCCCGCCGCCAATGGCCTGCTGCCGCTCGCCGAATTCATCGCGCATAATTATCCTCACTTCAGCCGCCAGCTCGCCCGTCTCGATGATGAACTGGCCTCGCTCGATGAGCCGCAACTTCAAATCGAGCTCACGCCTTCCGACGCCCGCGGCGCGTTCGTCACGGCCGTGCTCACAGCCCGCGCCTTCCACCGCGAAATCCCCTGGCCCATGCGCGCCACCGAGCTGCGCGCCACCGCGAAAATGCCCCTGCTGGGCCAGGCCGCCGCGCCCGCCTCGCTCGACCTCAGCGCCGCCGAGTTTTTCCTGCCGACGCGCGCCAACACCCAGGCCGTCCGCGTGCAATTACAGGGCATCGTCTGGCCGGATCAGTTTCATTTTGTTCCGCGCACCGTCGATTTTTCCGCCGCCACCTTCGGCGGCTGGTCCGTGCAGGGCACCGATCTCATCGCCCATTTGACGCCGGGCCCGCTGCCGGGCGTGCAAGCCGAGATCGAAGCGGATGTCGCCGGCACGCCGGTTTCGCTGCACGGCCAGGCCGACTTGAAGACCCAAAACGCCCGCGTGGGTTTCGACATTGCCCTCGGGCCCGCGCTGCTGGCCCAGGTCTCCGCGCGGATGCACAGCCATTTTTCCAGTACGCTCGCCTTCACCTCGCCGATCGCATTGCACGGCGACGCTGAGTTTGCCGACGGCTGGAACCTGGCCGACCTCTCAACCTATTTCGAAGCGAAGCATGTCACGGTGAAAGGCGTGCCGGTCGATGCCGTGCGCGGCTGGGCCGATCTCCGCGGCCACGACCTGAACGTGACCGATGTCATCCTGCACCAGCACGACAACTTCGCGTCCGGCAGCTACTCGATGGACACCGCCACCCTCGATTATCGCTTCCTGCTCCACGGCCGGTTGCGGCCGCTCGAGATCGCCAACTGGTTCCACCCGGAATGGGCGGGGTTTTGGAAGGACTTCAGTTTCCCCACGATTCCGCCTGAGGGTGACGCCGATGCGCAGGGCACCTGGGGTCCGGCCAATCGCTCGGATGTTTTTGTCTTCGCCGATGCCGCCTCGCCCATCGTGCACACCGTGCCCTTCGACCGCGTGCGGGCGATCCTGCACATCGTGGATGGCAATTACTACGATGCGCGCGAGGTGCTCCTCGGGCGCGGCGGGCGCACGGCGCGCGGCCATTTCACGCGCTTGGTCGACCCGGTGAAGGACACCTGGTCGCGCATGGAGTTCGATGCGACGAGCAACCTCGACCTCACGGAAGGCGCGCGGATTTTCGGGCCGGACGGCGAGGATTTTATCGCGCCGTTCAAATTCGCCCAGCCGCCCACGGTGCATGCGACCGGCGTGCTCGAGAGCCCCGCCGCGCCCGGCGGTGAACACAAGCTCGTCCAGATCGTCGTCGCCTCCTCCGGCCTGTTCAAACTCTACGATTTTCCCCTCAATGACGTGTCGTTCGACGCCACGTTGCGCGACGATGACATCGACCTGCCACGGATCGAGGCCACCTTTTCGGAAGGAACCCTCAGAGGCCGCGCTTTCCTGACCGGCCCGGATGCCACCCGGCAAATGCGTTTCGATTTCCACCTGGCCAACGCCAGCCTCGGCCATACCATCACCACGGTGGATGATTTTTTGGCGGAGCAAAAAAACCAGCCACCCGACCCGCCGACGAAATTCATCCAGCGCGCCGCCGACATCCGCTTCGACCTCGCCGCCGCCGCCGAGGGCCGCTACCACGATCCGTTCAGCTTCACCGGCCGTGGCGCCACCGCGCTCACCGGCACGGAGCTGGGACAGATTCATCTCCTGGGCCTGCTCTCGCCGTTGTTTCCCTTCACTTCGCTGCGCTTCACCGACGCACAGGCGAACTTCACGATCGCGCAAAACAAGCTTTCGTTTCCGGAAGTAAATGTCACGGGGGCCAACTCCACCATCAAGGCCAAGGGCGACTACCGGCTCGACCAGAAGACCCTCGATTTCAACGCCAAGGTTTATCCCTTCGGAGAAAGCAAGTTCCTGCCCGGTGAGGTGCTCGATAAGTTCCTCACCCCCGTTTCGATGCTGGCCGAAGTCAAACTCACCGGCACGCTCGACCAGCCGAAGTGGGCCTTTGCCTATGGCCCGACAAATTTTTTTCGCAAACTCACCCAATCAACATCCGGCCCGCCGGCGGAAAAGCCTCCGCCCGCGGAGACCGGCCAGGAAAATTTCTCGCCTTATCTGAACCCTTAATTCATATAATTTACAATCCAATGCCTTATGCAACTCCGTGGCTGTATAAATCATTTGGCCTGCAAAAATCTTTTTTATCTCTAGGGTGCCCCCCTTAATGGCTGCGCTGCCTCATCCGCCCCAAACGACATGGCTTCAGCGTATATCGTTCGCGCTTGCGGTCACCCTTTGCCTGTTCGGCCTGCTGGCCCTGATCCTCAAGTTCATCTACCCGGATGCGTCGTCGCAAATCGTGCCCGAGCTGGCGGCGGTAAAAGCCAACGGCGTGCTGGCCGTTTTTCTGCTGGGCGCGGTGCTTATCCTGATCGAGCTTGGCCCGACAAAAATAGCGGGGCTGGCCTTGCTGCCTGCGCTCATCGGAGCACTCACCCTGTTTGAGCAGGCTTTTCATTTCAACCTGGGGATCGATGAACTGCTGGTGCGTGACTATGCGGGCGCCGATTCCGCTGCGCCCGGGCGCATGCATTTCCTGGCCGCGGCCTGCCTGTTGCTCGCCGGCGCGGTGCTCGCCTGGAAAGCTTTCTCGCCGCACGCGCGCGCGCGCATCCTGGGGGAGGC
This sequence comes from Opitutaceae bacterium, assembly GCA_035569995.1. Classification (GTDB taxonomy): domain Bacteria; phylum Verrucomicrobiota; class Verrucomicrobiia; order Opitutales; family Opitutaceae; genus DASRHD01. The sequence continues at coordinate 45,140 of DATMLS010000086.1, read as the reverse complement.
GTGCGTCGGCTCCGTGCTGGCCGTGATCGGATCTTGCACCCTGATCGGCTATATCGCCGGCCTTTCCACCCTTTGCCATTGGGGCGCAGCCGAGCCCTTGCCCGCCATTTCCGCCGCCACGCTGCTGCTGCTGGGTTTGGCCCTGCTCACCCTGGCGTGGAGGGAAAACGGAATCCTCACAGCTGAGCTGCCGTGGTGGCTGCCCCTGCCGGTTGGGATATTTTCCGCCACGCTCACCCTGGTTTTATGGACGGGCCTGCACGAACAGGAGCTCTATTACCTCGGCGCGAACACCCAGCGGGACATCGACAAACTCGCCAGCTCCATCACTCATGAGCTCGACCGCCAAACCGGCACCTTTGAACGCATCGCCAGCCGCTGGGGCCAGGCCTCCGACCAAGCCACCGCCGTCTGGGAGACCGACGCCACCACGCAGCTCTCTTCGGGTGCATCGCCCGGTTGCGTCGCGATTGAATGGGTCGATCCCTCGCGGCACACGCGCTGGGTTTATCCGTCGGCCGGCAACGAAGACGCGATGAATTTCGATCACGCGGCCGACCCGGTCCGGGCTGACGCCCTCGAGGCCGCCCGCCTGAACGCCGCTCTCGCCATCTCGGGCACGGTGCAGTTGCCCACGCGCGGGGCGGGTTTCGTGCTCTATGCGCCGGTTTACCACAGTGGCAAACTCGCCGGCTTCACCGCGGGCGAATTTGTTTACCAGACTTTCTTCAACACCGTCATTCAGCGGCTCAATCTTCCCGAAAGCTATTTTTGCTCCATCGAGATTGCCGGCCAAAGTGTGTACGACATCAACGCCGGCCGGGTTCAGGCCGGCGATCCGCACGCGCTCGACAAGGTCTTCAGCATCGCCGACCGGCGCATGCGCATCACGCTCACGCCCCTGCCTGAATTTCTTCGGCAAAATCGCCGCTACCTGCCGGAGTTCGCCCTCATCGCGGGCCTGGGCATCACCCTGCTCCTCGGCCTGAGCGTCCATCTCGCGCGCAGCGCCCGGGCCGGCCAGCACGCCACCGAACTTTCCAATCAAAAACTCATCGCCGAAAACGAGGAACGCCGGCGGGTCGAGGCCATGCTCAAGGTCAGCGACGAACGCCTCCGCCTCGCCCTCGACTCCACCCACATCGGCATCTTCGAGTGGCAGATTCCGTCGAATAAATTCTACTACAGCCCGAGCATCTGGACCATGCTTGGCTACGACCCGGGCGCGCTCTCGCCCAGCCCGAAAATCTGGGCGGACCTCATCCATCCCGAGGACTTGCCGGGTTGCCGGGAAATCTGGGAGCAGCAGCGCCGCGGCGAAGCGCCCTTCATCGATCCGGAGTTTCGCGTGCACGCCGCCGGTGGGGCCTGGCGCTGGGTTTATGTGCGCTCGCGCGGCCTCACCAACACCGGCGCGCCCGGCGCGCCCACGCGCATCATCTGCACCATCCAGGACATCACCGCGCGCAAGGAAGCCGAGCTCGCCCTCCGCCAAAGCCAGGCCGCCACGCGCAAACTCTCCCTCGTCGCGGCCAAGACCGACAACCTGGTCCTCATCGGTTCGCCCGACGGCTGCATCGAGTGGGTCAATGAAAGCTTCTCCCGCGTGATGGAATATTCCCTCGAGGAAATCGTCGGGCGGAACCCCGCCAATTTCCTCGTCGGGCCCGACACCAAGCCACGCACCATCCGTCGTATCCGCGCCGCCATGACGCGCGGCAAGGGCTTCTCCACCGACATCATCAATTACTCAAAGTCCGGCCAGAAATACCACCTCTCCCTGGAAATTCAGCCCGTTTTCAACGAGGGCGGCCTGCTGGAAAACTTCATCGCCATTGCCGCCGACATCACCGCCCGCGTCGAGACAGAGGCCAATCTCCGCCGCGCCAAGTCCGAGGCCGATGCCGCCTCCCGCGCCAAGTCCGAATTCCTCGCCTCCATGTCGCACGAAATCCGCACGCCCATGAACGGCGTCATCGGCATGACCAGCCTCCTCATGGAGACGCCCCTCACCCCCGAGCAGCGCGATTACGTCCACACCATCCGTTCCAGCGGCGACGCCCTCCTCACGATTATCAATGACATCCTCGATTTTTCCAAAATCGAGTCGGGCAAGATGGAACTCGAGAACCTTCCCTTCGAACTGGCCTCCACCATCGAGGATGCCCTCGATCTCTTCGCCGTGCAGTCGGGCCTCAAGAAACTCGAGCTCACCTATGTCATCGATCCGGCCGTGCCGGCGTGGATCTCCGGCGACGTCACCCGCCTCCGCCAGGTTCTCGTCAACCTCGTCAACAACGCCGTCAAGTTCACCCCCTCCGGCGCCATCTCCGTCGAAGTCCGCCCTCACTCCGATTCCCCGGCCACCCTCCCGCTCGCCAAGGAATCCGGCGCGCCCTTCCTCGCGTCGCTCCGGCTCGAATTTACGGTTCGCGACACGGGCATCGGCATCCCATCGGACCGGATTAACCGGCTCTTCCAGCCGTTCAGCCAGGTGGATTCCTCCACCACGCGCAAATACGGCGGCACCGGCCTCGGCCTCGTGATCTGCCAGCGCCTCTGTTCGCTCATGGGCGGTGAAATCAATGTCCATAGCGTCAGGGGACAAGGTTCCTCCTTTACCTTTACGATCCTGACCGAGGCGGTCTCCACCGCGGCGGACATGGTCGCGCCCACCCTGCCCGCCGCGCTCAAAGCCGGTGCCATCCTCCTCGTCGAGGATGACGCTGTAAACCGGGCGCGCTTGCAAAATTTCTTTGCCACCTGCGGCCTCACTTGCCTCGCCTGCGCCGACCTGGCCCAAACCGAGGAACAGCTGGCCAAAGCCCCGCCCCTCTCCGCCGCCCTGATCGACTCCCAACTCCTCGAAACTCCCACCGCCCAGATCTTGCGCGAACAACTCATCGCCTTTGATGTGCCGGTGCTTCTCCTGCTCGCGCCCGGCCAGTCCGCTCCAAGCAAGACCGAAGGCCCTTTGCCCTCCGCCGCGGCCAAAAAAACCGGCATCCGCATCCGGGCCAGCGTCGCCAAACCCATCAAAACCTCCGCGCTCGTGCGCGGCCTGCACCAGCTCTTCCGCAATGCGGCCGATCCCGCGGCCAGCGCCGACCTGATTCCTCTCGCCGACGAAATCCCGCTTGAAATCCTTCTCGTCGAGGACAACACCGTCAACCAGAAGGTGGCCACCCGCCTGCTCGAACGCCTCGGCTATCGCGCCGACACCGTCGGTAACGGCCTCGAAGCCCTCGCCGCGCTTTCAGCCCGCCACTATGATCTCATCTTGATGGACGTGCAGATGCCCGAGATGGATGGCTTTGAGGCCACGCGCACCATCCGCCACCGCCTGCCACCCGAACGCCAGCCCAAGATCGTCGCCGTCACGGCCAACGCCCTCAAAGGCGACCGCAAACGCTGCCTCGATTCTGGCATGAACGACTATATCACAAAACCCATCAAGCTGGATGAAATCCGCGACGCCATCCGCCGCCAGTTTTCCTCGCCGGCGGCCGTCAAAGACGACGACGGCTATATCTCGGACTAGGGTGTGTATTCAAACTGACCCGCGTTGGAGGAGCCTGCTTGCAAGCGACTTTTTCCGCGAGAGGGTTGACCGGGTAACAAAACGGATCTGGCGAACAATGTCGCCTGCAAGCAGGCTCCTCCAGTGGCGCGAAAGACATTCTTCAAACTAGCCAGGTCGGTTTGAAAACATGCTTAGACCAGCGCCTGCAATTCCGCTATTTCCTTCGCCCGCGTCGTGTCCGAGGCAAGGTTGCACCGCTCGTGCGGATCTTCTTCCAAATCGAAAAACAACCACGGCGTGCCGGCTGCCTGGCCTGAGTCGGTCGAGTGGAGCGAACCCGCCGAAGGAAAAGTAAGCACGAGTTTGCGGGTTTTCGTGCGCACGCCGCGCCACATGCGGTCGCACTGATGCGGAAAATGCACAATGCTCGGCATCGAGATGCGCGCAAAGGCATTCTTGATCTGAAGTTTTAAATCTGAAACTTGAGATTCCGTATTCTCCACTTGCGCCAGCATCATCGCGGGCAAATCCGCCAGCGACACCGCATCGCCATTCGTCATTTGGCGAAGCCCCCGCACGAGCAATGGCACACGCACGCTCTCCTCGTGCGGCCAGCCCTTGCGAAACAGACCATGCGCCCCGTGCATGTCGCCGTGCACCGAGGTGAAAACGACCAGCGTGTTTTCCCGCGGCGCGCGCGCGAGCAACTGCCCGATGGCGCGATCGGTCGCCTCAATGTGCGCATAATAACCCGCGAGCTCGCGTCGCGCCTGCTTTTCAATTTCGCCGCCGCATGGCACATTGGTCGGCAATGAAATCCCGCGCGGGTCGCGCGCCTTGATGCCCGACGCAGGTGCGTCGTACGGCGCATGCGGCGCCTCCAGGCTCACCAGACAGAACCACGGCTGCACTTTTTTTGGGATTTGCCCGTCCACCCACTCCGCCGCCCGTCCACATAGCACATCGCTCTGATAGCCCTCGAATCGTTCCGGTTGCGCCAGCCGCGTCCCGTGCAGCCACGGATCATTGAGCAAAAATCCGCTCTCAAATCCTTCCCAAAAACCAAATCCGCCCCGTGCCTCCGGCGGCACCAGGGTTTTCGCATGCACCTCGCCCACCAGCGGCACCGTCCGATCGCGCCTCCACAAATGCCACTTGCCGAAAAACGCCGTCGCGTAGCCGCGCTGGCCCAACGCATGCGCGATGGTCCGCGCCTCCGTCGGCAGCGGGTCGAAATAATTGCGCACGCCGTTCTCCGGCGACGACACGCCGGTCAGCATTGCTGCGCGCGCGAACGGCCCAAACGGATGCGGCGTCACCGCCTGCGTGAAATTCAGGCTCTCCGCCGCGAGCGCATCGAGGCACGGCGTGCGCGCGTTCGGGTCGCCGGCGTAACCGCATGCCTGCGCGCGCCACTGCGTCGTCACGATCCACAAGATGTTCGGAGGGGTAGCCATCGTCTCTTTCACTCAACCTAACCGGGCTAAAACATGAGCGGAGTGGCCTTCGACCGCAAGCATCACCAACCCCACCTGAAAGGCGTTTGCAAATTTAGGAAACGGTCGGCCCGGCCTTGGGCTTGGGCTTCGGCGGCGCCCACTGCCGCAGCCAGAATTCGGCGAGGTTGCGCAAGCTCGCCCGCGACGTTCCCTGGCGCGCCAACGCCTCGCGAAAGGACGGGACCACCTGGCCGCGCTCCTTGAAGTAGCGCCACAGCTCGCGCTCCAATTCGACCGCCGCCGCATGCCCGTCCGCCGCCCCGGCCGCCACCACCCGGACTTTCTCCTCCCAAAAGCGCTTTTCCTCGGGGTGTGCACCGACATAGTCGGCAAACATCTGCTCGTTGCGGTTGAGGCTCATTGGGCAGGGACGTTGCCGGCCACCCCGCGCAAAAACAAACCCAAACACCACTCGCACGAAGTAATTGCATTTCCGGCCGCATTCGCTACCGTCCGCCCCAGATTTAACCCAGATATTACATGTGGCAAAAACTTAAGGAACAGCTCCCCGCAATCTTAGTTACCGCGCTGCTCGTGATCGGCGCAGCGTATTTTATTCACCAGAAGACCGTCGCCGAGATGGCCCAGAGCCAGCAGGACCAACTGGCCACGCTCAGGGATGAGATGAAGGCCTCCAACGATGAAAGCAACCAGCGCATCGACGCCATCAACACCATGCTCAAGGACGCCATCGCCAAGCGCCAGGCCGATGCGCTGATGACCGACGAGGATTTTGCGAAGGTCAACGCGGACAAAGTCAACCAGCTCGCCACCGCCATCGCGCAAAAAATCCAGCCTTACAACCCGCTGCCCAAGACGCCCGAGGAAGCCGAGAAACAGCAAAACGAACAAATCGACAAAGTCTCCTCGCGCCTCAGCGAAAAAATCCACCCCATCCTGGCCGACATGGCCGCGGACCAGCATCTCACGCGCGACTCCATCAACGCCTACAGCCAGAAAATCAGCGACCAGGTCGGCGTCGTGCTCACCGGCGAGATGGCAAAAAACCAGGTGCTCAACAACAACGTCGTGGCCACGCAGGACGTCGCGCGCGACTCGCTCGGGCTCGACCGCGAACTCACCGCACTCTATCTCAGTACATTCAAGGATCAGGGCGTTCTTTCCCGCCTGCTCGATCTGCCCGCCGATATCGTCAAGGACACCGCGCATATGAGCATCATCAACAGCAACGAACGCGAACAAATCGAGCAGGGCCTCGTCACGCGGATGAACGAACTCCAGAAGCGCCTCGACGATCTGCAGGGCAAACAACCGAAGAACTAAGTTCTTCTCGCAATCACCGTCTTTCCAGCCACGCGCCACCGCGCGTGGCTTTTTTTGTGGTTAATTTTGTAGGCAGGGTGCCATCCCGCGGAAGACTGTCACTAGGTGGAGCGCGGCGTCCCGACGCGCTGAATTTTGGTCGATCGCATTTTTTCCATGATTGTATCGAAGCCCTAGCGAAGTGGCTGGACGTGCCTTGAGCGCGTCGAGACGCCGCGCTCCACCGGGTAAATCCTATTCCTGGCAGCTAGAACAGCATTGGAAGGCACCCGCCACAAAGACAAGACAGCCCAGGGTTGGTTTGTCGCAACCCCGCAAAATGCACGCTTTTTACCTTAAGCCTCGCTCAAGCTGCATGTTATCCGGATCTTCCGGGTTTCGCTAAAAAACTTTAGCCCGTTTCTGATCAATCAGTTAGCTCGTGTTTCGACCGCCTTGGCACGATCTGAGGTGAATAGGTTGGCAGTTCCGCGCAACCAACAACCTTCAACTGCCACTGCTTATGTTAAACGCAATCCCAGTTCAGAAGAAAAATCCGCCGGAAGCCGTTAACGCTCCTTCCAGCTCCCAGCAGGAAGCCGCTTACGATGCCGATCTCGCCCGGCGTTTCAACGCCGGCGAAGAAGCTGCTTTTGTCGAAATCATGCAACGCTACCGCGGGAAAATCTACGGCCTCACCCTCAGCATGCTTCGCAACACTTCGGATGCCGAGGAAATCACGCAGGACACGTTCATCCGCGCCCACCGCGGGCTCGCCCGCTTCCGCGGCGATTCCTCGCTCTCCACCTGGCTCTATCGCATTGCGCTCAACCTCGCGCGCAACCGCTACTGGTATTTTTTCCGCCGCCGCCGCCAGGATTCCGTCTCGCTTGAGCGCAAGCTCGGCGACGACTCCGATGCGACCTTCGCGGACCTCATCGCCGCCGACGCGCACGACCCTCTCCAGGAGGCCGCCACCGCTGAATTCAGCGAGCTCATCGCCGGCTGCATCGAGCGCCTCGACACGAAGCACCGCGAAATTCTCAACATGCGCAACGTTCTCAACCTCTCCTACGAGGACATCGCCCGCACCCTCTCCATCAACGTCGGCACCGTCAAAAGCCGCATCGCCCGCGCCCGCGAAAATCTCCGCGCGCTCCTGAGCGAAACGTGCTCCGAATTCGCGCCCGACGCCGCGCCCGGCGATTACTTCATCCCGACGCGTACCGCTTACGGCCGACCGGCCATTGCTTACGCCTAAGCCAGAGCCCTCCTCATTCGTCGACCGACGGCCGTGCTTTTCCATTTCCTTATCCGGCCTGACGGCGATCCCTGCGCTCAATCCTTGCATCAACTAATAATTGAATACCCCGCCTTCACGCACGGTGTAGCAATCATCAATGCGTGAGGCCGCAAGGAACCCCAGCGAGGGACGTTTCAGGCCGGATCGATTTGGGTCTCTCCAAATAACAGCAATAAAGGTGGAGCGCGTTGTCCCTAACGCGCTTTCCGCCGGCACTGTCCATCAGCGCGTTGGGGACAACGCGCTCCACCTAGGGACTGAACTCTCAACCCGGCGTGAGTTTCGCGATGGCCGCGCGCAGGCACGAGGGACACATACAATCATGATCGCCGCCCGCTACCGGCCCGACCGGAGGCAAATCGTCGCACCAGCAATTTTTCCGGCCATCCACTGGCCCGCACAAAAACTCCGCGCCGCAGCGCGAACAGCATTTGGTGCAGGAAGATTGAATGTGGTCGGAGGACATCTGGGTAGGGCCCGTTGCCCCAACGGGCCGAAAATCAACGGTCGGCTGAGGGCAGCCGACCCTACCTCGAAGCCGCTCAAATGCATCGTCTGGACCTGACCAACCCACCAAGTCGGGATGAAAAAGATGGGCCAGCAATTCTGTCCCTTCCACCAGCCGCGGGCCGGGGCGCGCAAAATAGGCGTTGGCATTCACCGCAAAAACGCGGCCATTTCGGACCGCCGGCAGATCGGACCAGCCGGGATGCACGCCCAACTGCTTCACTTGCTCGACGGCCTTCCGCAGGCTGAAGCCGCACGGCATCACCACCAAAACTTCCGGCGCCCAACTCACGACGTCGGCCCACGCGATGCGCACCGAGTCCGTGCCGCGGCGCGAAAGTGCATCCTCGGCGCCAGCGAGCTCGACCATCTCGGAAATCCAATGCCCGCTGCAATACAGCGGATCGACCCACTCCAGGCAGAAAACCCGCGGACGCGTCGTTGCACCGCGGGTCAGCGCGGAGATTTTTTTCAACCGCTCATGGCCGGAGGCAATCAAGGCCTCGGCTGCATCCGCCCGCCCGGTGACCCGGCCCAATTCGCGCAGGTTGTCATTGACGCCTTCGAGCGACCTCGGCGTCAGCCATAAAATTTCCGGCGGCGATGCCATCGTCTTCAGCACCTGCGAAACTTCATTGCCGGAAGGCGCGCACACCTGGCAGAGGTTTTGCGTCAGGATCAGCGTCGGGGCCAGCTCCCGCAGCCGCTGCTCGTCGATCTGGTAAAGGCTCGCGCCGGTGCGCAGGCGCGCACTGACCGCCACGTCGATTTCGCGCAGGCTCATTTTCTCGAGCTCGAGCGCAGGACGCACGACCACCGGTTTCGCGCGGACTTCCGGCGGATAGTCGCATTCGTGGGAAATGCCGACCAGCCGGTCGCCCAAGCCCAGCGCGCAAACCATCTCCGTCGCCGCCGGCAAAAACGAAACGATGCGTAGGTCCATGCTCATTTTGAACCGCAAATAAACGCGAACAGTCGCGAATGTTGCGACGCTGAAGTTCAATCGCGGATCAGATTTTGACCCCCTTGAAAGCCGTTAATACATTTTACAGAAGGCAACAAAGAAAACAAAGCGGTTAAGGTCATCTTACACCAAATTTCCAAGCGTCACGTTTTTGCCTTTGGTGACGGAGACCTAACAACGCTTCGTTACCTTGGTTGCCTTCTGTGAAAATATTCATCCGCGTCTATCCGCGCCATCCGCGGGAAAAAAGTTAAACCTTCGTTGCCGGCAGCAAATCGAAAAAGCAAAATCCGCTTCTCGTCACCACTTCGCCTTTTTCAACTTTCAGCGGGTGTTGGAAGATCGGCCCGGCAAAAACAAAGGTGTGAAATTCGCCGTTTTCGCCGCACGGGTCGACCTTCGGCGGAAAGTCGGCCAGCAGCGAGGCGTCGAAAAAGCGCCCGGCGAACTTTGGATCCAGCTGCTTCGGGTCCACGCACACCAGGACGGCTTGAAATCCCATCTGGATAAAATCGCGCGCCAGTTGCGCCGTATCCAGGCCCCAAACCGGGTAGATCGCCTTCATGCCGATCTCGCCGAGCATGCGGTCCCGATATTTCCTGATCTCCTCAAGAAACAGGTCGCCGAACACGACGGTCGTGATCCCCTGGCTTTTATAATCGAGCAGGGCGGCGTGCATGGCCGCCTCGTATTCCGCATTGGAAGCTCCGGGCGGGATCGTAACCTTGCGGAGAGGCAGCCCGAGCGCCTCGGCCTGCTGGTCGAGCAATGCACAGCGCACGCCGTGCATGCTGATGCGGTCGTAGCCGGCGGTCACGGTGGTCAGCAACGCCACCACCTCATAGCGACCGGAGGCCATGATTTCACGCAAGGCCAGCGAGCTGTCCTTGCCCCCGCTCCAACAGACCAGCACCGGTTCTTTCATGATCATTTTTGGTCTACCGACAAAAATGCAAGCGGGGTGAGAGCACCCCGCCCACAACAAACCAGCGATCGACTGCAGGCCCTCATTATTCGCGTCTATTCGTGTCCATTCGCGGTTAAAAACTGCTTGGTCCGGCTCAGAATTTCCACTCCGCGCCGGCAAACGCCCCGAAGCCCAGCGCGGGATAGCCGTTCACTTCCTCGTATCTTTTATCTAGCGCGTTTTCGATTCGCGCTTTCAGTGTGAGCGATTTCGTTACCTGCCACGCCGCGTAAACGCGCACCAGCGTGTAGTCCGGGTCTTCAACCGTCGCAAACGTCTGCGCATTGATGTCCGCGCGGTGATCCACCTCTTTCAAGCCCACGCCGCCACTCACGCCGGTGCCAAAGTCGTGCCACACATCCGCGCTCACCGAATTCCGCGGGCGGCGCAACAGGCGGGTATGCGTCGTAGCGTCGATTGCCTCGAGATAGGTGTAGGCCAGCTGTAGCTCGGTTGCGCTGGACAGCGCGATCTTGGCTGAAAGTTCGACGCCGCGCGTACGCGCCTGGTCGACGTTTATCTCGCTGCTGAAATCAGGCGTGCTCTCGATCAGGTCGTGAAAAGTCGTCTGGAAATAGGTCGCACTCAGCGTGCCGCGGTTTTCCGGCAGGTAGTAATCCATGCCTGCGTCCCAGCCGCGCGCGTGCTCCGGCCGCAGATTCGGATTGCCGTTGAAGAACGCGCTCTTGGCAAAGAGGTCGATAAAGCTCGGCGAGCGAAAGCCCGTGCCATAGCTCGCGCGCAGCTTGAGGGTCTTTGGCACCACCAGCCACGCCGCCGTCGCACGGCCGGTCGTCGCATTGCCAAAAGTATCGAAATGATCGCGCCGCAGCCCGCCGGTCAGGAAGACATTTTTCACCGGCGACCACTCGTCCTCGGCAAAGACGGCGAAGAGTTTCTGCCGCTGGTCGATCTTGCCAAACCCGGTGTTGCGCGTGGTGTTGGTTTCGGCCGTCAGGCCCGCGGTCAGGCGGTTCGAGGCCGGCAGCACGATCGTGTTCTGCCAGTCGAGCACGGCCCGGCGGTTGGTCAGGACGGTCACCGCCGGCGGCTTGCCCGTCGTGGAGCTCACGGAAACCAGGCGCCGATCCTGCCCGCCCAGCGTGATCCGGCTCGAATAATATTCACACGGCGCCAGTTCGGCAAATAGCGTGCCCAGCCAGTTGTTCTCCCGCTCGAAGTCGCCCACAGCGTTGGTGAAGCGGTTGCCCGGATCGCCGTAAACGCTGTTGAAACCGCGCAGCGTCCCACCCACGGACACGTTGTTCGTCAGCGTGCGATCGAGCCGCAGCACGACGTTGCCGCTGTTGAACGAATTGTTTGGACGCCCATTGTGGGTGTGTCCAGCAGCGGCTGAAACATTGTAGGCCCACGGCCCTTGCGTGCCTTGCACACTGGCCGAGCCATCCACGGTGCCAAAGGAGCCCGCCTCGGCCGACACCTGTCCCGTCGGCGCACCCGCGCCCTTTTGCGCGCGCAGTGACACCACGCCACCGATCGCCTCACCACCGTAAAGCGTGCTCTGCGGCCCGTGCGCGACTTCCAGGCTGTCGCCCGCACCCATCATCGCGCCGCCTAAAAACACACTGTAGTCGGTGTTCGGATCGCTGAAGCGGATGCCATCCACGAGAAACAAAGTCTGGTTCGAATTGGCGCCGCGCAGGAAAATCGACGTGATCCCGCCGGACTGGCCGGTCGCGGAAGCCGGTGCACCCGGAATGCCGCCGAGCGCATCCTTGAGCGAGCTGAGTTGCCGGCGAGCGAGGTCGGCGGCGGAAATCTGATCAACCACCGTGCCCAGCGTTTGCGGCGCGTCGGGCGTGCGCGTGGCCGTGACAATGAACGGGGCGAGCTGCTGCGGCGTCGCCTCCGACGAATCGTCGGCGCGAATTTGGATGAAGCCCAGCGCGGAGAACGCGCAGGCCAGGAAGCCCCGACGCGCGGCGCGCGCCAGGATGGATTTTTTTTTCATGGATGTCTGCTGGGATTGCGGCAAGAGCAGACGTCCCGACCCGCATGAGCGAAGTAACAAGTACCAAGTAGCAAGTAACAAGATTAAGTCCGCGGCTTGGCCGCACTTTTCTTGTTACCTGGCACTTGTTACCTGTTACTTCTCGTCTGCGAGCGAGACACCACCCTCACGCTTCATTTTGCGATGAAGATTTCGCGGACGCCGCGCGCAAAAATTTCCGCGGCGGAACGCGTGAGCCTTTCGAGACCAGATATTCGGACTCCGCACTCCGCGCGCCGCCGGCGCGCGCAAGTAACAAGTATCAGGTATCAAGTATCAGGAAAAGTGCGGCAAAGCCGCGGACTCAATCTTGGTACTTGGCACTTGTTACTTGTAACTTGGCGCGCCAGCGCCGCGCACCTTACTCCTCGCCTTCACCGGTGCTTGCGCGCCGATTGGCTTTGCCCGCGCGGCCTGTCCGCCCGGTGGGAGTTTGTGATGCGTAACCGCAGCGCAACTGTGGCCGGTTTTCACGGCCTTCCCTGGTTTCCAAAAGTTTCCAAAGAACGTCAGAAGCCATTTCAAAATCGAAATAGCTTCCAGGCTGTCTCGGTGCTGGCAGGCGGCGGAACCAAACTCAAGAAAATTTCATATCAACGCATTGAGATACGTCGATATGTCACTTGCCAAAGCCCGATGGCATTTTATGTTGTGGGCGGGGTGCCCTCACCCCGCGATGATCTCCGTGCAGGGTGAGGACACCCTGCCCACAGCTATCTCCACCTCCCACATGAGCGACTCCACCCATTCCACCTCCGCCAAGGCTTCGACGGATGCATTGCATGCACTCTTCGAGCAGCGGATCGCCCTCCTTGATGGCGCGATGGGCACGATGATCCAGCAGCACCCGCTCAGCGAGGCCGACTTCCGCGGCGAGCGTTTCAAAAGCCATCCGCACGACTTGAAGGGCAACAACGACCTGCTCTCCCTCACCCGCCCCGACATCATCGAGGGCATCCACAGCCAGTATTTCGCCGCGGGCGCCGATATCGTTGAAACCAACACCTTCAACTCCACCTCGATCTCGCAGGCCGACTACAAGACCGAGTTCCTCGTGCCCGAGCTCAACGCCGCCGCCGTGGCCGCCGCGCGCCGCGCTGCGCAAAAAGCCGAGGCCGCCACGCCCGGCCGCCGTTGCTTCGTCGCCGGCGCCATCGGCCCGCTCAACCGCACCCTCTCGATGTCGCCCGACGTGAACCGCCCCGATTATCGCGCGGTCACCTGGGACCAAGTCGTCGCCACTTACACCGAGCAGGCCCGCGCGCTCATCCAGGGCGGCGTGGACGCACTGCTGGTCGAGACGATCTTCGACACGCTCAATTCCAAGGCCGCGGTTTTCGCCCTCGAAACGCTTTTCGATGAACTTGGCTTCCGCCTGCCCGTGATGATTTCCGTCACCATCACCGACGCCTCGGGCCGCACGCTCTCAGGCCAGACCGTCGGCGCATTCTACAATTCCATCCGCCACGCCAAGCCGTTTTCCGTCGGCATCAATTGCGCGCTCGGTGGCCGCCAGATGCGCCCCTACATCGAGGAACTCGCGCGCATCGCCGAATGCTACGTCACCTGCTACCCGAACGCTGGCCTGCCGAACGCCTTCGGCGGCTACGACGAGTCGCCGGCCGACATGGCCAGCGTGCTTGGCGAGTTCGCTACCGCCGGCTTCGTCAACATGGTCGGCGGCTGCTGCGGCTCCACGCCCGCGCACATCGCCGCCATCGCGGCGGCCGTCCGCGGCAAAACCCCGCGCCAACCCGTGGCCCACACGCCCGAGATGCGCCTCAGCGGCCTCGAACCATTAACCGTCGCTTGAACATTCAAACTTCACCACGAAGGCACGAAGAACACGAAGTTCATTTCGTAATGACCTTCCCTGTGGTATTCTTTGTGCCCTTAGTGTCTTTGTGGTGAAATCATCCGCCTCCCAATTCCTGATCATCGGCGAGCGCACCAATATCACGGGTTCGCCGAAGTTCGCCAAGGCCCTCAAGGCCGGCGATTGGGACGCGTGCCTCGCCATCGCCCACCAGCAGGTCGAGAACGGCGCCAATGTCATCGACATCAACGTCGACGAGGCGCTGATCGAGGGCGAGACAACGATGACGAAATTTCTCAATCTCATCGCGGCCGAGCCGGACATCTCGCGCGTGCCGGTGATGATCGACAGCTCGAAGTGGACCGTGCTCGAGGCCGGCCTGAAATGCATCCAGGGCAAGGGCATCGTCAATTCCATCTCGCTGAAGGACGGCGAGGCCGAATTTCTCCGCCGGGCCAAGCTCGTCCTGCGCTACGGCGCCGCCGCCGTCGTCATGGCGTTCGACGAACAAGGCCAGGCCGCCACCCGCGATGAAAAAGTCCGCATCTGCACGCGCGCCTACAAACTGCTCACCGAGAAAATCGGCTTCCCGCCCGAGGACATCATCTTTGACCCGAACATCCTCACCGTCGCCACCGGCATCGAGGAGCACAACAATTACGCCGTCGATTTCTTCGAGGCCGCCAAGATCATCAAGGATACGCTCCCGCACGTGAAGATTTCCGGCGGCGTGTCCAACGTTTCCTTTTCCTTCCGCGGCAACAACCCCGTGCGCGAGGCCATGCACGCGGCGTTTCTCTACCACGCCATCCGCGCCGGCATGGACATGGGCATCGTCAACGCCGGCATGCTCGGCGTTTACGAAGAGATCCCGAAAGACCTGCTCGAACGCATCGAGGACGTGCTCCTCAACCGCCGCCCCGATTCAACCGAGCGCCTCGTCACCTTCGCGGATGAACTCAAAGCCAAGGAAACTGCGGCCAAAGCCGCCGCTGACCCCTCTCTCGCCTCTAGCCCCGTGCCTGACGCCTCCAATGCGTGGCGAAATCTTTCCGTCGAGGAAAGGTTGAGCCACGCATTGGTCAAAGGCATCGATATGTACGTCGAGGCCGACACCGAGGAGTGCCGCCAAAAATATCCGCGGCCGCTCGATATCATTGAGGGGCCACTGATGGCCGGCATGCGCGTGGTCGGCGATCTTTTTGGTGCCGGCAAAATGTTTCTCCCGCAGGTCGTGAAATCCGCGCGCGTGATGAAAAAATCCGTCGCCTACCTCACGCCGTTCATGGAAGAGGAAAAAAAGAAACTCGTGGCGGCCGGCGGCGTGTCGCGCGCCCAGGGCAAGTTTCTCATCGCGACGGTCAAGGGCGACGTCCACGACATCGGCAAGAACATCGTCGGCGTGGTCCTCGCCTGCAATAATTACGAAGTTACCGACCTCGGCGTCATGGTCGCGTGCGACAAGATCCTGGCCGAGGCGAAGCGCATCGGCGCCGACGTCATCGGCCTTTCCGGCCTCATCACCCCGTCGCTCGACGAAATGGTGCACGTCGCCAAGGAAATGAAACGCGAGGGCTTCACTGTGCCGCTGCTCATCGGCGGCGCCACCACCAGCCCCGCGCACACCTCGGTGAAAATCGCACCCGAGTATCCGCACGGCGTCGTCCACGTGCTGGACGCCTCGCGCGTGGTCAACGTCGTCAGCGCACTGCTAAGCGACGACCAAAAGCCCGCCTTCATGGCCGACGTCACCGCGAAACAGGAAAAGCAGCGCGAGGATTTTGCCGCGCGCCGCAACAAGCGTCCCCTGCTCTCGCTCGCGACCTCCCGCGACCGCCGCCAGAAATTCGACTGGGCCGCGGTCGACATCCCCCGCCCGGCCTTCCTCGGCACGCGGACTTTCGCCTCGGATTTCAAATCTCAGATTTCAAATTTCAAATCTGACCCAGCGCATCTTAAATCTGAAATCTCAAATCTGAAATTCGATGAATCGCTTGATCTCGACGAGATCAAGCGGTTCATCGACTGGGGCCCCTTCTTCAGTGCGTGGGAGCTGCACGGACGCTACCCGGACATTTTGAAAGACCCGGTCGTCGGCCCCGAGGCCGTCAAGCTTTTGGCCGACGCGCAAAAGCTCCTGGCCCAAATCATCGCGGAAAAACGTTTCACCGCAAAGGCCATCATCGGCTTCTGGCCCTGCAACGCCGTGGGCGACGACATCGAAATTTACGATCCCAGCGGGATCGACCTGAGCCTGTCGAACGGTCGCCGACCGGACGCTTTGAAAGTCCTCACGACTTTTCACATGCTGCGCCAGCAGCTCGAAAAGCCGGCCGACCAGTTCAATCACGCGCTGTCCGACTACATCGCGCCCAAGGATTCGGGCCGCATTGACTACATGGGCGGATTCGCCGTCACAGCGGGCCACGGCGTGGAGTCATTTGCGGCCGAGTTTCGCGCGCAGCAGGACGATTACTCCGCGATCATGGCCCAGGCGCTCGGCGATCGGCTGGCCGAAGCCATGGCAGAAAAATTTCACAAAATCGCGCGCGAAGCCTGCGGATTCGGCCAAACGGAGAACCTCACGATGGAAGAACTCATCCGCGAGAAATACCGTGGCATCCGTCCTGCGCCCGGCTATCCGGCGTGTCCCGACCACACCGAAAAACCGATTTTGTTCAAACTCCTCGACGCCGAGAAAGCAACCGGCATCACGCTCACGGAATCCTGCGCGATGAATCCTGCGAGCAGCGTCAGCGGCTGGTATTTCAACCACCTCGATTCAAAATATTTTGGGGTGGGAAAACTGGGGAAAGACCAAGTCACCGAGTACGCCGCCCGCAAAGGCATGACCATCGCAGAGACTGAAAAATGGCTGGGGCCTTATTTGGATTACGATACTGCCTAACAGGCTAACAAAGCTTGCTGGCGATCAGCTGTAAATCTTCGACGGCTTCTTCGTGTGAAAAGTTACGATACAACAAAGCAAGCCACGGCTCGTCGAGGACGCCTCGCCCTACCCTCACCCTTCGCGTTCTTTGCGATCTTGGTGTAAAAACCTATCCGTGCTGATCTGCGCTATCCGCGGGAAAAATCAATCAGTGTCCATAAGTGTTCATCAGTGGTTAAAACTCCAGTATCCTCCGCGCTCGACTTGGCCCGCTTCCCGGCTACGGCTTTCGGCATGAGCGCAGCCAAATCCAAGGGCGTCGAGAAAATCAAGAGAGGCCTTTCGCAGGACAAGATGGAACGCGATCTGGCCACGAAGGAAATGCTGCGAAAAAAGGCTGTGGAGCGTGTGCTCGCCGCCGGAGGCAAGCTTCCGCACCTGCCCACCAACGAGGAAATCGAAGGCAGGTAGGGCGGATTATCCTTAATCCGCCGACCCCACGGATACGAATAACGACGGCGCGTTACGATACAACAAGGCAGGCCACGGCTCGTCGAGGACGCCTCGCCCTACCCTCACCCTTCGCGTTCTTTGCGATCTTGGTGTAAAACCTATCCGTGCTGATCCGCGCTATCCGCGGGAAAAATCACTTCGCGTCGCCAAGAGGAACAGTGGTCGAAATGCCGCCCGCGGAATCTTGTCCGGTGCCTCCTCGGGCCCAGGGACTGGTTCCGCAACCTTCGAGGAAGGTGACGCAGAAAAGAATCAACGTTCCGATAACGAGTGGACGGGTAATGGATTTCATAGATAGAAGCCAGAGGACGGATGCCAGAAAGCAGAGACCAGATAAAGCCTTGTTTCATCACCAAGACACGAAAAACGAAAGCGAGGTCCCAGAAAACAGAATCACCGATTTACACGACAGGCATTTCCCTCCGCATCCTTCGTTTTGTATTCTTGGCGTGAATGTTTCCAGCGTTCGGGGAATTCGATGGGGGTTGCCAGTGCGCGACCGGGCGACTTGGATTTACGCATGGAATTTGCCTCCATCCGTTTTCGCAGGCTATTGAAGGCAGCCACGAAGGTCGAAAACCTGCCCTATACGATCCTTGGCGCCCTGGCCCTCATTTCGCTGGTTGCCCGGCTTATCTTAATCTTTTGATGACTCCTGAAACATCCGCGATGAGGCCCTTGGGACGGATGGCCAGGGCCTTCGTTTGTCTGATTTTTGCGTACTGGGGTGTCTATGCATTGGTCGCTCCAGTCACGAATATAGATTCCCAGATGTATAATATCGCCCGGCTGGAATTGGCGATGCGGGGCGGCCTCTTTAATAATGGTTATTTCACGAGCATTTATCAGGTGATGTACCCGTGGACATTCGATGCGGTGCATCTTCCGTTCCTCTACTTGGGCTGGGGGTATGCCCTGCCCAGTTTCTTATGCCTGGTCGGAACGTGCTATGTGGTTTTTACCATGATGCGGGCGCGATTTGGCCCAGACGCAGCTTGGGTGACGGTGGTGGCACTGTTGGGTCTCACTTGCCTCGTCTACCAGGGAACGAGCACGAAGAACGACATTCCCCTTCTATTCGCCGGGGCCACGTGGGTTTATGCCCGCTGGCGCTGGCGGCGGGAAGGAGGCGCCAGCGTGCACCTTGTCTGGATGATTCTGGCCATCGGCTTTATGGCGGGATCGAAAACGACCGGGGTGCTTTACGGTTTTAACCTCGCGCTTTGGATGCTCTGGGAACTTCGAGGAAATCGGAGGCTTGCGCTGCAGATTATCGCAGGACTCGTCGGCGCATGTATTCTCTGGGGCAGCGTGGAAACCTATATCGAGTCAAAACATCGCTTTGGTCATCTCCTTGGGCCACCCCCAGGCGTCCGCGAGTTGACCAATCGCGATGGTGTTCGTGGAGGCATTGCCAACCTGACCCGATACATCGCCGGTAGCATCTATGTCGGGCCAACCACATTTCATTCCGGGCTGCACTCAATACTGGCTGAAACTGAAATACGCGTGCTAAGCCGGCTGGGTTTAGCCGATGCAGGCTATGGCTTGGAGTCCCGTGACCGGTATCTGATTTTCTTTCAATCCGGTTTCGAGGAACTCAGCGGATTCGGTCCCATCGGCACGATGGCAATGGCAACAATATTATTCGCCTGTCTCCGTTGGCGCCCCCAAAGGATGTGGTGGCAGCTGGCGGCGGCGGCGTTCCTCGGGCTTGCACTGACCAGCTTCACCATCGGCTACTGCGTATGGTCGAATCGGTACCTGCTCAGTTGGTATGCTCTCGGAACCACCGCCGCCACCTGTATTTTGTGGGAGCGCGAAACGCCATTCCGCCGGGTGCTCCGTTGGGTATTTGCCTCGATCGCCATAACCAGCGCCGTGGCCGCGCCTTTGCTTTCGTTCAATCGCGGACCGGGTGCCATCGTTGCCTCGATCTATGACCGTGACCGATTTGAAACGTGCAACGATCCCATGGTGGGAGAAATCCGGACGCGACTGCGCCGTCTCCGGGCGGAAAAACCGGCCCGTCACATCTTTTTCGTCGCGACCACTAATTCGGTGGTGCTGCCGATCCTTGAAGACAGAAAAGTGGATGCAATTTTAGTTACATCACCCTTGTTCTCAAATTTGCTAAAGAACGGTCAGATTGACGCCCGAGATATTGTAATAGAAGACGACCCGATCGATTCTCCTCTGCTCACCAAGATCGAGGATGTTTCCTCTCCGGATATATTTTCGGCCAATGGAACGCGAACCCAGGGCATTTATCAGGTTTCGGCCCGCTCCGGACACTGAATTCACCGCGGAGATCGCTGTCTGCAGCAGGGGGATGATCGCGCCGACTCGGAAAGACACGGCGGATTAGGATAATCGGCCCTACCCTCAAAACCCTGGAAATGTCGGGGCGTGAAGCCCGACCGACAAAACAAGCCGTGTTCATCCACGGAAAAAAATTTCCCGTCTTCGCGTTCTTTGCGATCTTGGTGTGAAGAGATTCCACCCGCGGCCGTGCCCTTCGTCGCCCTGGGGCACGTCGAACGGGCGAAGAAGGGTGAACACCTCATATCCATCGCGAGCGGTTTGCACGAGGGTGCACAAAAGGCAGAATTCTCGCCAATTACCATGGATATTGGGATGCTTCATGCTATTACTTTTACCTGTATTTAGGTGGTTAATATGAAGCTGGTCCATTCCATCCTCGCGCTGAAGGCAGAACCTTCCCGGCTCGACCATGTCCTCAACGATCTGACCGAAGCCGGCTATGCGGTCGTTGCAACCGGCGTGGCGGATGAAGCGATTGAGCATGCCGCAACGAAGACCTTTTCCCTCATGCTCGTTGAAACCCGCTCGCTTGCGTCCGTGGTCGAATTCCTCGGAGTTCTGCGGCGGGCCAACACCCTTTCTTCCATCGTGGTGGTGACACAAAACCTCGATTTGAACTCGATCGTTCACGGGATCCGCCTGCGCATTGCCGATGTTTTTTCAAATTACGATGATGATTCCGTCATTGTGGAGCGAGTCCGGTCGTTGTTGCCCGACGCACCCATTATCGTGGAGCAATTAAACAAGCGGATCAACCAGCTCTCGGAAGAGAAGCTGGCACTGGAAGAACGCTTGCGCTCCCTCGCCGAGGAATTCGAGCTCTGGCAAAAGACCGTGGCTGGCGGCGCCACGGATGCCACCGTGCCAGCGATGGCGGGAGCCGCCTGACGCGAAGACCACAAGGCAAAAGCCAAGGTCAGAGGCCAGGGATCAGGGGCCAGAAAGCAGAACCGCTGATTTCGCACGAGGTGCGCCCGATTCAATCCAAATGCAAGATCGTGGCTGAATGCTTTTCATCGTTCGGTGCGGCAAAATTCATGCCGATCGGGGAAAAATGTGCACGCTTCATGCTATTACCATATTTGTATCGGTATTGTAATATGAAGCTTGCTCATTCGATCCTCGTGCTGAAAAGAGAGCCTTCCCGGCTCAATCACATCCTCAATAATTTGACCGAAGCCGGCTATGCGCTGGTTACAACCGGCGTCGCGGATGAAGCGATTGAGCATGCCGCAAGAAAGTCCTTTCCCCTGGTGCTCGTCGAAACCGAGTTCCTTGCATCCGTGATCGGGTTGCTCGGAGTTTTCCGTCGGGCGGATGCACTTTCTTCCATCGTGGTGGTGACGCAAAAAGTGGATTTAAACTCGGTCGTTCATGGCATACGCCTGCGCATTGCCGATGTTTTTTCAATCACCGACGATGATTCCGTCATTGTGGGACGCATCCGGTCGTTGCTGCCAGCCGCACCCATTGTCGTAACGCAATTAAACAAGCAGATCGGCCAACTCTCGGAAGAGAAGCAGGCGCTGGAGGAGCGTTTGCGCGCCCTCGCCGGAGAGTTCGAGCTCTGGCAGAAGACGGTGTCCGGGGCCATCACGAGTGCCACCGCCCACATCAGCGGCCCGGGATCCACCACTGCGCCCACGGCCGTAAATCAAACCGAGGTGCTGGAATTCATGCTCGGCGCAACTCCCGGCGCGGTTGCGCCGGCCACACCCGTCATGGCGGAAGCAGCAGCGGGCGGACTGCGCCTCAAACCCCTGATCGATTTCATCGTCAAGCAGGCGGGTGGCGGCACCGCCGGCCAGCTCGCCGTTTACCACGTTTTTCTCAAGGTCCCGCTCAATCTCCTGCACACGGCAAAAATCCGTTCACTCCAGTTGGTCGATGAAACGGTTGAAATTCATTCACCCCACTTGACCCGGGTCATCCTTAACGCCGTGCGTGAAACCCTCGGCGTGGAATATGTGCCCTCGATGGCAAGCACCGCGTGACGCGGAAGGCGAGAGGCCAGAGACAAGAGGTCAGAAACCAGAACCACTGATTGTCATCCGCCTTCGCTAAAGCTGCGGCGGACACGGCTGATCCAGAACGAATCTTTTGCAACCGCTAATGAACGCTAATCGCCGCTAATTTTTTGACGTGGATAAACTGCGACTAATCTGTGCGGATCCGCGTCATCGTGGTAAAAATTGATCAGTGGCCATAAGGGTTCATCCGTGGTTAAATATCAGCGGTCGTTTTCGCCACGAGCTCGGCGAGGCGATCAAGGCTGAGCGACCAGCCTTCGTTCATCCCCATCTTCACCATCGCGTCGCGAATCGCCGCCGTCTCGAGGCAGATCCGAATCGTGAGCTTCGTTTTGCCATCGAAGCTTTCGAAGGTCACGGTTTGGAGCATTTCCCCGGCCGGATTTTTTTCTCCTTTTTTGCGGTCCGGCTTCACCATGTCGTGCCATGCCGCCGGATGTTCGGTGCAATCCATGGTCATGACCAGCCGCGCGGGCGGAACGATTTCGCGATATACGCCCGTGATCGGGTAATCGACGCCGTCGGCGCCGCGCATGACAATGCGATAGGCGCCGCCCGGCCGCACATCCAATTCACACACCGGGGTGGTAAAGCTGCTCGGTCCCCACCACTGCGCCATGTGCTTGGGCTCGGTCCACGCTTTCCATACCAGCTCGCGCGGCGCATCGAACATGCGCGAGATGACAAACACCCGGTCGGCAATCGGCGCGATCTCCTCCACATATTCTTTCAGCCCGGTGCCGATCAGCATGGTCCAGCCCCACACAAAATTCTTTTTATCAAAAACGGGCATCTTGGGGAAGGAGTCCAACCCTTCGTGCGTCAGTTTGAGCCGGGTCTTTTTGCCCTCGGGAAATAGTTCGAAGGTCACGTGGGAATTGCCTTCATGCCCCTCGTATCGCCAGCTGTAAGCGAGTTTTTTCTCGGGCACGATGCCGGTGACTTTGCACCGATGAATATATTTCAGCCCGTCTTTTGTCTTGTAAAACTGAAATTCAAAACCCACTTCCGGTTTGAATTCCTTGATGTCAAAAGACCACGCTTTCATCTGGTCTTGGTCGGTGATGGCCTTCCAGACCATCCCGACCGGCGCGTTGAAAGTTCGCTCAATGACCACTGGTTCATTTTTCGCGGCGAGATGTTCCGCCAGGCGCGCCAGTGTCTGCTTTCCGCCCTCGATGGCCCCGTATTCCTTGACGATGGTGTCGCGGGCTTCCGCTGACGGGAAGATCATGCGGATGGTCAGCTTGGTCTGGCCGGCCCTCGGTTGCTCGAAGGTCCAGGTCGCCGTGAACTGGATGCCGGGCCCGCCTTTCCTGCTGCCGCCGTGCTCATAAACAATGCGCTCGGGTTCCACGACCTCGGTAAAGACGCTCTTGTTGGGATAATCCGTGCCGTCGGGACCATGCATGACATGCTGCCAGACGCCACCCGGCCGTACCTCCATTTTTTCAATCGTGATGGTGAAACCGTCTGGTCCCCACCATTGGGCCACGTGCGCAGGATTGGTCCACGCCTCCCACACCAGTTCACGCGGCGCATCGAACACGCGTGAGATGACAATCTCGCGGTCGGAGATGCCGGTTGGATTATTTTTGTTCATATTTTTTCCCTTCACAAAAAAATTCGCAGAGCACGGCCAGATAAAATCTCGCTTCACCGGGGAGACGCGAAGATCGCAGAGGCAGAAATTGCGTTCTGCGGACCGGCTTCCGTGTTCTTCTCGCCTCGATGGCCAGAATGGGTCGATGTCTTTTTGCGCTCATCGCGGTTAAACTTTAACGGCCCGTTTTCTTGTTCCACTCCCGGCCCGGCGTTTGGCCAGGAGATCGGCGAGGCGGTCGAAGCATTGGCTCCAGCCTCCCTGGTGGCCGTCGCGCTCCCCGGCCGATTCGAAGGTCCCCTGATGAAAGATGATCTTGGTCTTCTTGCCGTAATCGAAGAAACGCACCGTCACCACGGTCTCGTGACCCCGCCGGCCTTTCTCCTCCCAGGCGTGGGTGAAGACCAACAATTCATGTTCAATGACTTCACGATAGATTCCGCTGAGCGGGAGATCTTCACCCTCGGGCGTCCGCATGCAGGCTTTCCAGGCGCCGCCCGGGCGCACGTCGCCTTCCGAAAACGGAATCGTGAACCCGTTGGGCGCGGACCATTTGGTCAGGTGCGCCTCCCTCGTCCAGGCTTCCCACACGAGTTTGCGCGGCGCATCGAAAATGCGCGTGATCACAAGATCGCGGTCCGCCGATTTACTTTTTCTGGCTGTCATGGCTTTTCTCCATCGTTGGATTTTTTTCCTTCGCCTGCAGTTCGCGCAGGTAATCGTCCAGCCGGTCGAAGCTCTGTTCCCAAAAACGCCGATAGTGTTCGAGCCAGCCCACGGCTTCCTTCATCGGCTTGGCCTTGAGCCGGCAGGGACGCCACTGCGCCTTCCGGCCGCGCGCGATCAGCCCGCTGCGTTCCAGCACGCGGAGATGTTTGGAAATGGCCGGCAGGCTCATGTCGAAGGGTCCGGCCAGCTCGGTGACCGAGGCCCCGCCCCGGCTGAGCCGGCCGAGGATCGCGCGCCGGGTGGGATCGGCGAGCGCGGAAAACGTAAGGCTGAGGCGGTCGGGGGACATGGAGGGAACGCTGTTTTGTATTTAACCAAATGGTTAATTACGATCCGGGCTTCTGTCAAGCGGCTTCGGGTATTTTTTCCTGCCATGATCCCAGGGCGAAGGAGGGTAAAAATGGCGAGCCCTTGACTCGGCCATGGCTGAAACCAGTCTGCCCAGCACTGGCGCAGCCAGTTTACCGCATGACGACCGACCCGTCCGCCCCTGCATCGGAAATCTCCTATGCCATCGCTTTTCCCAAGGCCGTCATGCGCACGGGTTATAACCTGGATTTCAAGGGAAGCGGCACCCTGACCATTCGTCCCGAGGGATCGTCGTATGTTGCGTATGTTTTCAGCGGGCGGCCGCAACGGCTGCTGGCCCGCCAGACCACCGAACTGATCCTGGCTGCAAGCGAAATTTCAAACGTCACCATCAGCGGCCGGACGATATCTTTCCGTACCCCGCAAGGCCGATCCGGGCAAAGAAAACTGCCCTTCATTTTTCTCTGCCGCGACGAGGCCGAGGCGCAGACCGTGGCCTCATTGCTCCCCGCGCACATGGATGCCGACTTCATCGCTGAATACAACTTCAAGGAGCAGCTGCGCGCCATGCCGGGGCCCTCCACACCGTGGGCTTCCGTGACCAACCAGCTCATCGCCGCCAATGTCATCGTCTTCGTCATCATGGCCGGACTGCTCGGAGCCGGCTGGGTGGAGGCGACAAACATCATGCCGTATATCCGTTACGGAGCCAACAATGGCGCGGCGACCACGGACGGCGAGTGGTGGCGGCTCGTCACCTGCATGTTCATGCACTTCGGGATCATGCACCTGGCCTTCAACATGTGGGCGTTATACCAAGTCGGGCATTTGGTGGAAAAACTTTTCGGCCGCCTGCTCTATACCCTCGCCTATTTCGGCAGCGGCATTTTCGCCAGCCTCGCCAGCATCGCCTGGCATGGCGACAAGATGTGGAGCGCGGGGGCTTCCGGCGCCATCTTCGGCATCTACGGCGCCTTGTTGGGCTACATGTTGCGCGAAAAACATGCGCTGCCCCGGAATGTTTTCTCGCCCTTGCTCAGAAGCACCCTGTTTTTCGCCGGATACAATATTGTCTACGGGATGGTTCATCCCGAGATAGACTCGGCCGCCCACATCGGCGGCTTTGTTTCCGGCTTTGGCCTTGGCTGGCTCACCGCCCTGCCCATCGACCCGGCGCGCCGGCTAGAACTTCTGCGTCCGCGCTTTTTGCTTGGCCTGACCGCCGTGTGCGTCAGCACCGGCCTCGGCATGGCTTATACGCCGCGCTTTGATTACAGCCTGCGCGACGAGATCGCCTGGCAGGATTCCTTCCACGGCGTTGACCAAAAGGAGCCGGCCCTGCTCAAAAGCAACGACGAGCAGTTTGCGCAATATCAGGCGTCGGATCAAACACGCGCCGACTACGCACACTGGATCACCACGGAACTCATTCCCTTTTATGCCCAGCTGCAGCAAAAGCTCGCCGCGCTCAAGCTCGAGCCGGGCAAGATAACAGAGAAGCGACGGACGGCCGTCCTGCAGATGCTCCAGACAAAATTGGCCGGGTATCAACATCTGTTGAAAGGCGTGCAGGAAAATGATCCGCAGGAAATTGCGCGCTATGTGGAATCCGAGCGCGACGTCCAACAGCAGATGGCCGGGATCGCGAAATAAAGACCGGCAGCCACAACCACGGATTACAGATGACCGCGGATATAACTGCGACTAATCCGTATTGATCAGTGTCCATAAGTGTTCATCAGTGGTTAAAATTCAGTGTCGGTCGGACTTCGACGTTGGGCGTTCGATGTTCGATGTTGGACGTTCAAGGTGGACTTGCATTGTCGTCCCCTGCGATCACCTTGGTAGGATGAACCCCGCTCGAACTTTGCTGGGCGCCGCGGAAGGCCTATTGGATCGCGCCTTGTGTGTGATCGGCGCAGTGATTTTTTCCCAAGTGCCGGAGTTTATGCAGCAATACCTGCAGCGGCTCGGCGGGCATCTCGATGAGGCGCGCCGCCAGTTGCAGCAATTTCAACAGACCGCCGCGCAGTCCGGCCTCACGCTCGATCACCTGATCGGCCAAACCAGCACGGATGCCAACCCCGCCGTGGCCAAACTCGGCGGAGTGATGACGGATGCCGTCGCCCGGGTCGATGCGCTGCAAACCGCGCAGTCGGCCATCCAGCACGCTTCGCTTTGGAGCCGTCCGTTTGTTTTCCTGCACTATCTCGATCCCGCCATCGCGCACGCCACGTGGACAATCTTCAAGCCCGCCGTGCCCACGACCATCGAAGGCTTCGTCTATGCGCTGGCCGGCATGCTCACGCTCATCGGCACTTATCATCTCGGGGTAAAATATCCGATCAAGCTCGTCGCCCGCCGGCGGCGGGCGGAACATTCAACATCCAACATTCAACGTCCAACATCCAACGCTGGACGTTGAATGTCGGATTCTCGAATCAGGTTTTGACCATGGCTTGAGCGTCGGTATCCGATACGGCAGCGCAGGTTTCGGCGCAAAGCCGGCGGAAGATGACGAAGTGGCTGGTCATATAGATCGGTACGCCCCAGAGCGGCACGAGGGTGAGCGGCAGGCCAGCCATCTCAATCATCGAACCGGGCCGGGTGAGATTGAGCCAGCCCGCCGTGCCCACGGCGACGAACAAATCGGCCAGCCCGACGATATTCCATAGCCAAAGGGCGCGCCTGAAACCCGGTCCCTCCGGCCAGAACAAAAGAACGAGTGCGCCCGCCGCCGCAATGGCATCGCCCCAGCCCGCGCGATGGGCGAACTCCGCCGGCAGCCGGCCCTGGGTGTACAACCACACAAAATATAATCCGACAAACCGGCCCACATGCACCGCGAGCAGCTGTCGCATGCTGAGTTTCCGGATGGTTTCACTGATCCAGCCGTCCCGGAAGACGGCCACGGTCAAGCCAATGGTCAGGCTCGCGGCCAGCACGGGCACGACGTACGGCGGCAGGTGAAGAAGCAAATGCACGCTGCCGGCGGCGACCACGGCCAGGCCCCAGACGGCGAGCAGTAGCAAAAAACGAGGAAGGGAGGATGTTTTCATGACGAGGACAGGTTTAGTTACTTTTACTTTGCAAGTGACACCCTCAACCTAGTGACTTGCTTTTTGCAAGTCGAAAGTTTAGCCTGGCTCCATGATCCGTCCCCGCCGTTCCTCCGCCGTCCGCCGCTCGCCCTGCCCCATCGGCTGTTCGCTCGATTTGCTGGGCGACCGCTGGACGCTGCTGATCATCCGTGATTTTTTTTGGGGCAAATCCCGCTACGGCGAATTTGCCGCTTCACCGGAAGAGATTCCGACCAACATCCTGGCCGATCGGCTGGCGCGGCTGGAGCAGGCAGGCGTGATCAAGAGCACGCCGTACCAGCAGAATCCGCCGCGGTACGCCTACACGCTCACGCGAAAAGGCCGGGATCTCCAGCCGGTGCTGGCCGCGCTGGCGAAATGGGGCAAGCGTCACGTGCCCGGTACGCGCACCCGGGACGAAATCGCCGCGGCCAGCTGAGTTTCGCCGGAACTCTTGCGCTCCACCTGCGTCAAACTATTCGATGCCCGCCTGCTCTACCCTCGCCTGCCGGTTTGTGCGCGGATTGATGGCCACGTTGCTGGGTTTGATGGCCCTGACCATTTGGGCGGCCGATGACGCCCGCTTCACGGACTCGCTGTCATCGTCGGAACAGACCGCCGTGGGACTGGCGAAACTCTCCCCCGCCCAACGCACCGCGCTCAACACGCAGATCCAGCGCGACGTCACCCTCGCGCGACAAGGCAACGTGCCCGGCTTCGCCACCACGTTCACGCAGCGGCGCACGGCCGCCGAACGCACCGCCGCCGGCCTCGACTTGCTCAGCAGCGACGAACGCAAGCAGCTCGATGCGTTGGTTGCCCGCAACATCGCACAGCCCGCCACGTTTGCCTCCTTGGCGCATTATTCCAGACCCGGCAACGAGGTCGAGGTCACGACATACCGGCCTGAGATTCACGGCGAAATGACCGTGTTTGCCGGCGCCGGCAGCCATGGCAGCAGTTTTTACGGCGGCGCGATCACCGGCATTTACGACGATCCCGCCCATAACTTTTCAGCCGCCGCCACCTATGTGGAGATTCACGGCAAGGGAATTTGCGTGGATCCTCCGTTCTTGGCTCCGTGCACCACATCAAATCGCCCGACCTTTACTACACAGACGGACTTCTCCGCGCAAATGAGCTTCGGCCACGGTCCCTTGTGGAAATAAACCTGAAGGTAGGGGCAGCTGCCCCCAGCTGCACGCTGGTTTCCGCCGTCGCTGAAGCTATGGCGGACACGGTCGGCCCGTTGAGGGCAACGGGCCCTACCCATGGCAATTACAACAGCGGATGCGTTTGCGCGATCCACTCCGTGACGGGACGGCCGCCCACCATGTGTTCGCGCACGATGCGTTCGCAGCGGTCGGGCGTGACGCCGCCATACCAGATGCCATCGGGATAAACGACCATCCATGGTCCGCCGCGGCAAATACGGAAGCATGCGGCCTTGGTGCGCAGCGCAGGAATGTTTATTTCCTTCAGCCGCGCCTTGAGCACGTCCCAGGTGGCGAGCCCGGCCTCGGTCGCACAGCAGTTGGGCCCGACGCACAGGAACACATGGCGGCGCGCGCCGGTGCTATCCATCTTCTTGAAAGCGTCAGCGATGTCGGGGTCTGTGTTCATGAGTACAAGTCAGGCCTTGCGCGGCGATTCCGGCCGGCTCTCCACGCGCAGCAGCCAAACCAGCACGCCGCCGAGAACGAGATCAAAAACCAAGTCGAAGGCCAGCGGAGCCGTGCTGGCCGCACCAAAGCAGCCGCACCGGATGTCGAGTCCGCGCATCCAGGCCGAAGTGATGGCGGCGATGAAGACGATCGTCAGCGCGAGCAACAGGAGCAGCGCGCTGCGGCGCCACGCGCCCACGAACACCGCCAGGCCGCAGATGATTTCCAGCCACGGCAGATAAAGCGCGAGCGGCGCCACGGCAAAATATCGCAGCAGCCGGAAGTGGTCGATGTCCGCCGCGAAGCGCGCGGGATCGAGCACCTTGAGCACGCCCGCCACGAGGAAAATCCCGCCCGCAAGAAATCTCAGTATGCGCGTGAGCCCGTTCATGGTTTATGCGCCTCCAGCCATGTCCTCCAGCCGCCCTGCAGCACAAACACATTGTCGATCCGCAATTCATGACGCAGCCGCACCGCCACCGCCCGGCTCGCATCGCATCGCTGGCTGTCGCAGTAAACCACCACGCGTACGCCCGGCTGCCACACCGCCATGAATTTGGGCAGGAGCTCTTCCCACCGGTCTTCGTTGAGGGAAAGCGCGCCGGGCACATGCTGCGCGGCATATTCCTCATCCGGGCGCGCATCCAGCCAGATGACCGGCGGAGTCAAGCGCTCGGCATCGGCCAGCGGGAGCTCGGTCACGGTCGGGCGCGTCCAGCTCCACGCCGGCCGCTTCGGATGCAGCCAGGCCGTGAACAGGGCCGGAACCAACGCAAGCGCGAGCAACAGCATCGCCCGGCGGCAGGTCGCTGCGCACGAGGGGTTCGTTTTATCGCCAACCATGGCCAAAAAAATAACCAGCTCCGGAAAAAATGCGAAGCGATAAAACTTGCCATGATTTAAACGCAGCTTTTCAAAACGTCAGCCCCATGAACCCAACCCCCGCTCAACTTGTTAGTCGCGGCCGGAGCTTTGCCATTTTGCTCGCTCTCGCCTTAACGTTCCTCACCGGCTGCGTCGGACCTGTTCGCGTGCCGATTTCATCCGACTCACGGACCCAGCTCGGGAAGGTGAAAGGAATTGTCGGATTACAACAGCAGGAAATCGGCACGGAAATCAACCCTTCGAATGTTTCTGCCGCTACTGGTGGCGGGCTTATTGCCGGCATCATCGATATGAGCATCGATGACGCACGGGCCAAAAAGGCGGAGGCTGCGGTCAAGCCTGTCCGTGACGCCCTCATCGATTATCAGCCCGGCAACGTCCTCGCGGCGGATCTGCAAAATGCCCTGGATGACGTCCCGGGCGCAAGCCTATCGCATACCGATGTCCAGCAGGTCATCGACCCAAATACGACCGCAGAATGGATCAATGGCTCGGGTGGCACCTCCGTTTTGCTGGTGACCCTTGGCTACAAGCTTTCTGCCGACTTCAAAAGCATCATCGTTAGCGCAGAGGTGTCCCTGCATCCCGCCGGTGGCCGCCTCGCCAGTGTCACCCAAACCAAAGCCAATTTGCCGCCGCTGGTTTACTACAACATGTTTTCCTCCTTTAATATTTTGCCGGGCTTGGCCGGCGCACAGTCACGAGATGGATTGGTCACACTGTGGGCGGCCGATGGCGGCCGGCAGGCAAAAACGGTGCTGAATGCCGGGTTGCAAGAGCTGGCCGACATGATTGCCTATGATCTCACCGCACCTTCTCCGCCGGCCGGAGAACGCTACGAAACTCCTGATGGCGCGGAAAAACACTTTGGGATAGCGGAATACGGGGCGACGAATGTCGGCTTCCAAGGCTATATCGAGCACAAGGCTGATGGACGCATCTGGGTGCGCTTGCCCGGGGGCCAGCTTTCCTCTTTCCCCCAATGAACCCGGCTTGGGCGCAGCGCTGCAGCTCCTGGATTCTCGCTGCAAGTTGTCTCATGGCTATTTTCTCCGGCTGCAATAATACCCCGCAAACGAGCCAGTTGGATCTCACGGTGCCGGCCAGTGCAGATGATCCCTCCACGGCTCCGTCCGAATCCTCATTGCGCGTGGCCTGGCTGGCCATCGAGGACCAAAGGCTCGATACCACGTCGCTTGGACATATCGGCAACGACGCCTACGTGGCCAAATCCATCCTGCCATGGGTCAATCAACAATTGCGCGCAACCAGGGGAGCGAACTTTGCCGAGACAGAAGACCCCGCCAAGGCCGACCTCGTCATCAAGCCGACCCTGCTCAAGCTTTACATTCAAAATATAAATGTAGCCAAAAGCGCCGTGGTTGTTCTCCGGCTTGAGTTCTTACGCCATGGCAAACCGTCGGGACAATTCATCTGTCGCGGCCAGTATGCCGGCATGAATTGGTGGAACAGTGATGAAGAAATGGCTGGCGCCATCCAGAAAGCTTTCGCCGATTGCCTGCTCAATCTAACGGCCAGCCTTGAATTGAACATCAAGCTGCAGCACATGGAATCGTCGGCCTCCAACTAGGACCAAGGGCTTGGTTTGGATCCGACCAAGCAACGCCCCTGAGGCATTCCCGTTATTTAGTTCCGTCTAAGGCATGGATCCATTGCTGCGGACTGTGTTGGAAGCTTTGCGTGATCCACGCGTGCGAGATCCCAATGTCGTATCCATAGCTAATGATGACGACCAGTGAATCCTTCTTAGCAATATCGGGGTAGTTCGCGAGAATGATAGACGCCATTTCGTCCGCAGCCGCCTGGTAATTGGTTGGCCGGTCTTTCCATACAACGGTCGACTGCAGAAACGAGGCCTCCTGCCTCACGCCGTCGTGGTCGAACCAGGCCTTGCCCACATATACCGTCGCCCCGTGCACCTTTCCTGATGCCAGAAGCTTCTCCTGAACGAGCAGAATATTGGAGAAAACACCCTTCTTCAACAGTGAGGCTGAGGTAAACGATAGTCCGATGACCGCCAAACACAAAAATCCCACAATGACCAAGTGCGGTTGCCAAATAGTGCCGGCAGTAAATTGACCGGATCCCTCGCCTCTGACAACGAAAGTACCAACCACAAGATCATGCAGGCTCTGGCGGGTTTTTCGGTTGAATACGTACAGATATACAATGGAACCCCCGAGGCCAAATATTAGAAGTCCGATTAAATATCCGATCGGGGACGCGATAACATTCGAGGGGATTGGAGCGCCGTTCAAAAAGAAAGGAACCCCAAGCACCAGATAGCGCAGGAATGAGCGACTCACGGAAATATGCCCCCCCGTCGAATCAACCACTTCGATACCCATTACCCGTTTTCCAACTGTCTTACCCTTTCCCCAGGTACTGTTGAAAAGGGTGAAATAGGCGAGCGCCACGCTGAATCCAACCAATCTGCCCCATCCGCCGAGGCTGGCAAAAAAATCGAAGAAGAACAGTCCGGCCACCGCCCCAAAAGCTCCTAGAACAAGTGAGTCGATAAAACATGCAGCAACCCTTCTCCAAAATCCACTAATTGTTCGATGAGGCGGGGGTGTCTCGATCGGTGGGGGCGCTGCGTCGTTGTCCATGGGGCTTGTCCTGTACTTTCCCATACGCAGGCCTATTCGGATAAAAAAGGCAACCCTGCCCATCTGGGCTGCAACGTTGCGCAACGCGCGCAATCTGTGATAACATCAGCTGTCATGAAATCGTTGCGCCCATGAAAATTACCTACTGCCTCGACGTTCTCTCCTCATGGTGCCACTGGGCCGAGCCCGCCTGGGCCGAGCTGAAAACGCGCTACGCCGGCCGCGCCGAGTTTGCGTGGAAAATCGCGCTGTTGAGCCCGGGCGACTTCCCCGTGTCGCGCGAACAGGAAGATTGGTTCTTCCGGCGCAGCGGCACGATCATGCGCTCGCCTTACATGCTCAACTCGGGCTGGGTCGAGCCCGAGCGCAAGGGCCTCTATCCCGCGCCAAACTTCGTGGCCGAGGCCGGCCGGGATTTCGGCTTCACCGACGACCGCCTGCGCCTGGCGCTGGCCCACGCCGCGCTCCGCGAAGGCCGCAAGATCGGTGACATGGCTGAGGCCATTGCCGTCGCGGCCCAGGCCACCGGCCTCGACGGCGAAAAGCTGTGGGAGCGCGCGCAGTCGCCCGCCATCGAGGCCCGCGTGCGCGCGAGCACGGCCGAGTTTCATGCGCTGCAGATCACGCAACGGCCGGCTTTCGTGCTGGAGGACTCGATCGGCGACAAGGCCGTGTTCTCCGGCCTCGTCACCGCGGCTCCGCTGATCGCCACGATCGATGCCATGCTGGCCGACACCGCGGCCTACGCCGCGCATGCGGCCCATTTTGGCAAGCCACCGGCAACGTAAAGCGGTGGTACAGTGTCTTCTTGTTTATAGTGGATTGAGGTGGGAGCGGCTTTACGCCGCGACTTTAGTGCGGCAAAAACTTTTGTCGGGGCATAAAGCCCCTCCCACATTTTCAAAAAGAATCCGGGATTGAATCGGTGCACGCCTTGACACGGGCCAAAAAATCCGTCTTCTTGTCCTTCCTTTCATGAACCTCGCTGGCACGACGCTTTATTCTTCTCTCCTCGGATCTTCGTCCGTGGTCGCCGTTGTCGTCGCCATTTCTCGCGCACTGCGAGGGGAGTGAAGTTTTGCCACTTTCGCCCCCTCCGGTGCCAACCGGAGGGGGTTTTTTATTTACCCCGGCCGGTGAAGCAGCGGAGGCGGACATCAACCCGCCTTCCCTATGAACCACACCCGCCACCCAATGCCCGGACGGACGATACTTCGCCCGCCGCCCACGCACGGCAGCCCGCTGCCGTTTCTTCATGAACCAACCGACTGCGCCGGCCATGACCTGCTCGTGCTCAACGCGCGGCCCGATCTCGCGCCGGTCCAAATCAGCCCGACCCATGCTTCGCTCTCAAACAGCTACGCAGGGCAGGCCACCGCGTTTCTTCAAAGCTGCTTTTCGCAAAAGCAGCCATGAACACCCCGGTCGTTCCCTCGCCCACCGTTCGATCTCGCGACCCCGCGCCGGCACTCCGGCTCGCGGCACCATCATCGCGCGGTCGCGGATGCGATCGGCTGGTCCGAGAGCGTGAACTTCAACGTCGCGCTGCTGTTCGGTTGCGTGGCGACAAAGACAAATTCCAGCGTGCCCGTGTTCGGCGTGACCGACGAGGCGAAGGTCCGTCCCTGTATCTGGCCGAGGAACACACGTTGGCCCTCTCCTTCCCTGCCATAAAAATACACCGTGACATCGACGGGCGAAACAACCTGGTAATACAACATCTGGCCGCCCACGACCGTGACATCCTGCGTCGGGCTCAGGCTTGGATTTTGCGGGCTGGTGTCGGAATGAGCCGGCGTGTTGTCGACCTGGATATTATAGGTCACCGGACAGGCGGCGTGCGGAGCGGATGGCGTGCCGCAGCGCCGATGAACAAAACGAGAAAGATAAGCGTCCATCTCAACATAAGGTTAGGGTCTTGCGCGTTGAGTGACCGGATACCTGCCAGAAGGATCCGATCCGCGCCACTGACCACCCAACCCGGCTGCAAGTTCCATCACTTCACCGCCATCGCTGCGAACAACTGGTCGATGACCCCGGCATTGCGCAGGCTTTCCTCGAGGCCGAGCTGTGGTGCCCGGCGCTGGAGCACGGCGTCGGCGAAGTCCTCGACCTCGAGGCGGTAGCGGTCGCTCGCCGGCACGGGGATTTCGCGGCGCACTCCGTCCTGCGTGAGCACCAGCGTGCCGGCATTCTCGAAAAACGCGTCGGGCACCCCGAGCACACCCCGCGTGCCAATGATTTCCGCCCCGACGCGTTTGTGCGCATTGAAGCCGCAGTGCAGCGCGGCGATCAGGCCGGAGGGATATTTCAGCAGCGCCGAGCCCATCTCGTCGACGCCGCCCGTGCGCACGCATTCCGCCGAAACCGAGACCGGGCGTGCCACCGCCGTGCCGCCCGCGACCGTGTCCGCCACGAGGCCCGCAAAGTTCACCGGATAGCATCCGACATCATAGAGCGCGCCGCCGCCAAGCTCCGGCTTGAGTTTGATCGAGGCCGGGTTCGTGAGCAGGAAGCGGAAGCTCGCGCTGATAAACTTGATTTCGCCGAGCGCGCCGCTCCGGAGCACCTCGATCACCTGCCGGGTGCGCGTGGTATAACGATACATGACCGCTTCCATGAGCGTGACGCCGTGCGCGGTACAGGCCGCGATCATTTCGCGCACCTCGGCGGCCGTGAGCGCGAGCGGTTTTTCGCAAAGCACGTGCTTGCCGTGTTCCGCCGCCTTGATCGTCCACTCGCAGTGCTGTGCGTTTGGCAGCGGGATGTAAACCGCCTCGACCGCCGGGTCGCGCAATAATTCCTCATAGCCACGGTACGTCTTGGCCAGGCCGGGGAAACGCGCGCGGCCCTCGGCCAGCTTGGCCTCGTCGCGCGACGCGAGCGCATAAAACTCGGAGTTATCCGAACGCAG
Source organism: Opitutaceae bacterium (assembly GCA_035569995.1). Classification (GTDB taxonomy): domain Bacteria; phylum Verrucomicrobiota; class Verrucomicrobiia; order Opitutales; family Opitutaceae; genus DASRHD01. Next base: position 9,715 of record DATMLS010000086.1, on the reverse strand, counting down.
GATGGCCGGGATGAGCGTTTCCCGGGCGATGCGCGCATATCCGAGCACGCCCCAGCGGAGTTTTCGGGTGGGTGAAATCATGGGAAAGATGGCGCCAGAAGCATGATCGCTGAACTTCCCCTTTTTCTCCCTGATTTTGGCGTCAATCGCAATCACCCGGTGAAGAAATAAGCTCGCCCGGACTTTGTTCTTTCTCTTTTTCCATCTCCATGTCGCGGTTCACCACCGATCCCGTTTGCCCCAAGTGCGGCGGGCCTTCCGATTTCGTCGAAAAGAATACTTTTACCGGCCAGGAGATACGCGAATATCGCTGTGCGTCCTGCGGACACCTCTTCGCGGAATACGGTGGCACCGCGCTCTGGCAGGTCCTGCACGATGACAACATGGCCCGGGCCGAAGCGGAACGTCTCCGCGCCAAAAAGCCCTGGTGGAAATTCTGGAAAAAATAACGGCCCAACCACAACCGCGACGCGCTGCCCGAAGACAAAGAGGAGTAAAATTGCAGCTTACCACTGATGAACACTCATGGACACTTATGTTCTGAATGGAATGCCAGGAGAATACGTTTATCGCGGAAGCACGGAAGAGCTGAAGCGCTAAAAGCTTTCGTGTTTTCGTCCTTCCGCGTTTTCGCGATTGGGTTTTGCTGCAGCCGGATCAATGCCCTATCAGTGGTTGGTTTCCAAGCTCACCGGGGCCACCAGGTGTCCGGGATGCTCGCGTCGAGCGGATCGATGGTCGTCGGCGGGAGCGCGGCGGCGGTGCGACGGAGCTGGTCGGCATGCTTTTGCAAGGCCATGAGCGCGGAATGGCCCGGGTCGAGCCAGATCAAGGCATAGCCGCGGCTTAACAAATCTTCCGGGCGCAAGTGCTCGCGCGCCAATTCGAGAATAATATAATCCACCTGGTAATCGCGGATGAGCCGGTCCCAATCGGGGCCGAGCTTCTCATAAAAATTGAAGTTCAAATCGAAGGTGGACTCGGGAAAGGTGGTTTCATAACGGCCGTCCATGGAAATTTTGATGCGTGGATAAAGCCGCCACGAGCAGTAACCACCCCACTCGAAGGGCAGGGCCAGGTTGCCCTCGGCCTGGGCCAGGGAAAGGATATCCGCCTCGCGCACGGGGTCGTGGCCCACCGGCGCCCATACCTGAAAGGAAAGGTCGGGCAAAAAATTAACAGCCACATAGAAGGCGATGGCGCCATAGAGCATGGTCGCCGCCAGTGCCGGATGAAAAATGGCCCGCCAGCGTGACGGCAGCCACGCGGCAAGACCGGCCAGCACCGTGTGCAAAAACGGGCCGGCCACCGCCAGCGCCGCGACGCCAAAAAACGACGTGTGCCGCCGGCTGTGCCACGCCAGCGCCGCGGTGATCGCCAGCATGACCAGGCCCGGCCAGCTTTTTTTCTCCGTGCGCCGCCAGCCGATGAGCAGCACCAAGACCACCAGCCAGAAAAGGATCCGGAATCCGATGAACACATCCCACAGGTCGCCGGCAAACAGCGGCAGCGGCCGCCATTCGGCGATATGCGGGCGGTTGTTAAGCAGCGCCGGAATCAAATACGGCCAGAATTTGAGCCCGTAAATATTGACCAGCGTGGCCGCGCCGCTGGCGAACGCGGTGGCCAGCATGGGCCTCACCTGCCGGCGGGTGAAGAGCGCGAAGGCGGCGTAGATGGCCATCGCCCCCAACCCGGCCACGAATCCCCCGTGAACATTGGCCCACACCAGCATCATCGCGGGCAGGACAAACACCGGCCAGCTTTTCCCCGCCCGGATTTGCTCAAGGCCGAACAATGTGAGGGCAAAAAAGCCATACGTGAAAACCTGGCAGCGGACGACGGGAATAAAGGCGGGCAGCACGCACGCCGCCGCCGGGATCGCCAGCACGAGCAAGGTTTCCCACCCGCAATCCATCGTCCGGCCGGCGGCCATCGCCGCCCACAGCGCGCCGAAGGCGAGCAGGATCTTGAGCGCCATCAACCCCTCCGGGCCGAAAAATTTCAGCACGCCAAAAAAAATCGTGCCCGCGCCCCACTCGTGCTCGATGTAGGTCGGCAGCACCGGTGTGAAGGCGAACATGTCCCGCACCGGCACCGTGCCGAATCTCCAGACATGCGCGCCGATGGCGAGTTTGTTCCAAAGGTCGCCGTCGGTAATATTGTGGACGGCGAGGATCACGCCGAAAGAAAAAACTCCAAGGACAATGGCCAGCCAGCGCATGGAAATTTTTAGCGTGGCAGCCGCCGGCACACCAGCACGATCTCGGCCAGGCCGGCCGGATCGACCAGGCCCGGCCTAAACTTCAATCGTTTCTGGAAAAGCATGCCGAGCGGCATGAACACCCAGTTATACCAGCGCATCGCCGCCGCGCGGTGTTGCGTGAGCCATTTCATGCCGTATTTCAACAGCCGTGGATTGTTCGGCTGCATGCCAAACCCCGCGCTCTTTTCGATCACCAACTGATGGTCCGCCAGCAGCGCCAGCAAATCCGCCGGCTCGTAGCGCCTCGCGTGGCCGACACAGGCGTCGAATTCAGTCCAAAAGCGGGCATGCAAGGGCACCGCAAAAACCAGGATGCCGCCGTCCTTGAGCACGCGGCCCAATTCGGCAAAAACCCGCCGGTCGTCCTCGATGTGTTCGACGACGTCAAAGGCCCCCACAAGATCGAACGTCTCGTCGCCAAACGGCAGCGCGGTGATTTCGCCTGGGGCGGCGATGCCGCCGCGCGCCTTCAACTTTGCGACCACCGGCGTGCTGATGTCGATGAAATGCGTGCCGGCAATCGGCAGCCGGGGTCGCAGCCCGGGGCCGATTTCCAGCCGCAGCGGGGCCGAAGGCAGCAACCCGGAAATCAGCGGCCAAGTATTGAAGCGCTCCGGCCGCTCGACATAGGTCTGCGACCAGAGGGCATCATAGAATTCGCGGTTGATCGCGACGATATCCCGTGCGCTCATGACAGGAAGTTCAAAGTTCCAGGCTCAAAGTTCAAGGTTCAAGGTGTTTTCAGGCTTTTCCTTCCCCGGCCGAGATGATTGCCTGCAGGAATCCAACTATGAAAAAACTGCTCCCTTTCCTGGCCACGATTGCCCTCGCCTTGTTTTTCGCCGGTTGCACCACCGGGCCGATTCTTCCCGGCTGGACCTCCGGGCCGTCGTACAACTCGGTCAAGGACACTTTTCCGCCCATCGCAGCCAATGCCGGGCGGATTTTCATTTACCGCGACGCCATCTATGGCCCGAGCAAAACGCCGGCGGTTTTGCTCAACGGCGAACAAATCGGCCTTTCCAAGGCCCAGGGATTTTTCTACGTCGATCAACCTGCCGGTGACGACAAAGTCGAGCTTTCCGGCGAAGGCAGCCCACCCGTCAGTTTCACGCTCAGCCCCGGCCAGACCGTTTATGTCCGCATCAACGTGCATACAAATCTTGCCCTGGTGGTTTTATATCCTGAGGTCGTCGATGCCTCCATCGCCGGGCGTGAACTCACCGCGTGCAAGTACACCCCAGGAAACGCCACGGCGGAAACGTCGCCCGAGCCCGCCAGCACGGCCAATAATGAATCTCCGACAAAGATGGAAATCATCATCGGTCAAGGCGGGCAGATATCGATTAACGGAGATCCCATTTCCGACGATCAACTATTACCATTGCTGAGGAAAGATCATGACAGCAATCCGAACGTCGCGGTTTTGATCAAGGCGGACAAGTCCACCCAGCTGCAAAAAATGGACGATGTGATAAACGCCTGCACCGCGGCAGGCCTGAATCGGTTTACGCTCCAGACGCAGTAAGAACTGCGGCCCATCGGGCGAACCATTGTCACTGAAAATCCGCCCAGCTCGATTTTGCCGCGCGGTCTGTGGCCTGCGCAGCCCATTTTCTTTGCACCCGGACTGAGGATTTCCCTCTAGGTGGAATCGTCCTTTTCGCATCGCCGTCGCTCTTGGTTTCGTAAAGATACCCATTACGATGCGCGAGAGTGGAGCCAGACTGAAAAACCCCCACCCCACGACCAGCCCGGGCGAGGCTGAGGGCGCTAGTGCGCTTAAGCAGGCCGAGGCCAAATATCGCGCCATTTTTGAAAACGCCCGCGAGGGCATCCTGCAGACAAAACCCGACGGGCAGATCATCACCGCGAACCCGGCGATGGCGCGAATCCTGGGCTTTGAGTCGGCCGATGAACTCATCCACGCCGCGCCGAATATGCGGAGCTTTTACGTCGATGAGAAAAAGCGCACCGAGTTGCAGCGCCTGCTGCAGGAGCACGGGGCCGTTGTGGACGATGAAGTCCAATGGCGGCGCCGGGACGGCAATCTGATTTGGGTCTCGGTCGATATCCAGGTTGTCCGGGATGAACAGGGCTCGCCGCACTATGAGGGAACAGTGCGAGACATCACCAAACTCAAACACGCCGAAGCCGCGCTGCAAGAGAGCGAGGAGCGCTACCGGCTGCTCTTCGAAAGCAATCCTCTCCCCATCCTGCTCTTCGATTCCGAGACCCTCCGGTTCCTGGCGGTCAACGAATCGTTCGTGCACCACTACGGCTACTCGCGCGAGGAGTTCCTCGCCATGACGATCAAGGATCTCTACCTGCCGGAGGATATTCCCGCGTTGCTGAAGTGCGTCGAGGAAGCAGGTGCCACCCTCAACAAAGCCAGCGAATGGCGGCACCGGCGAAAGGACGGGACGATCATCCAGGTGGAGACGATTTCCAGCCCGCTGGTGTTTGGCGGCCGCAAGACGCGGCTGGTGCTCGCGAACGACATCACGGAAAAGAAAATGCTCGAGGAAAAATTTCTCCACGCCCAGCGACTCGAGAGCATCGGCATGCTCGCCGCGGGCCTGGCCCACGACCTCAACAACGTGCTCGCCCCCATCATGCTGGGTGTGCCGATGCTGCGCCTGGGCACGTCCAACCCGCGCGACTTGCGCATCCTGAACTCGCTCGAGCAAAATGCCTCGCGGGGCGCCGGCCTGGTGAAACAAATCCTCGGGTTTGCCCACAGCACCACCGGCGAAATCCGGCCCACGCAGGTGAGTCACCTCCTGCAGGACATCATCAACGTCATTGAGGAGACCTTTCCGAAATTCATTACGCTCCAGGACGAAATCGCCTCCGACCTCTGGCTCGTGCAGGGCAACCCGATCCGGATCCACCAGGTGCTCCTCAATCTCTGCGTGAACGCCCGGGACGCCATGCCGGAGGGCGGCACGCTGCGCATCGCCGCGTTTAACCGCCGGCTCGACCGGGAACAGGCCAGCGCGCTGCCCGGGGCCCGGCATGGGGCGTGGCTGGTCATCGAAGTTTCCGATACCGGCACCGGCATCCCGCCCGATGTACTCGCGCGCATCTGGGATCCGTTCTTCACCACCAAGGGCGCGGAGAAAGGCACGGGCCTCGGCCTTTCCACCGTTCGCGGGATCGTGGCCAGCCATCGCGGCTTTGTCACGGTCGACACGCAGCCGAACCGCGGCACCACCTTTCGAGTCTATTTGCCGGCCACCGATGAAAAATCGGCGGATCTCATCACTGCACCGGCGATCGCCGCCCCCATCGGCCAGGGCGAGCTCATCCTCGTGGTCGACGACAACGACGCGATCCGCGAAACCGTCACTGCCGTCCTGGCCAAGCACAACTACCGTGTCCTGAGCGCCAGCGACGGCGTCGAGGCCGTCGGCCTTTTAACCACGCACCAGGCGAGGATCGCGCTCCTCATCACCGACGTGGACATTCCTTATATGGGCGGCGCCGCGCTGGCCCGCATCGCCGCCGAGCTTTGTCCAAATCTCCGGCTGCTCGTCATCAGTGGATTGTCCAACAACGAGGTGGTCGACACCTCGCTCGAAGAAGCGAAAAAACTCACCCACGCCTGCCTCATCAAGCCATTCGCGCCCGAAGCTCTCCTCGAGACTGTGCACCAATTGCTCCATCTGTCCAAAAATTCTGAACAGCTGGATCGGGCGCAAGAAGTTCGGGCCTGATTTTCTCTATAAATCGGAGTGTTTTCGATTTAATTGGTTACGCCGGTATGCCTTTGCGACCTATTCTTTATTTTGTCATTCCGAGCCGTGCGAGGAATCTCCGAAATTGAAATCGCCAAGAACAGCAGAGATTCCTCGCACGGCTCGGAATGACAATCTCACCCGTCATGGGTCTATTTAAATCGAAACTGCTCCAATCATCGGTCTGACCGCCGGTCGGTTGCCCGTCCCGGCGGCCAGTGCCGATGATTGATTATTTTATCAGGTGAACCACGTTATTGGACGAATTCGCCGTGGCTCCGTAACCGTCGATGACACTGGCGATCGTTCCCACGCCGCCGAGCGAAACCGTGGTCATATTGTGGATCATCGCCCCGTTCAAACCGGAGGTCGGCACTTCGATGGCATTGCCAAGGATCACCGACGAGTTGACGTTGAAGAAGCAGTACACACCCACGCCGTAAGCCTGGTGGCTGGTGACCGTGTTGGCCACCTTGTAGGAAGCGTAGCCGTCCTCGCTCCCGGCCATCCAGCTCGACTGGTTCGGCGGGTCATACGGCGCTTCGCTTTGATAGAAATAAACACTGCCGCCGTTGCCGTTCCACAGCGTCTGGTATTGCTGGTAATGTTCAACCGCCAGGCCGTAGATGGTCACGTTGGCTCCATTGACCACGATGCCGTTGGTGGCGGTGTTGGTGGTCCAGCCCACCGTGCCACTGTTGCCGTGGTCTGCCCGCCAGATCCAGAAATCGTCGCCGATGACATTGTTGCTGTTGATTTGGAGGCTGACCGTCGTCTTGCCCACGGCCGCGCCGCCGACGCGGAAGAACAGGTCGTGCAGCACGGTCGGGTTGGACGCGTGGCTCGCACTGCTGCCGGTCGGGCCGACTTGCAGTTGGTAGGCTGAGTTGGTCGAGCCGGCATCAAACAAAATGCCGGAAATGGTCACGCCATCGACATCGGCGACCGTCATCGTGGTTACGCCATTCTGCGAAAGCAGGGTCGCCAGGCCCAGGCCCAGCACCACCGTGTTGGGATTGTTCACCTGCAGCGTGGAATTGATTGAGTAGATACCCGGCGTGAGCAACAGGTTCTTTCCCTGCGAGAGGGCCGCATTCAAGGTGGCCGCCGTGTCGCTCGATGAGTGGGCAATGTAGAACTGGCTGATCGGAATCGACTGCCCCGCCGATGAACCACTCGACCAGGTGATGCCCGAGCTGTTGGTGGACAAGGCCGGGACAAACACGCTGTAGTTTCCGCTGCCATCGATGGTCAGGAATGGCTTCTCGCGCACCACCGGCGTCTGACTGGTCACCGTATAGGCTGGGTTGGGCCAATTCGCGCCCGATGGCGCATTGGTATCGCCGACAAACACCATGTTCCAGTTGGAGCCCGCCCAGCTGCCCCATTGGGAATTCCGCGAGATCCATTGCTGCTGGGATCCAGAATTGATTTGATTGTCGATCAGGGAATCCGAGAGGAAGCCGCCGCTGGAATATCCACCGCTTTGATCCAGGACGATGCTGCCCTTGATGTGCACCCGACGCATGGGGCAGGCTTGGGAGACGGCCCATTGATCGGTGCCTCCGGCAGGAACCACGGAAAGATTTTCCGCGCCTTCCCAGAAATTGCAGGTCGCATTATTGCCGCTCAAAGCCGCGTTGGAGATTATACCGCCGTTGATGGTGACGTTGTCCGGCGATTGTCCCAAGCCCAAAACCTGGGTGTAGTAACCAACATTCACGGTGTTGTTATAGGTACCGGGCTTGAAAACAAGCGCGTAGCGGGAAGAGTCGAATTGCCCCGATGTGCTCGAGCTTTGTTGGTTATATATATTATTAATCTGAGTCTGAATGGATGATGACGACATCGACGGATCGAAGATGATGACATTCGGGCCGAAGTTTGGCGCGGAGTTGGCCGGCGCGAAACCCAGATAGTTGATGTTCCAGCCGCCGTTGTCCTGGTTCAGGGTCAGGATTTGCTGGCCCGCGGGCAGGGTGACATTGGCCGTCACCGTGGCCCAGGTTTGATAACCACCCGTGGCGGGAATGTTGACGTTACCGCTCAGGTTCGTGCCCGATGAATTCGACAGATGAAGGCCATCGGTCACCGCGGTCGGAGCGGCGATGCGGAAGCTGACCGTATAAGTGCCGGCCGTGGCCACATTGACCGTGTACTTAAACCAATCGCCGCCGAAGGTCCAGCCGAGGTCAACGCCGCCGCCGGTGTCTGAAGTTACCTCGAGGTCAACGCCGTCGGAACGATAACCATTATCCGTCCCATTGATCGAGCCGACATTGTAAGCCACGCCTTGGCCGCCGGTGTCATAGTTTTCGGCCTGGACCGTGCCGGGAATAGCCGCCGGGGTTCCGCCGAACGGGCCTTCGGTCGATTGCTGTTGGAAGGCAGCACTGATCGTGTGATTGGCCTGCACATTCGAGAAAGTATAGGAGGTAATGGCGCCCTGGTTGGCACCGTCGACCGTCACACTGGATACATTGAATCCAGAATTGGGTGTAATCGTGAACGATTTGTTAGCGCCCTGATTCACCACGACACCGCCCGACGGGCTGATCGATCCGCCGCTGCCCGCGCTGGCTGTAATGGTAAAGGTCGGAGTCTGCTGCGCGAAGCTCGCGTAGTTGATGTTCCATATGCCGCCGCCGGTGTCCTGGTTCAGGGTCAGGATTTGCTGGCCTGCGGGCAGGGTCACGTTGGCCGTCACCGTGGCCCAGGTTTGATAGCCACCCGTCGCAGGAACGTTGACGTTACCGCTCAGGTTCGTACCCGAAGCATTCGACAGATGGAAGGCATCCGTCACCGCGTTCGGAGCGGCCACGCGGAAGCTGACCGTGTAAGTGCCGGCCGTGGCCACATTGACCGTATATTTAAACCACTGGCCGGGGCTTTCCCATCCCAAGTCAACGCCGCCGCCCGTGTCTGAGCAGACTTCCAGGTCAACGCCGTCGGAACGATAGCCATTATCGGTGCCATTGACCGAAGTAACGTTGTAGGCCACGCCCTGGCCGCCGGTGTCATAGTTTTCGGCCTGCACCGTGCCTGGAATCGCGGCCGCGGTTCCGCCGAACGGACCTTCGCCTGACGATTGCTGCTGGAACGCAGCGCTGATCGTGTGATTGGCCTGCACATTGCTGAAAGTGTAGGAGGTGATCGCGCCCTGATTCGCACCGTCAACGGTCACGCTGGACACATTGAATCCTGAACTTGGCGTAATCGTGAAGGATTGGTTGGCGCCTTGGGTCACACCAACACTGCCCGAAGGGCTGATCGAACCGCCACTGCCGGCGCTGGCCGTGATGGTGAAGCTCGCGGCCGTAATGGTGTAAAGGCCGGTCGTGATATTGCTGTCAGTAAAGCCGGTTTCAAAAGCGATGCCCTTCAAGGTCGTGGTGGTGGCGATGTTCACCGGACCCGAGTAGAGCGTGCCCGCGGTCTCCGAGGGCGTGCTGTTGTCGGTGGTATAACGAATGGATGCACCACCAGTCGTCGAAGTAATGCTCACATTCTGTGTGTTGGTATAGGTGCCGGCGGCCGGGCTGAATACGGGTGCGGCTGCCTGCGGCAGGCCGCCGGTTGAAAAGTTGCACACGCTGACCGTGCCCACCCCGCCATTGGCCGAAGTATCGACGAAAGCGCCCCAGTAATTCAAGGTGGTGTCGGAAATGCGGAAGGCATAGTTGCTGCCAACCGTCAGTTCGGAACCGCC
>DATMLS010000085.1:0-69100 GCA_035569995.1 Opitutaceae bacterium | reverse complement strand
GTGCCAGCCTTGCTGGCTAAAACGACGAACTCGAATCGTTGTGACATGGGTGTAGAGGTAATCCAGGGCATCCCCAAGTGTTACCCATGTCCCCGTACGTGTGTCACCCATGTCCCCGGTCTATACAGTCCCGACGCGCTTTGAGTGGCCCGGTCAGAGCTTCTTATCGTCGACGGCCTCTAATTTCTCTTTCGCGACGATGGTCTTGGCTTCTCTTCTTCTGCGGATGCGGGCGGCATCTTTGATTTCCGCAGTTGTCACCCAATGATTCATATTGGAGTGACCGCGCCGACCGCCTTGGCCGCCTTCTGTTTTTAGCTTTTGTGTACCCATTGGGTTTTTTGTCGGATGTTATAGGATGACCCGCGTGAGGACAAGCGCGTCGGGGACACCGCGCCCCACCTTAGTCCAGTTTGCTGAACATTTGATTCATTGCGCAAAAAAGGGATTATGCTTCAATTCCTGCGCCACCGTGGTGAGGGGGCCGTGGCCGGGGGCGAGCACGGTGTCGCGGGGCAGGGTGAAGATTTTCTGCCGATCGTTGTCATACTGTTCCTGATAATGGTCCTTGCTGCCGCCCATCGAGCTGGCGAAAAGCGAGTCGCCGACGATGGCAAGCGGCCAGCTCAGCCCGGTGATAAAATAAGTCGTCTGGCCGGGCGAGTGGCCCGAGGTGAGCAGCGTTTTGATCGTGAGGCTGCCCATGGTGAAGGTGGCGCCTTCCTTGAAGCGCAACGAGCCGTGAAAGGGCGCGGGTTCGCGTTCGCTCGCCCAGATCGTGGCTTGGGAAATACAGGCGAGCCGATCCAGGTCTGCAATATGGTCGTCGTGGGTGTGGGTGAGGAAAACATAAAGCATGATGAGTTTTTCCGCCTTGATGAAATCGATCATGCGGGAGCAGTTGGCGCCGGTGTCGAAGGCGGCGGCCACGCGGGTGCGCCCATCCCAGACGAGGTAGTTGTTGACGCGGATATCGAGGCTGATCTTCGTGTGCGGGAAGTGGGTGTTGAACATCGCGAAGCCGTGCGGGAAAACGGGCTGTTCGGGATACCAGGCCTTTTTGGCGAGGGCTTCCAGCGCACGGGGGGAGAGGCGGAGCGGACGGGCAACGCGGCGAATCGTTTCGATGACGGGCGCGCCGCGTTTGATGGCGACGAGTTCTTCCAGGCTGACCTTGGCCTTCTCGGCGAGCTGTTCGTCGGAAAACTTGAGGCCGCGCTGGGCTTTGTTGATGACGTCGTTGAAATCGTCTTCGAGCGGGATGCGGGACATGACACCGTCATCTATTTCCAAGTTTGCCGGCATCGCAAGTTTTTCGGAAATGACCAATGACGAATGACCATATTGTTTCGCATTGCCAAGCGGCTCTGCACGCGGCTTGCATGTTCCTCCCATGAACCCATCCGAGTATCTCTCCACGTTATTTTCACTCACTGGCAAGGTTGCCGTCGTCATCGGTGGCACCGGCGAATTATGCGGCGCGATGGCCGAGGCGCTGGCCGGCGCGGGCGCGGAGGTCGTACTGGTGGGCCGCAACGAGGAAAAAGCCAAGGCGCGGCTGGAAAAAATCCACTCCGCGGGCGGCAAAGCCTATTTCCTTTCGACGGAAGCGGATAAGAAATCCGAAGTGGAGGCGTTGCTCGCCGCCGTGCTGGAGCGATCCAAGCGCGTGGACATCGTCATCAATGGCGCGGGGATAAACTCACCGACACCGTTCCTCGACATCGGCGAGGAGGAGTTCGACCGCATCATGCGCGTGAACGTGAAGGGCGTGTTTTTGGGCTGCCAGGTTTTCGGCAAATATCTCGTCGATCGCGGGGAAGGCGGCTCGATCATCAACCTCGGCTCGATGTCCGGCCTGGTGCCGCTGTCGCGGGTGTTTACTTATTCGGCGAGCAAGGCCGCCGTGCACAACCTGACAAAAAATCTCGCGCGCGAATGGGCGCCGAAGAAAGTGCGCGTGAACTTGATCGTGCCGGGCTTTTTCCCCGCGGAACAAAACCGCAAGGTGCTCACGCCCGACCGGGTGGCCGCCATCATGGGGCACACGCCGATGAAGCGTTTCGGCGAGGCGCGTGAGCTGGGCGGGGCGACGCTGCTGCTGGCCAGCGACGCGGCGGGCGGTTTCATCACCGGCGACGAAATCGTCGTCGATGGCGGATACCACGCGATGACAATTTAATCGGTAATTAGGCAGGGTCGGCTGCCCTCAGCCGACAAGGCTTCGCACTTGTCGCCGACCGTCGGTTTCCGCCGTCGCCCATCGACTGGCTCGGGGCCTTGAGTCCCTCGAAAATGCCCAGGGACCCTGGGCTTGTCGAAACGGCTGAAGCTATGGCGGACAAGTCGGTCCGTTGAGCCGACTTCGCTAAAGCTACGACGGCCACGGCGGCAACGGGCCCTACAATGATGCGCCGTGGCATAAAACCATTAAATTTATATCTAATGGTCCTGTTATATTGATGGCGTTAAATCCAATGAATATGGATATTGTATCGCTAAACAGGGTAATGGTTTGCGCGTTTTTATAATGACTTTTAGTCGTAGTCTTTATCGAATGAAACCAGCCGCCAATGGCGGAAACCACTGTCTGCAGCCGGTAAAATAGACTTGTATAAAGCAGGTCGGTGTTTTTTGTCATCCCTCCTATGGTCACTGCCAAAATTAAACAACTTACCGAGTATCAGACAAAAGTTGATGCGCTTAAGAAAGCGATCGCCAATCAACTGAAGCATGATCTCTCTTCCCTGCACAAGAAATACGGTTTTGAAACGTCGCTGGACCTGATCAAGGCCATCAAGGCATCGGCTGGCGGGAAACATCCGGGGCGCCCGGCCAAGGCCGCCGCCAAGGGCGGACAGAAAAAGCGCAGGCGCGCCAAGATTACGCCGGAAATGAAGCAAAAACTAAAGGGCATGGTTGACGCCGGAAAAACCGGCACCGTGATTGCCAAGTCCCTTGGTATTTCGCTGCCCAGCGTGCAGAATATCAAGAAAGAGCTCGGCCTGGTCAAAGCCCGCAAGAAGTAACCGCTGGTTTGTCTCACTTTCGCCCCGCCAAATCTGGCGGGGCTTTTTGTTTGTCGGGATCGCATTTGCGAGGATGTTGCCGTTTTGCTCTGTGCTTCTCAGCTATTGGCAGTATGATTTTCCTAATTTAAATACTCTCCCGATGTCCGCGCCCTATATTCAAGCCAACACGAACCGTCGCCTGCACGATGCGCGCGAGCCGGCGATTTCACCGCTCAACCGCGGCTTCCTTTATGGTGATGCTATTTATGAAGTCTGGCGCACCTACGATGGCGTCATCTTCGCGTGGGAGGAACACTGGCGGCGGCTCGAGCGTTCTGCGGCCGCGTTGTATCTGGCACTGCCGTTTTTACCCGAGCAGGCGCTGGTTGAAGTCAAGCGTACCGTCGCCGCGTTTTATGCCGCCGCTGGCGCGCGGCCCGAGGTTTATATTCGTCTCCAGATCACCCGCGGCAATGGTTTGATCGGCCTCGACCCGGCGCTGGCGGACCGGCCGGACTTCACGTTTATCGTGCAGGCCAACCCGGTCTGGACGCCGGCGCAGCTCACCCAGGGCTTGAAACTTTCGCTGGCCACCGGCCTGCGCCGCAATCCCATCGCTGCGCTCAGCCCGGCATGGAAAACCGGCAATTATCTAAACAATATTCTTTGTCTGCGCGAAGCGCGCTCGCGCGGTGCGGATGAAGTCGTTATTATCAACCTGGCCGGGGAGGTCACCGAGGCCGCCGTCTCGAATCTGGCTTTCGTGCGGGCCGGTGAAGTCATCACGCCGCCGATGGAGGCGGGCATCCTCGGCGGCATCACCCGGCAGTTGCTGCTGGAAAAAATCGCGCCGGCCGCTGGCGTGCCCATGCGCGAGGCGGCGGTGCGGCCGGAAGATTTTTCGCAGATGGACGAATGCTTTTTGCTTTCGACTACCAAGGACATATCGGCGGTTGCCACCATCGACGCCGTGCGCTTCAAAGTTGGCGACGATACCATCACCATGCGGCTGAAACGCGCCTTTGCCGATTATGTCCGTTCCTATGCCGGGGCTCATCCCGGGTTGGGCATAACCTGAAGTTTTAAAATTAAATATAATCAATCTTTCATGCCGCAAAAATTCATCGTCATTCTGGCCGGCGGAAAAGGCGAACGCTTCTGGCCGCAAAGCCGCCTGCATCGTCCCAAGCATCTGCTGCCCATTGTGGGCGACGAGCCCATGTTGGCGCAGACGCTGGCCCGGGTGCGTCCGCTCGCCCCGGCCAAAAATATTTTCATCATCACCGCCGCCGACCAGTTGCGGGCGGTGCGGGTGATGTGCCGGGGAATGCCGTCCGCCAATATCGTGGCCGAACCCGTGGGCCGCGACACGGCGCCAGCCGTCGGGCTCGCCGCCGCGCTGGTCGCGCAGCGCGATCCCCGCGGGATCTTTGCCATTTTGCCGGCCGACCATGTGATTCACGACACGCGCACCTACCAGGCCGACTTGCGCGCGGCGTTTGCCGCCGCCGCGGGCGCCGAGGTGATGGTCACCATCGGCATCAAGCCGCATGAACCCGCCACAAGTTTTGGCTACATTCAGCGCGGCAAACCCTGGAAGAAGTTTGCGCGCCGGCCGTTTTATAATGTGCGGCGCTTTGTGGAGAAACCTTCGCTTAAAGTCGCGCAACGCTATCTCGCCTCCGGCGATTATCTGTGGAACGCCGGGATGTTCGTCTGGAGCGTCCCCGTCGTGCTCGCGGCGTTTGCGCGGCATGCGCCGGTCCTGCGGGCCGGCCTCGACCGGATCATGGCGGGCCTGGCCCGCCGCCAGGCGCTCGTGCCGTTGCTCAAGAAAATTTATCCGGCGCTGCCGAAAATCTCCGTGGACTACGCGCTGCTCGAAAAGGCCGATAACGTCGTCGTGTTGCCGGCGTCGTTCGACTGGGACGATGTGGGCTCATGGCCGGCCGTGGCCCGGCATCATCCCAAGGACGTTTCGGGCAACGTTGTCCGCGGCGGGGCCATCGTTGAACAGGGGAACAACAACATCGTGGTGGCCGAAGATGGGCATTTGCTCGCCGTCATCGGCGCCGATGACCTCATTGTGGTGCATACGGCCGATGCCACGCTGGTATGTCCCCGCCACCGCGCCCAGGACATCAAGCAGCTTCTCAAGCGCATCGGGGCCGGAGCCGGCGGACGGAAGTGGTTATGAACCGGGGAGTGATGATGGTGCACATTGCCGAGGAATTATCCAATGTGGGAGCGGCTTTACGCCGCGACTTCAGTGTGGCAACACCTCTCGTCGGGGCATAAAGCCCCTCCCACGGTTTGAACTGCACCATTTTCCCTGACATGCGCTGCCTCGGTATTGATTACGGCGAAAAACGCATCGGCCTGAGCTACGGCGATGCGCTGGGCGTGGCCGTGCCGATGCCGGCCTTGACCGCGGCCACGGCCGAAAAACGCCAGCTGGCGCTCGCCGCGCTCGTGCGTGCCCGCAATATCACCGACTTTGTCCTTGGCCTGCCGCTCAACATGGACGGCTCCTCCGGTCCCAAAGCGAAGGAAGTCGAGGCGTTTGCCGCTCAGCTGCGCGCCGACTTTGGCCTGCCGGTGCATTTCGTGGATGAGCGACTGACAAGCTATGAAGCAGAAGAGACGATCCCGAAGTCGCGGCGCCGCGCGGTGCGGGCCAGTGGCTTGATCGACTCGCGCGCGGCCACGCTGATTTTGCAGGATTTTCTCGACCAGAAATTTCCTCACTCCACCCCGGAAGAATAAATGCGCGGCCGCACCGGAATGCTGCTATAATGAGTGATGATCATCAACCCAGGTTGTCATTCCTCGCACGGCTCGGAATGACATAACAAATTATCCGCGCTTATCCGTGTAATCCGCGGTAAAAATAAACTTTTCCCATGTCTTTAATTCCTCCCACCCGCTGGAAATGCATCGTCGCCTATGACGGCACGGCGTTTCAAGGCTGGCAGAGCCAGCCGGGAGGCAAGGCCATCCAGGATGTGCTGGAGCGCCGGCTGCGGGCGATTTTTGGCCGCGATATCCGCATCCATGGCAGCGGCCGCACCGACGCAGGCGTGCACGCACTCGCGCAGGTTTTTCATTTCGACGCCGACTGGTCGCATGGGGTGACCAAACTTTTGGCGGCGCTGTCTGGCGGGCTCCCGGCGGCGATCCAAATTCTCAGTGTGCGGCGCGCGCCGCCGGAGTTTCATGCGCGCTTTAAGGCCACGGGAAAAATTTATTTCTACAACCTGCACCACGGCGGATGGGCGGATCCATTCACCGGGCCGTTTTGCTGGTCGTTACCGCAACGGCTCGATGTGGCGGCGATGCGGGCCGCCGCCGCCCGGCTGGCGGGTAAACACGATTTCCGCGCGTTCAGCGCCTTGAATGGCTCAACCAAGGACGATACCGTGCGCCACCTGCGACGGATCGAGCTGACCGGCCGCGGGCCGCGGCTGCGCGTGACGCTGGAGGCCGATGGCTTTCTCTACAAAATGGCGCGCCGGCTGGTGGGCGCGCTCGTCGCCGCAGGGCAGGGCAAGTCCACGCCCGAGGAAGTCGCGGCCATCCTGCGTTCGCGCGAGCGCACGCATCGCGTGGAGACGGCGCCAGCGCAGGGATTGTTCCTGGCCAAAGTTTTCTACAAATGAATGCAGCGCTCGCCGAATTCGCCCGCGGCGTGACGGATGTGGTTTTCCCGCCGGTGTGCGTGCATTGCCGCGGGCTGGTCGAGGACAGCGGATACCGCCATCTTTGCGAACATTGCGCTGCGCAGCTCGCCTTTGTTTCTTCGCCGTGCTGCACGACGTGCGGTCATCCGTTTTATGGCGAAGTGCACGGCGAGCGGCTGTGCCCGCACTGCGAGACGCTGGCGCCGGCGTTTCGCGAGGGACGCACCGCCGTTTTGCTCAAGGGCCCGGCGCGCACATTGATGCATGAATTGAAATACCATCGCGCGCTGCATGTGCTTGAGGATATCGAGGTGATTTTGCGCCGGGCCCCGGGATTGGCGGAGTTTGCGCGCGGCGCGGTGCTCGTGCCGGTGCCGTTGCACCCGCGCAAGGAACGCGAGCGCGGCTACAACCAGAGCGCGCTCATCGCCAGCCGGCTGGCGCGCATCTCCGGCGGGGGTGCCTGCGTCAGGCCCTTGCTGCGCCGCATCGTGGACACCGTTTCGCAAACGACCTTCGATCGCCGGACCCGCCGGCAAAACCTAAAAAATGCCTTTGCTTTGGCCCGGCACGCGGTGATAAGTTCCGATCAGCATTATATTCTAGTCGATGATGTTTTTACAACTGGTTCGACCCTTAACAGCTGCGCTTTCGTGCTTCGCCGCGCGGGCGGCTTGAATCTCGACGTTGTCACCCTAGGTCACGGTTAAGTTCCAACTCTTTCCATCGCCATGTCGCTTTTCAGCAAGCCGAAATATTCCACCATTGTCCCCAAAAAGAAGGACATCCCGAAGGGCCTGTATGTGAAATGCCCGCTCTCGGGCGAGATCGTTTTCAAGTCGGAGCTCGAGGACAACTTCATGGTTGTTCCCAAGAGCGGTTATCACTTCCAAATCGGCGCCCGCGAGCGCATCGCCGCGCTGGTCGACCCGGACACGTTTGCCGAGGCCGACGCGGGGGTGCGCTCGGCCGACCCGCTGCGCTTCGTTGACTTGCAAGCTTATGCCACGAGGCTGAAAAAATACGAAAAGGAAAGCGGCCTGCCCGAGGCGGTGATCAGTGGCATCGGCAAGATCGAAGGCATCGAGGTCGCGCTGGCGGTGATGGACTTCCGCTTCTGCGGCGGCGCGATGGGTTCGGCCACGGGTGAGAAAATCACGCGTTGCATTGAGACGGCGCTGGCGAAGAAAATCCCGTGCATCATTTTCAGCGCCTCGGGTGGCGCGCGCATGCAGGAGGGCATCTTGTCGCTCATGCAGATGGCCAAGACCAGCGCCGCGCTCGGCCGGCTTGCCGAGGCGCGGCTGCCGTTCATTTCGGTGCTGACCGACCCGACCATGGGCGGCGTGACCGCCAGTTTTGCGACGCTGGGCGATGTCATCCTCGCCGAACCGGGCGCGCTCATCGGTTTTGCCGGCGCACGGGTCATCAAGGAAACCACGAAGCAGACGCTGCCCGCCGGCTTCCAAAGCGCGGAATTTTTGCTCAAACACGGGCTGATCGACCAAATCGTCTCGCGTCTCGACATGCGCATCCGCCTGCGCGACATCCTGACTGCGCTGTACGTGAAAAAACTTCCCGCCGCCGCCGCCAAAACCTGACGTTCTGTCCATGGACACGACCGAACTGGCCGACTACGCAGCGGTGCAGGATTATCTCTTTGGCCTCAAGGCGAGTGGGCCGAAGTTCGGCCTCGACCGGATGAGGGGTTTTGCCGGGGCGCTGGGCCATCCCGAGCGCGCCGTCCCAGTGATTCACCTCGCCGGCACCAACGGCAAAGGCTCGGTTGCGGCGATGCTCGATGCGATTTTCCAGGCGGCGGGCTGGCGCACGGGACTCTACACTTCGCCGCATCTCGTGAAGCTCGGCGAGCGCGTGCAGGTGAACCGGCAGATTTTGAGCGAGGATGAAATCACCGCCTACACGCGCGAGCTGCGCCCCGTGGCGGAACAATTGGGACGTTTCGACGCCGGTGATCACCCGAGCTTTTTTGAGTTCATGACCGCGATGGCGTTCTTGCAGTTCGCCCGCCGGCGCTGCGACATCAGCCTGATCGAGGTCGGCCTGGGCGGGCGGCTCGACGCCACGAACGTCGTGCAATCCGAAATTGCAGTCATCACCTCCATCGGCCTGGACCACTGCGAATTTTTGGGCGATACGCTCGAGAAAATTGCCGCAGAAAAAGCCGGCATCATCAAGCCCGGCCGTCCCGTGGTGCTGGGCCGCATGCCTGCGGCCGCGGAAAAAGTCATTCGCGATGTCGCGGCCGGGTGCGCGTCGCGCGTCGTCTCGGTGGGTGAAGTCTTTGGCGAAAAGGTGGACAACTGCCCGCGCACAAACCTGGAAGGCGCTTACCAGCGATGGAATGCAGCCACCGCAGCGCTCGTCGCGCGCACGCTGCCGCTGGCCTGGCGGCTGGACGATGAGGTCGTCGCACGCGGCCTGCAACAGGCGAGCTGGCCGGGACGCTGGCAGCGCGTGCGCCTGGCCGACGGCCGGCTGCTCGTGCTCGATTCCTCGCACAATCCCGAAGGTGCGCAGGTGCTGGATGAAAATTTGAAAAAACTGGTGGCCGAAACCAGCCGGTCGCCGGTCGTCATCACCGGCGCGCTGGGGATAGAGCGTGCGTGTGCGCTGCTCGAAACCATCGGCCGGCATGCGCGTGAGATTTATTTCACCGTGCCCAGGCAGTCGCGGGCGTGCTCGTTCGAGGAACTTGAGTCGCTCGTGCCGGCGGGTTTCGCCGGCCGCACGCATCGTGCGGAAGTGGCGGAAATTTTCCCCGCGCCGCAGGCCTGTGCCATCGGTGGGCCCGACGACGTGATTGTCGTGACCGGATCAATCTACCTGATCGGCGAAGCGCTGGCGTGCCTCGAACCGCAACGCGGAGCCGGCGAGGGGCGGCTGCAGGACTTCTGAGGATAAATCGTTCTCGTTCTCATAATCGTTATCTTTCTCCAAGACGATCCGAGACGAGAGAACGAGAATGAGTATGAGAACGAGTACGATGCTTAGCGCGTTAGCTGGCTCTGAATGTAGCCGGTCTCGCTGAGGCCGGAACCGGGGTCGGCGACCCCGGCTACAAGCTCGATTGCGGGGTGAGGGCACCCCGCCCACATCCTAAAATTCTAATCTACCCACCTCAGGCCAGCTTCACCAGGTTCGCCGTGGCCGGGACATCCTTGATGATTTGCGACGGCTCCGGGCCGACGCCGAGATAGCGGAGGTTCGGCAGTTGTTTGGCGGCGGGCCAGTTCTCGCCGGCGTAGGCGACATTAAGCAGGCTTTTGACCATCGCGCCGACATAGCGTTGCGCGGCGCGGGGCAGGGCGGCGAAGTAGCGCACTTGCGATACGTCCTCGCTCCAGCCTGGAAATTTTTTATAGACGGGGTGCAGCGCGCGGCGTACGGCCTCGCTGCGCGGCACGTGGGCGTAGGCGCGGCCGGCCGCGTCCTCGTAACCCACGCAGATTTGCAACTCGCCGTTCCATTCGCCGCTGTGGGTGAGCGCGTCGAGCTTGTTGATCATCAGGTCCTGGAATCCACCGTAGCGGAGTGCGTCGCCCTTCTCCACGGCATCGTACCAGCCGACCATGCGCTGGCGGCCGGTGCTGGTGCCGAACTCGAGTTGCTTCAACTTCGCGCACAGCGGGTGCGCGTCGTCCATTTGCGTGAGGAAGGTGTGCGTGCCGACTTTCGTGTCGTAGGCCTTGGCCACGCCGAAGGTGTGCACGGGTTGCACGGGCAGGCCCGCGCTTTCGAACAGCTCGGGCGTGTAGGTGTGCGAGGCGGTGACGTTGGGCGAGAAGCCGTGGCGCTTGTCGAGCCAGTAGGCCTGGCCGAATTCGCCGATGACGGTGCGGCCGGCCGCCAGCTCGGCGCGGATGATCTCGCGCACTTCGCGGATGTTTTTTGCGAGGGCGACACCGGCCTGCCAGTAAACCTCGGTGAGGCGATCGAGGTTGAGGGTAAACGGCGCGGCGCCGCGGAACTGCGTGAAGTCGAACTCACTTTTGTCGAACACGCCAAGATCGATGGCCTCGGCGTTGGCGCGTTGCTCGGCGGCGGTCAGCTTGTCAAAGAATTCATTCCAAGCGGTCTCGCTCACGCGGCAGACGTGCTGGATGGTGCGGAGCGCGCGCTCGGCGCGCTGGGCGAGCTTGCGCGCGAAGTAGTTCGGGCCACCGAGAAAATCCGAGTACGTGATCTGCCACTGGGCGGTCTCGTCCGCGTACGCGGGCGTGATGCCGCGGCCGGTCGAGCCGCGCGGCTCCTCGCGGAGGATATTGACGCGGTAGTCCTCCCACGCGAGGTCGAGCAGGCGGTGTGTCAGGTCGGAGAAGAGCGTGCGCTCGTCAATGCGCAGGCGCGAGAGGATGGCATGGCCCTTTTTTTCGAGCGGGCGGACTTCCCACCAGATTTTGCGCGGGTCGGCCACGACGCCGGCGCCGAGGCAGAGGTGCTGCACGCTGACTTCGACGACGCCGGAGGGCAGCAGGTTGAGCTTGATGCCGCCGGCAGTGTGGCCGGAGTTGGCGCCGCCGTTGACCTTGAGCACGACGGAGACGGGCGCGCGGGTGGTGCGCAGCTCGTCGACAATTTCCGGGATCAGGCGGCCTTTGCCCTCATCGCCGAGCGAAATGCCGACGTCAGCGATGAGCCGGCTGGAAAATGGAATCAGGGACATGGTTGCTTAATGGCAACCGGAGCAGCGCCCCTGTTGCCATAAATTGGAAACCCGAGCACGGGGCGGAGTGCAAACAAAAATAATGCAGGCGGCGAAATGACTGAGGTGAGCTGCGTTTACGGCTGGAGCATTTTTGACTTAATTGGGCACATAGGCATGCCGTGCGAACATCATTTATTTTGTCATTCCGAGCCGAGCGAGGAATCTCCGGAATTGAATTCGCCAGGAACAGCAGAGATTCCTCGCTCGGCTCGGAATGACAATTTTATCCGTGATAGGCCTCTCCAAACCGAAAACGCCCCACATAAGGCGGGTGCAGAAAAATTCACTTCTTAGCGCGGTTCCGAGTTTGTGCGACGCTTTTTGGCCTGACGGCATAGTAGCCCCAAACGACCGCGAACAGCACAAAGATTCCTGTCAGCTTGAAACCATCTTCGTATGTCATCTTGCCATTCTTCCAATTGGACATGAGTTCGTGTGTGCTTCGCGCGCGTAGAGATTCGACACCCATTTTTATTGCAAGAATTACGAAGAACAGGCAACCGATCGCAGCCACGATTCGTTTGACCGACTCAGTTTTGTGTTGTGAAGACTCGCTCATGAATTTTATCGGTTTCCTTTCGGCGGGCGGGAGCGTCGCGCCGAACGGTTTCTCAGGAACCCGATGGCCCATACCGAGGCCCCAAAGATGGCGCCCCCGATGTGCGCCGTGGTCGCGACGCGAACCGACGGATCATTGAACTGGATCATGCCGCCGCCGGTTCCGTGCCGGCTCTTCGCTTCCACCACGATTTCCAAGACGTAGATGGAAAAAACGGCGGGCCAGAACCAGTCGACCCAGTTTCGCTGCCAGCCCTGCAAGGCGAGGAAAACCAACAGACCAAAATTGACCGCGGAGAGTCCGCCGTAGCGAACCATGGTGGGATCGCCCCAATACATCGCGACCGCAATCGCGAGCGGCATGCCGACGAGGCTAACGTAGCAGGCGACGGGATGCTGGCGTTCCAAAAGCCGCCCGAGAATCAGGAACAGCCCGGCGTCAGCGATGAAATGTGGCCATCCAAAATGCACGAGGTGTCCGGTCCAAAGACGCCAGGTTTCGCCCTGAGCCACGGCCGTGCGATCATAAATGAGACCGGACTCCCAGCCGGGATTCAATTGAACCACAATCGCGGCCATCGTCAGGACCAGGAACACCCATGGGATTTTCCTGGGATCGAATATTTCCTTCAGGCTGCCGCGCACGGATTCGGCAAAGGAGGACTTGGTTGGGCTCATGTATTCAACAGGTTTGTCATTCTGAGCGGGGGTAGGGCGGATTATCCTTAATCCGCCGTCTGAAATTAATACTGCAACGGCGCGTTAGGGATAACGCGCCCTACCTCAATCCTTCCGCGTGGAGACTTCGATCACGTCGTGCGGGGCGGCTTCTTTCTGGCCGGCGGCGCTGACGCGCACGTAGCGGGCCTTGTTCCGGAGCTCGCCGAGGTTTTTTGCGCCGAGATAGCCCATGCCGCTCTGGATGCCGCCGATGAGGTCGTTGAGGACATTGTCCAATGAGCCGGAAATCTCCTTGAGCGCCTCGATGCCCTCGGCCGTCAGCTTGCGCGTGGTGTCGGTCTTGTCCTGGCCGTAGCGGGCGGCGCTGCCGGCTTTCATGGCGGCGACCGAGCCCATGCCGCGGTATTGTTTATAGAGTTTCCCGTTGATTTCCAAAATCTCACCGGGGGCCTCGCGGCAACCGGCGAAGAGTCCGCCGCAGATGACCGCGTCGGCGAGGGTGAGGGCCTTGACGATGTCGCCCGACTTGGTGATGCCGCCGTCGGCGAGGAGGCGGACGCCGCGCGCCGCGGCAGCCTTGCTGGCGACGTAGAGCGCGGTGAGTTGCGGGATGCCGACGCCCGCGACCATGCGCGTGGTGCAGATGGAGCCGGGGCCCTGGCCGACCTTGATGGTGTTCGCCCCGCAGTCGGCGAGAAACTCGACGCCGGCGGCGCTGGTGACGTTGCCGGCGATGATGGTGAGCTTGGGAAAGGCATCGCGGACGAGGCGGACCATGTCGCCGACCCCCGCGGTGTGGCCGTGGGCGGTGGAGACGGCGACCGCGTCGATGTTTTCTTCGACGAGTTGGCCGACATGGGCGAGGATCTTGTCGCGGTCGAGTTCGCCGGAGGGTTTGCGCACGGGGGCGAGAGCGGCGCCGACGGTGAGGCGGAATTGTTCATCGCGCGCGGGCTTGCGCAGGGATTTGGATTCACCGGTGATGCGCTCGACGTCGGAACTGGTGACGAGCCCGCGGAGGCGGCCGTTGTCATCGACGACCAGGATCTTATGGAGACCGACATGCTCGGTGAAAAAGGCGTCGGCGACCTTGATCGGGTCGCCCGACATTTTTTTGGCCGAGATGGTGACGAGTTGTGCGCGGGGCGTCATGACGTCGGCGATTTTTTTTGCGCGGTAGCGTTCCTTGACCAGGTTGCTGGAGAGCATGCCGGCGAGTTTGC
Organism: Opitutaceae bacterium; assembly: GCA_035569995.1. GTDB lineage: Bacteria > Verrucomicrobiota > Verrucomicrobiia > Opitutales > Opitutaceae > DASRHD01. The sequence goes on along the minus strand of DATMLS010000085.1, from coordinate 55,218 downwards.
CGTGCGCGTCCACGACGGGGAAGGTGCGGAATTCGAATTTGCGTTCTTCGATCATCGTCAGCACGTCGCCGATGAGCAGGTCGGGCTCGACGGTGATGGGATCCTGGATGAGACCGTGGATGTGGTGCTTCACGCGGGCGACTTCCTCCACCTGGCTGGCTGGGGTCATGTTGTAATGAATCAGGCCGAGGCCGCCGTTGAGCGCCATCGCGATGGCCATGCGCGCCTCGGTGACCGTATCCATGTCCGATGAAATCACGGGGATCTGCAGGCGCAGCGTGTCGCTGAGCTGGGTGGAGAGGTCGGTATCGCGCGGCAAAATCTCCGAATGGAGCGTGGCGAGCGAGACGTCGTCGAAGGTCAGCGCAGTTGGACGCGTGGCGGCAAAAAAAGCGTCGGCTGGCAGGTAAAAACCGGAATCGATACCGGGGGAGGGAGTCGTGGCAACCTTTGTCATGAGTTGCCACGAACGTAATAAGGCTCCCGGAAGAAAGTGCAACCGTTTTTCGCAAAAGGAGGGGAGGAGCTTGGTTCGCCGTTGTCGCGGCCGCTTTCCGCGCATTGGAAAGCGTGCATGTAACCAGTGCGTTACGGTAAGCAGTCACCCAATTATCACTTATTCGTCACGCATTGGAAAAATCGAACATGTATAGTCTAGGGCAATCTACCCATCCAGGGCATTCACTCATTCTCAACGCTCATGCATGCACGGTATCTTTTGTTTTTCGGGGTGCTCTTCGTCGGCGGAGCTCTGCCCCGTGCAGGCGCGGCGATGACAACTTTGAATCTGAACGACGTATTTTCAGGAACCGCGCCCGGTGGAAGTTCACCCTGGTTGACGCTCTCCATTCAGGACCTGGCGCCGAATAGCGTGCAGTTTACGTTCAATGCGATAAATTTGCCGGCCAGCGGCGAATTCGTGTCCGGCTGGTATTTTAATTTCAATCCCGCCCTGAATTCAGACCTGTCGAAACTTTCGTTTTCGATTATTTCAAATCCAACCGGATTTACGAACTCCAATATTACGGTGGGGACCAAGAACGCGGCCGATGGCGGCGGATATTACAACTTCGAGTTCGATTTTCCCACGAGCGGCCCGACGTTTACTTCTGGAGAGAAAGTAGTCGTCGATGTGTCCGGCACGAACGGGTTTTCGGTCAACGAAAGTGATTTTCTCTACCTCGCCCAACCGCACGGAGGGAACGGGGTCTATTACAGCGCGGCGCATGTCCAGGCAGAAAGCGGTGGTGCCAGCGGCTGGGTGGGAGCGACGACCGTTAGCGCCATTCCGGAACCGACGTCGTACGCGGCGATTACGGGCACGCTCGCGCTTGGGCTGGTGGTCTGGCGCCGTTGGCGGCTCGCGGCCTGATCGGCACTTATCATTTTTAACCGCGATCATCCGAGCGATTTGGAGAGAAAACTACGGTTAATTCGCGTTAACGGGAAATTGGTTTGCAATATCTGCGTTACGAATGCGCGACTTTTCGGCCAAGGATTGAAAGTCGGGGTGGCGTGCCCTAACACGGGGGCCATGGCCCTTCCAGCGTCCAATCACGATCCGTCCTCGGTGGATTTGCGGACGCTGACGGCGCATGCGGAGTGGCTCCCCTCGGTCACCACGGTTGAAGTCGCACAAGCCGTGCTGGCCCGCAAAAACATCGACTTTGTCGCTGTACTCAATGGACCGCGCCTGATGGGTGTCTGCACCCGGCGTGATCTCGCGCAGCAGCTCGGCTCCCGTTATGGCTTCGCCCTCAATGCCCGGCAGCCCGTGAGCACGTTTCTCACCCGGGCGACGTTAAAGGTGTCGACGGCCACACCCATCACCGAGGTGTTCAAGGCCGCCACGGCGCGCGATGCGCTGGAATTTTATGATGACGTGGTGCTGGTCGAACCGGACGGGCGCTATGTGGGGATGATCCCCATGCGCGCGCTCGTGCGCCTGCAGACGGAGTTTCTCCTGCGCAACAACGCGCAGCTGGAGGCCTCGCGGGATGAAATCGCGGAAAAAAACCTCGCGATGGAAAAGGATTTGCTCATGGCGCGTGAGGTGCAGCTGGCCATGATGCCCCCGGCGCACGCGCCGTTCTCCGCCGGCGGACTTACCCTGCGGCTGGCCCATCGCTACCAACCCGCCGGCAGCATGAGCGGAGATTTCTATGACGTGCTGCGCATCGCTGACGACGTGGCGGGCATCCTGGTGTGCGACGTGATGGGGCATGGCGCCCGCTCCGCGCTCGTCACCGCCATGGTGCGCGCGATGTTGGAGGAGTTGAGGCCGTTTGCCGCCGATCCCGGCGTCATGCTCACGCGCCTCAATCGCAACCTTGGCCGCATCCTGCACCAGACCGGCAGCCTCATTTTCGTCACCGCGGCCTATGCGGTGATTAACCTCGGCTCGCGCCGGCTTCGTTACGCCCAGGCCGGGCATCCGACGCCGTTGCACTGGGACGCGGCGACCCGCGCGGTGCGGAAGGTTGCCTGTCCGGATGAACTCGCCGGCCCGGCGCTGGGGCTGATCGATACTTTCACGTTTACCACGATCGAGGAAGATTTTGGCCCGGGCGACCGACTCGTGCTTTTCACCGATGGCGTGACCGAGGCGGCCAATCCCGGGGAGGAGGAATTCGGCGCCGAACGGCTGGTCAAGGAAGTCGAACGCGGCTCCGCGCTGCCGTTGACCGACTCGGTGCAAGCCCTGCTCAACGAAGTGGGAAAATTCTGCGCCGGCGCGCCCTTCGCCGACGACGTCTGCGTCATCGTCGCGGAGCTGACGTAAACCAAGGTCAGGCGAGCTGGAGGCCTTGGGCGGCAAAAGCACGATAATCGGCGGTGTTGCTCGTCGCGAGGCGGGCTCCGGCTTGGATTGCCGCCGCCGCAATCATGCAGTCGTAACGCGCGGGGCGTTTGCGGCCAATCGCATTGAACAATTGTGCGGCCAGTTCCGCTTCCTCCCGCCCCACGGGCAGAATCCGGTTTTCGATCATTTGACGGATGGAGTCGATCACGGCAGGCGTAACCGGGCCCGTGACAAACTCCATCCAGGCGACGGCACTGGTGCTGAGACGCTCACCCTGCGCCAGCCAGCGCTGCAAGTTTGCGTTTTCCGCCGTGGAAACGCGTGCGCCCAAAATGAGGTAATTTGCGTCGAGATGGATCACGCCGGCGTTTTTTCACCCCAAGCCTTTTGGTCTTCGCGCAATTCACGGAGATAGGCTTCAGTTTTTTCGGCGTAATGGGCGTCCTGTGACGTGAGCAGTTGGGCCTGGTTCAATGCCGCCAAAGGGGTCATTTTTTTTGTCGCTGCGAGGGAAGGGACGAGTTCCGCCAGGGGTTTCCCACGGTAGCTCAATATCATATGTTCTCCCCGTTTCAGTTCCCGTACGATCCGCTCTGAATTCGTCCGCAAATCCACCATGGAAATGGTCTTCATGATTAAGATCATGTTAATGTTTATGTTGATGTCAATTCAATGGAGGCGGTTTTTGACCTGTCCCTAACAACGTGTCGGGGAAGAGGAATTTGGCGCCGAACGATTGGTCAAGGAAGTCGAACGCGGCTGCCGCGCTGCCGTTGAATGACTCGGTGCAAGCCCTGCTGAATGAAGCAGGGAAGTTTTGCGCTGGCGCGCCCTTCGCCGACGACGTCTGCGTCATCGTCGCGGAGCTGACGTGAAGTGAAATGGGTGGGGTGGACGGGAAACTAAAAGAGAAGTAGGTTGACCGTTTCGACTATGCTTGTCCTCGCGTGGGTCTGCTATAATGTTCGTCAAAAGTCATGACTGCAAAAAATCCTGATTTTACATTGTTCGGAACTTATGCCCTTCAGGATGCAGAACGTCTTTTGGAACAATTTGAAAAGGAGCGCGTAAAATTCCAAATAGATGCGGACACTGATCCGGGCCCTGCTAACATTCACGCGGCCATCTCGCCGCGTTCAAATATCAGCATCTTTGTTCACCGAGACGATGATACAAAGGCGAGAGCGATATTCGATAAGCTCTTTAGCATATCGATGCCTTCTCCAGATGAACTTGGAATGCAGACGTAATGCACGCTGGGATAGAGACAGCGGTCTGCCTTCGCCCCTTCGACAAGCTCGGGGCTACGGCGAGACATCTCGCCATAGCTTTCGGACTGATCCAGTTGGACGTTGGACTTGTCCTTTATAGCCCTGAGCCTGTCGAACGGGCGCAGAAGGATGTTTGGCGTTTGACGTTCGGGGCAGCCCGCCTTCGCCCGTTGGGCTTCGGCGTGGCATGCATCGCACTGCGATGCATGGTGGACTCTACTGGACTCGAACCAGCGACCTTTTCCATGTCAAGGAAACGCTCTAACCAACTGAGCTAAGAGTCCCCAAATGCGGGGTGGTCAGTGAGCACGAAGACACCCGCGATGGGCAAGGAAAAATCGCGCGCCCGGGGCGCGCGATTTTTAATGACCAATGACGAATGGCGAATGACGAGTTAAAAACCACTGACTTTCAACTCCTGGCTTCCTGGGTTCTTTCTTAAATCATCTCCGCGTTTTTGCGTTAAAAAGATTGGACTGTTTGTTGTTTACCGCACGCGGATGTCGACGACCGCCGAGCATCCAAGGCGCAGGCGGTCCCCGAATTGCGCGCGACTGGCGTCGTCGAGCACGATTTTCACCGGCACGCGTTGGACCACTTTGTTGAAATTGCCGGTCGCGTTGTCCGGCGGCAGGAGCGCGAACTGCGCACCGCTCGCGGGGGCCAGGCTGTCGATCGTGCCGTGCAGTGTCTGGCCGGGCAGGGTGTCGATGGTAAGTTCGACCCGCTGGCCGGAATGCATGCGGGCGAGATGGGTTTCCTTGAAATTGGCGACGATCCATGGGCTGGGTTCGGCGAGCGCAAACAGCATCTGGCCGGATTTCACCTGGTCGCCGATTTCAACGGATTTGTTGCCGATGCGGCCATCGGCCGGCGCGGTGACCACTGTGTCCGCGAGCTGGCGCCGGGCATCGCGCAATTCCGCCTCGGCTGCGGCGCTGGCGGCGTCGGCCGCTTCGATCTGCGCGCTGGCGGCCTGCTGTGCGGCCTGGGCGGCGCTGAGGCTGGCTTGGGCGGCGTCGGCCGAGGCATGGGTGACGGCCAGGGCGCTGTGGCTCTTATCGAGTTCGGACTGGGTGACCACACCGCTTTTGCCGTCGCCAAACATCACCTTGTTGCGCTCGTGATTGAGGCGGGCGAGTTCGAGCTGGGCGTCGATCTCGCCGATTTGCGCCTCGGCCTGGCTCACGCGGGCCTGGGCCTCGGCTAGCGTGGCGGCGGACTCGATTTTTTTCGCGCGAGCCTGGGCGGCGTCGGCCTGGGCCTTTTCGACGGCGATTTCATATTTGAGCGGATCCAGCCGCAGCAGCACGTCGCCGGCTTTCACGAGCTGGTTGTCCGCGACGAGGACTTCCTTCACCTGCCCGTCGATTTGCGGGCCGACCTGGTGCAGGTGGCCGACGACGTAGGCGTCATCGGTTTCCTCGTAATGCCAGGCGTGCCAGCCGAAATCGACGAGCCAGGCGGCGATGCCGAGGGAAACGGCGGCGATGAGCAGGTTGCGGCCGAGGCGGCGCGGCGTGGCGGGTGTGACTTGGGCGGTCTCGCCCGCAGCGGGAGCCAATGAAATGACGGTGGAAGCAGATGAAGTTTCGGTGGAGCTCATGGGAAATTATTTGGTTTGATGGTCAATGGGCGGCAGCGGCGACACCGTTGGTGCGGCCTTTGCCGAGCAGAAGGAGCAAGGGCAGGGTGACAATGAAAGCTACGCCGACGTAACGAAACACATCGGCGAACGAAAGCAGCAGCGCCTGCGAATTCACGACCGAGTCGACCAACTGGTAAGCACGATGTTGGGCGACAACCGGGTCGGCGCTGCGTTGCGCGAACACGCCGCTATAGAGTTGCAGCCGCGCCACCGTCTCCGGTCGGTAGGCGGAAATTTTTTCCACGAGCCCGGCGCGGTGCACGGTCTCGCGGTGGGCGAGGATCACCGTGATAAGGGCGATGCCGATGCTGCTGCCGAGCTGGCGGGTGAGATTGTAGAAACCGGCGCCGGCGGAGACCTTGTCGCGCGGAAGGCTGCCGAGCGTGGCGAGGCTCAACGGCAGGAACATGCAGACGCTGCCGATGGCGCGCAGCATCAGTGGCCAGAACAAGGAGTGAACACCGGTGTCGGGGTTGATGCTCGCGAAGCCAAACGCGGCGGCCACCGTGGTGAGCGCACCGATGGCAATGAGCATGCGCGCATCGAATCGCCCCGAGATTTTTCCCATCGCCATCATGGTGAGGGCCGAGGCAATGGCGGTGGGCATTTGCAAGAGGCCGCTCTGCATGGCGGTGAAATGCAGGTAGTCCTGCACGAAAACCGGCACGGCAAAAATAACGCCGTAGATGCCCATGCCGAGCACGAGCGAATACACGCTGCCGGCGGCGAGCGAGCGGTGGCGCAGTACCCGCAAATCCACGACCGGGTTGTCGATGGAAAGTTCGCGCCAGATGAACAGCGCCAGACCGATGACGCTGCCGGCGGCCATCGCCACGATGAAATGCGAGCTGAACCAATCGTCGTCCTGTCCTTCCTCGAGCAGGGTCTGCAGGCAGGCGAGGCCCATGGTGAGCAGCCCGAGCCCCGCCCAGTCCACGCGGGTGCGGACGATCTCGTCCTCGCGGTCCGCGGGCAGGAAAGCCATCGCCATGAGCACGGCGATGATGCCCACCGGCAGGTTGATGAAAAAAATCCAGCGCCAGCCGAGCGTGTCGGTCAGATAGCCGCCGATCACCGGGCCGAAGGCGGGGCCGGCGATAACACCGATGCCGAAAATCGCCTGCGCCATCGGTTGTTCGCTGCGCGGAAAAGTCTCGAATAAAATCGCCTGGGCCTTGGCCAGCAGGCCGCCGCCGGCCAGGCCCTGCAGCACGCGCGCGAAGACGAGGAACGCCAGGTTGGGCGCGAGGCCGCACAGGGCGGAGGCCACGGTGAAGCCGATGAGTGAAAACAACAGGTAGTTTTTCTTGCCGAAGCGGTAGCCGAGCCACGCGGTCAGCGGGATGATCACGACGTTGGCGCAGGCGTAGCCGGTCGAGACCCAGCCCGCCTCGGACAACGTGGCGCCGAGGTTGCCCTGGATGTCGGGCAGGGCGACGTTGACGATGCTCGTGTCGATGACCTCAAGGATGGCGCCCAGCGAAGCGGTGATCGCGATGGCCCATTTGAGCGTGCCCTTGCGCGCGAGCGACGCCGCAAACGGCGACAGCCGGCTGAGATCCGATCCGTAAAGGGCTTGGGTTTCCGGCATGGCGGATCAGGCGGCAGCGCCGCGAATGATGAGTTCAACCGCATTCTCGATATACTTGGCGGCTGTATATTCCGGTTTTATCACGTGGGCGGTCCGGCGGAGGACGCCGGTGAAAAGCATGCCGGTGAAAAGATCGGCCAGGATGGTCGCGTCGATGTCGCGGCGCAGTTCACCACGGGCCTTCGCGTCCTCCAAGCGCTGGATCAACCCCGCGCGCAATGGGCGGAAAATGCCTTTCAACACCTGTTGCTCGAACCCGTGGTGACGCTGAATTTCACCGATGAAAGTACGCACGAGCGGAAAATTTTGCACCAGCAACCGCTCGTAGTGGCGGGCGTAAAGGATCAGGTCGGTCCGCAGGTTGCCCGTGAAATCCGGCAGCGCCGCCTGGGCGAGGGGATTGCGGTCGCCGAACGTCTCGCCCACCACCGCGGCCAACAGGCGATCCTTCGACCGAAACAGGCGGAACAAGGTCACTTCATTGACGGCGGCCTCATGGGCAATGGCGCGCGTGGTGGCGCCGTTCAGCCCGTCGCGGGCGAAAACCAGTGCGGCGGCGGCCAGCAGGCGCTGGCGCGCATCCGGCCGGGGACTTTTTTTGACCTTCTTTTGCATGCAAGTGGTTGCTTGCATTGAACGCAGCTCGCCGGAAAAGGCAAGTTCGGTCATCAGTCAGGGGCGGATCCCTCTGCGCGGCTGTGGCTTAGATTCAGTCGATGACAGGACGATACTGATCGTTCTCTTACTCGTAATCATTCTCGTTCTCCCAGATGCTTCGGATAACGAGAACGATTATGATAATGAGAACGATTTGTCTCGTGAGCGTTTGGGCCGATAAATCTCCCGCTTGAACCCAAGCCGGTTTTCATGCCCTTATGCGGGATGCTCCAATCGCTGCGCATCCGCAATCTCGCCTTGCTCGACGAGGTGTCGCTCGATTTCGAGCCGGGTTTCACCTCGGTCACGGGCGAAACGGGCGCGGGCAAGAGCATCCTGCTCGGCGCGCTCAGCCTGCTGGCGGGCGAGCGGGCGGACAAAACCATCATCCGCCAGGGCGCGGCCGCGTGCGAGGTCGAGGCGGGCTTGTTTTTTTCCGACTCCAAAAAAATCGACGCGTTGCTGGCCGAACTCGATTTGCCGCCGTGTGAGGATGGCGCGCTGCTGCTCAAGCGCAGCCTCCCGCGCGACAAGGCGCCAAAACTCACCGTCAACGGCGGGCTCGCCACGCTGGCGGCGTTGCAGCGCCTCGGCGAACACTGGATCGATTTTCACGGCCCGAGCGAGCCGCGGCGGCTGTTGAAGGAAAGCTGCCAACTCGAGTTGCTCGACTTGTTTGGTCGGTCGGGCGGCGCGCTGGCCACGTACCAGGAACGTTATCGCGCGTGGCGCGAGCTCGTCGCCGAGCGCGAGCGCCTGGCCAATGAAACCAAGCTCGCGCCCGACCAGATCGAGTTTCTGCAGAACCAACTCGCCAAAATCGATGCGTTGGAGCTGACCGATGAAGCGATCGAGACGCTCGAGCGCGATTTCCAACGCATGAGCCGGGCGCAGGAACTGATCGAGCTGGCGCAGACGCTGGCGGCTGGCCTTACCGGTGACGACGGCCTGCAGGGCCGGCTGGCGCTGTTGCTGCGCGAGGCGCGGCGACTGGAGAATCTCGATCCGGCCAGCTCGGCGCTGGCCGGGCGGCTGAACTCCGCGGCCGTCGAGCTCAACGAGCTCGGGGCCGAGTTTTCGGCCCTGGGCGAGCAGTTGCAGTTCGATCCCGAGCACGCGGAGCAACTGGCTGCGCGCATGAACACGTGGCTCGAACTGAAGCGCAAATATGGCGGCGACGTGCACGTGGTGTTGGCGGCGCGTGCCGAGATGCACCGGCGGCTGGAAGTGCAGGGCGACCTGGCGGGAACGCTCTCGCGGCTCGAAAAACACATTTCCGAGGCGGAGCGCGCGGCAAAAAAAGAAGCGCAGAACCTGCGCGCGATCCGCGAAAAAGCAGCAAAGGAACTGGCAAAAGTCGCGGCGAAGGGCATCGCCCAGCTCGGTTTCAAGAAGGCGGATTTTCAGATCCGGCTTGTGCCGCTGGACGAACTCGGGCCGACGGGCAATTGCAGCTGTGAATTTTTGTTTTCACCCAACGTCGGCGAGGCGCCACTGCCGCTCGCCCGCATCGCCTCGAGCGGCGAGCTCGCGCGCGTCATGCTCGCGCTCAAGACCGTGCTGGCCGACCTTGACGGCGTGCCGGTGCTGGTGTTCGACGAGGTGGACGCCAATGTCGGCGGAGAGATCGGCGTCGTGGTCGGGGAAAAAATGGCGGCGATCGCCCGCGGCCACCAGGTGCTGTGCGTGACGCACCTGCCGCAGGTGGCGGCGCAGGCGGCAAATCATCTCGTGGTGACGAAGGACCAGTCGGGCGACCGCGCGGTCGTGCACATCAAGCCGATCCATGAAAACCGGAAGGCGCGCGTGGGCGAACTGGCGCGAATGCTCGGCGACCGCAGCGCGAAAAGCGCGCTGGCCCACGCGGAAGAATTGCTGGGGAAGTAAGAATGACGAAACCCGAATGGCAAATGACAAACGGCTTAGGTGGAGCGCGGCGTCCCGACGCGCTTGAAAAACTGTTGATTCAATCGAGCGCGTCGGGACGCCGCGCTCCACCTCGGACGTCTGCGAATTTAGTTATCCGCGCCCATCCGTGTTAAAAGCGGCAAGATTTTCATGACGAATTCCATCGAGATCAAACCTGCCATCATCTTCCACGTGGTGATGATCCCTTTGGCTGGGGGTTTGGCCGTGGGTTTCGGCGCGGTGGCCTTCTCCCTGTTTTCCGGCGAGCCGCTGGCCATTGCTTACATCGTCGGAGCCGTGATGGCGCTGCTGGGGTGGTTGTCGGCGGTCTCGCTATTGAAGCACATTTTTTTGCTGGTTCGTCGCCCGCAGCTGCGTTTATCAACCGAGGGAATTTTTTTGCGTCATTACAAGTCAGGTTTTCGCACTTTCATTTTTCCCCGTTTCCAGCTGGAGGAGCGGCAAATCGCCTGGGCTGATTTTCGCGGCTGCCGTACGGAGAGCGCCCTGCTGCATCTGGCGGTACCTATTTACAAGAGCCTGATTATCGAATCGACCGGGCCACGGACCGAATTTGGTTGGATGACATTCCGGTCCGGCGTGGAAAAATTGCAAAAGGAGATATTGGACTACCTGCAACTGACGGTGCAAAAGCCGGCCCGGGAATCGGCCCGCGTGTCGGAGTTTCTCAGCCTGCTTTTCCGCCGGCCAAAAACATTCCCCGGCCCGCGTATCCGGCGGTTTGAGGTGGTTGCGGCCGTGGCGGCATCGGCGTTGTGCGGCCTGTTGCTTTACCTGCAATTCAATAAGGAAAATCCGGACGTGATGGATGCTGTTTACGCCATGGCCGGTACGACGGTGTTTGTGTGTGCGGTGGGATTTCCGCTGCAGATCCGGCGGATGCGCGCCCAGCGTTTCATCCAGCTCAGTGCGGCCGGAATTGCGGTGGGGCCGGAAGAACGCAGCGCGCGCTTGATTCCGTGGAGCAGCATCCTGCTGGTGAGGGTGCATGCCGGGTCGGCCAGCCAACCCGGAACCCGGCTCGAATTGCGCCTGGCCAATGGCGACACGTTTTTCTTCCGAGATTTTCGTGAAGCGGCACAACTGGCGGCACTCATTGATCCACCGGCCGAGAAAGTGCAGGCCGCATGGCAATTGATCGCGAAAGGATCAACCGCGGAAGACGCCGCGCGCGAAGTGGGCTTGATATTGATGTAAGGAATGACGAAACCCGAATGGCGAATGACGAGCGGATGAAGTGCCAAGTATCAGGTGACAAGTGCCAAGAGCTAGGGCCGGATGGCCGAGTATCCATCCAATTTGTCATTCCGAGCCGTGCGAGGAATCTCATGTCTTTGTCTGATGACAGGCAGAGATTCCTCGCACGGCTCGGAATGACATAAAGAATATCCGCGCTTATCCGCGTAATCCGCGGGAAATAAATTTACTCGGCGATCTCCGCGTCCTCTGCGATAAAAAGGATCGCCGTCTGCTTTTGCTGGGAAATTAAGCCGGCGCTTTGGGCGTTTGGGTATTGGCGTTTGGGATTTGCGCGCGCGCAGCGGCGCTGAAGCTTCGCCATTTGTCGAGCGGCAGGTTGGCCAGCGCGATGATCGCGAGCTGGCTCGCGACAAAGCCGATGAGCCACCAGAAGGTCGCCTGGGTGAAACCATAGCTGTGCAGGCCGACGCCGAGCATGTTGACGCCGAACCAGCTCCAGCTCGTGACGATGTTGCCGAAGACGGCGAGGCACATCAGCCCGCGTTGTTTCACGAGGCCGCCCCAGCGTGCGTGGAGGATGACGGCGTTCCAGAGCACGATAATGAGCGCGCCGTTTTCCTTCGGGTCCCAGCCCCAGAAACGGCCCCATGACTGGTCGGCCCAGATGCCGCCGAGGATCGTGCCGACAAAGCTGAACAGCGTGGCGAAGCACGTGATGCCGTAAACCATGCGCGCGAGCGAGTCGGCCGTGGCTTTGTCGAGCGACTTGGTCAGCAAGCCGCGCAAAATGTAAATGAGCGCGAGGAACCCGGCGAGAAAGGTGGAGGCATAGCCGGTGGTCACGACCACGACATGCGTGGCCAGCCAGAAGTTCGAGTCGAGGACGGCGCGCATCATCTCCATGGTGTCGCCGCCGAGCGATAAGTGATGAGCGATGATTAGCGTGCCGAAACCGATCACCCCACCGGCGGCGGTACCGATGGCATTGCGATAGAGTTTTTCCAGGACGAGGCAGAGGCCGACGGCGCCCCAGCCGATAAAAAGCGCCGACGAATAAAGGTTCGTCACCGGCGGACGGCCCTCGAGCCACATGCGCGTGAGAATGCCGGCGGTGGCGAGCACGAAGGCGATGGCCATGAGATAAAATGCAGCGCGACCGAGCGGTTCGGGCCACTTGAGCCAGGAAATGATCGCAAACAAAAATACGAAGACGTAGAGGATCATTGCGGTGTAGAACGGATCCGCGGCGTTGAAGCGCGCCTCGAGGTCGCATTTTTTCAGCACGGGCGCGAAGTGCGTCTGCAACCGGTCGTGGAGGAGTTTCACCAGTTCATTGAACTGTTCCGGCTGGTGAAAACGCCAGGTGTGGCCGATCCCGGCGTAGGTGAGGGTGTAGGGGTTGATGTCGCCATCGGCGAACGAACCGAGCAACGCATGGCCGGTGGATTGCCAGTCGTCGGGCTTGGCCTCCTCGGCATCGGGCGGGACGGTCAGCAGGGAGGCGGCCTTCTCCATGAAGTCGAACTGCTGTCCGGTATCCATGACCTGTTTGGCGATCGCCTCATCATGCGGCTTCCCGGCTTCCTTGGCGCGGATGGACTCGATGCCGGCCGGCAAGGCCTGCTGGAATTTCAAAAGGTCGGCCAGGAAGTCATCGCTGTCGGGCGACACCATGCTGTATTTAAGGCGCTGATACAGCTCGAGGCTGGTCTGGAGCTGGAGCACGGCGCGCTCGAAGGCGCTTTGCTGCGAGTTGTCCACCTGCGAGGCGAGGGTGGCCTGGCGCTGCAGCTCGTCGAGCTTGGGCGAGAGTTGGGCGAAGGAGAAAAGCTTTTTCTCCGCCCCGTCCTCGGGTTGCAGGCCGAAGAGTGAGATCACATCGGGGTTATCGATGCGGAAATGCTGGTAATGGTCGGCGAGGTCGGCGCGGAAAAGCACGTCGAGCAGCCACTCGGTGGGTGTGAGCTCGCGGTTGTCGGGGGTGACCACGCGCTGGCGGTGCTGCAGCTCGAGCAGGGCGGTGCGTGCGACGGTGTCGAACGGTTTGAGCCGGCCGTCGGCGAGCACGGGCAGGCGCGCAAAGGCGTCGAGGTTGTAGTCGCCGGCCGGCTTCGGCGGAAACAGCGAGCAGCCGACCGCAATGAGTGCGATCAACAAAACGGCGTAGGGAAAATACTTTTTCATTTGTTAACCACAAAGGCACAAAGGACACGAAGGTTAACCCCTAAGTGGCTTTGTATGGTTTTTGAATATGGGAGCATTGAAATTATGAGTAAGGTCGGCTTTTCGCCTTCGTGTCCTTTGTGCCTTTGTGGTTAGGTTTTAACCGCGGCGGAGCGTTTGCGGATGAAGCCGATGAGGTGCAGGCCGAATTGAATCACTAGTCCGAGCGCCACGAGCAGGCAGGCGAGATAGGGCAGGCGCCAGCTGGGATTGCGCACGACCTGCAGCACGCTCAGGCCGTTGGCCTTGTTCATTTGGTACTGGTAATAGGTGAGGCCGCCGTAGCGCAGCGGGTTGTTCATGTAGATGAGCACGTCGCGGTCGCCCTTGGCTTCATCATGGATGCGAACCTGGCTGGAAAAGTTTTTCGGGATGTCGGTGCCGGGATACACGTCGTTTTTGAGCTGCAGCAGGGTCATGGCGTAAGGCGTGTAGTAGCGCTTGGAGCGCATCACGAGCTGCCAGGTGCGGCCGGCGTAGTCGAAGGCCTGCGATTGCTCGATCCATGGCGACACGAGCCAGATGCCGAGCGAGCCTTCCGGGCCGATGAGCTCGACGCAGGCCGTGGGCATGTTGTGCTCGTCCGGCTTGTAGGTGATCGGTTGCGGCGTGACCGCGACCTGCGTGCCGATGTCCATGGTGGCGGGCGAGAGCGGGGCATTGGGCGCCTGGCTGCGCATTTGCACCACGGAGTTGGGATAATACAGCCGCGTGACGATACGGAACGGCAGCTTCGGATGCTGGATGGGCTCGTCGCGCGCGAGCAGGGACTCCGGAATCGCCACGACGTCATCAAACTTCGGGTCGGTGGCGTCGATCACGGCGAGCTCGTCGAGGAGAAAGTCCTCCGAATAGTGCTTGGTCTCGCCGAGGTTGAACTGCACCTGGCTTTCGCGCTGCATCAGGCCGGTAAAAAACTGGCTGGCGATCAAGAGGATCACCCCGATGTGCGCGAGCCAGATGCCGGATTTTTTCCAGCTGAACTTGAAGCGGTAAACGTGGGCGGCGATGAGGTTGATGAGGAGCATGCCGCCGATGAAGTAGCCGCCGGGAAAAACCGGCACGGGAAAGCCGTTGACCGATTGCACCACGATGAAGGTGAAAAACCATTTGTGCTGGATGCCCCAGACGCCGAGGTGCACCTGGTCGAGCGTGGCCAGGAACACGAGCAGGATGGAGAACACGAGCAGCACGACCGTGAGCCGCAGCGAAACGAAGAAACGGACGAAGGGTTTTAAGAGATCGTGCATGTTATGGCGCCTTCACCGTTTTAAGGAAATCGAGGAAGGCGGGTTTCGCGCGTGCGACGAGCGCATCGGGCCCGGTTAGCTTGAAGAAATAAGTCTGGCCGCCGAACGACAGGATGGCACCGAGCATCCGCGCGGGCGCACCTGCAGCCTGGCCGGTCAGGTCAACGACCGTGAAATGCAGTCCGTCCGCGCCATCAAGCGCGGTGGTCGTCCCGGCGAGGTCAGCTTCAGCGAGCGGCGCGAGGCCGAGCTGGCCGCGCCAGCGGTTTATATTCGGGAGCAGACCGCCCGCTTCACCGGGGAAGGCGATGATGGAAATGTCGGCGTTACCTGCATCGCCGCTCACGCCGTAACTGCCGAGGCGCATCTGGCCAAGTGGCTTTGCCTGCCAATCGGCAGGCGCAGTCCAGGTGAGCGAGGCTTGGGGCACCGAGTCCGGCGGGGTTGGCGTTGCGGACGAATCAACGGGTGCGGGTACGGCATTGGTGTCCGGCATGGCGCCGCCGGCGAATGGGGCGAACGGAGCTTTGGGCAGGTCGTTGGTGCTTTGCGCCTTCACCGGACCGGACACCGCAGGTACGGCCGCGAATGAAACCGATTTCAAAAACGCGAAGAACGCATCGTGTTGCGTGGTGACGAGCGCGTCGTCGCCCAGGAGCTTGAAAAACCACCGGCGATCCGGCTGCTGTAGCCACGCGCCAAGCATGCGCACGGTTTTTTGCGCGGCATTTACGCCACTGAGTTCGATGAAGGAAAATTTTCCGGCGGGCGCATCGATGGTTTGCACGGTTTGCGCGAGCGTGGCGTCATCGATGGGCGGCAGGCCCACCTGGCCGCGCCAGCGGTTGACGTTGGGCAGGTCGCCGCCCACGTCGCCCGGGAAAACCGTGACCGACATGTCGGCCTTGGCGTCGCCCGTGCCGCTGACGAGAAAGCTGCCTTTGCGCATGCCGCTCGGGTCGGGCTGGGTGGTCCAGCCGGCGGGCAGGGTCCAGGTGATGTCCGAGGTTCCGGCCGTGGCCGGGGTGGAAACGGCCGGTGACGGCGCATCCTTGGGCACGCGATAGGTGGCGATGCGTTCGTCGCGACAGGAGGCGAGAAGTGCGGCGGCGGCGCAGAACAGAAGCAGGCGAGGGCGCATGAGGGGTCAGAATCGGGTGGTGCGGTTGAAATTTCAACCTTAACCGCCCAAGTATCAGAATCGCACGTAGCTCCGATTAGGCGCGAAGAAAAATGACGAAATCCGAATGGCGAATGACGAATGTCTAAATACGAAGTGCCAAGTATCAGGTAACAAGTGCCAGGAGCTGAGGCCGGATGGCCAACATTCTCCGGTTTGTAATTCCGAGCCGTGCGAGGAATCTCATATCTTGGGCTGATGGCAGGCAGAGATTCCTCGCACGGCTCGGAATGACACAAAAAAGATCCGCGATTATCCGCGTAATCCGCGGTAAATAAAATCACTTTTTCTTATAAACCGTTGCGGGGTCGAACACGCGTGGCGCGGCGAACTCGAGCTTGAGCGTGGCGGAATCCTCGGCGCTGGCGCCGTCGGTGAGCTTGCGATAAAAACACGACTTGTAACCGTTGTGGCAGGCGGCGCCGCCGACATTTTCCACCTTGAGCAGGAGCACGTCCTGGTCGCAGTCCACGCGGATTTCCTTCACGAGCTGGACGTTTCCCGACTCCTCGCCCTTGACCCAGAATTTATTGCGCGAGCGGCTCCAGTACGTGGCCTTTTTGGTCTTGATCGTCTGCGCGAGCGACTCGGCGTTCATGAACGCGAACATCAGCACCTCATTCGTGGTGGCATCGGTGGTGATGCACGGGATGAGGCCGTCGGGGCCGAATTTGGGCTGCAGCGTGGCGCCGAGCTCGATTTCGGCCGTGGTGGTGCGGGCGGGGAAGACGTAGCCGTTCATGGTGTTTGCTGGCCGGAAAGTTTCCCGGCGAGTTGGATTAAGTAATCGTAGGAGTAAAGCCCGGTGCGGTGTCCATCGCTGAAATCGAAACGCAGCGCGTAGTTGCCAATGCGCTCCCAGCCCAGCACCTCGACGTCGGGAAACTTCCGGGTTTCGCCGCCGCCGTATTGGTTGCCGAAAATGTCCTGCTCGCCGCGCGTCTCCGCGCTGGGCGAGGCCGCGCGCAGCGCCCCGGCCGGATAATACGTCTCCGTGCCGTCGCTCCACACGATGGCGACCTCATGGCCGATAAGCTGGATGTTCTGCGGTGTCTTCACTTTTGGGTGGAAAGAAGAAATCTGTTCAAGGGCCGAAGAACAGCAAATTAATCTGGTTTGTTTTAACCGCGGATGGACGCTAATGAACGCGAATATCTTCAGGCTTTGACCACGGATGACACGGATTGGACACGGATAAGACGGTTTGAACCTCTGCAATTGTAGCCGGGGTCGCTGACCCCGGCCCGGCCTAACGAGGCCGGATCTACATCGGGAATGTTTTGCGGGGTGAGGGCACCCCGCCCACAAAGAAATTCACTTCCGACATCCGTGTTTATCCGTGTAATCCGTGGTTGATTTGGTGCCTTACGGTTTTTAATCAGGCCGTTTCAGAAGATTAATACCCAACCGCCCGGTTTGCCTTTGCTGGGGCGCCCATCACGCTCATCCCATGGCCACCGACACGCCTGCGCCGCTTCCGCACATCGTCGTTCTCGGCGCTGGCTTCGGCGGGCTCACGTTCTGCCAGAAGTTTCCGGCCGGCATCGCGCGCATCACGGTCATCGACCGGCAGAACCACCATCTTTTTCAGCCGCTGCTTTACCAGGTCGCGAGCGCAGGCCTCTCCGCCGTCGACATCGCGCAACCCATCCGCGCCATCCTCGCGGGGAAACCGAACCTGGACGTGCTCATGGCCGAGGTTACCGGTGTCGATTTTGCGTCGCGCCGCGTGGTGCATGAATTCGGCGAACTCGCCTACGACTACCTCGTGCTCGCGCTGGGCGGGGTGACGAGTTACTTCGGCCATCCCGAGTGGGAGCAACACGCGCCCGGGCTCAAGTCGCTCGCCGACGCGCTGCATATCCGCCGAAAAATCCTGTGCGCTTTTGAGCGCGCCGAAACCGAGCCTGACCCGGTGAAGCAGCAGGAGCTGATGAACATCGTCGTCGTGGGCGGCGGGCCGACGGGCGTCGAACTGGCGGGGGCGTTTGCCGAGCTGGCGCGTACGGTATTATGGCGCGATTTCAAGCACATCGACCCGGCCAAGGCGCACATCCTCCTGATTGAAGGCGGCCCGCGCGTGCTCGCGGCGTTTCCGCCCGAGCTCTCGGCCAGCGCGCAGCGCCAGCTCGAACACCTTGGCGTCGAGGTGCGCACCGGCCTGAAGGTCGAGGACATTCGCGATGGCGAAATCATTGCGGGCGGAAAATCCATCCGTGCGGCCAACATCATCTGGGGCGCCGGGGTGGGCGGCAATCCGCTCGCGAAAAAACTCAGCTTCGAACTCGACCGCGCGGGCCGCGCCAAGGTGCTGCCCGATCTCAGCCTGCCCGGCCATCCGGAGGTTTTCGCCATCGGCGACATGGTTGTGCTGGTGGACAAGAACGGCGTGACGGTGCCCGGGGTTTCGCCGGCTGCGATGCAAATGGGCGCGTACGTCGCTAAAATCATCGAGACCGAGCAGCGACAGGGCCGGGTGGACGTGGCGCAACGTCCGGCGTTCGCTTATTGGGACAAAGGCACGATGGCGACGATCGGCCGCAGCGCGGCGGTGGCGCACATCGGCAAGTTGAAGTTCAGCGGCTGGCCGGCCTGGGCGGCGTGGCTCTTTGTGCACCTGATCTTTCTCGTCAGCTTCCGCAGCAAGCTCTCGGTGCTGATGTCGTGGACGTATTCGTATTTCACCTACAAGCGCGGCGCGCGCGTCATCACCGGCACGGGCGGCACGCCCCCGGCCGCCTCGGCGTGAGGTTTTGATCCAGATTTTAACCGCTAATGTACACTTCTCCGCTAAAGCTACGAAGGGCACGGCACTGATGGTCACTGATTCCCTCCGGGCGGACGGAAAGAAAAGTTGAATTTTTAAGCCATGCGGTCATTTTATGGCTCATGCCAATGACCATTGAAGAGATCGTGGAGGAGACGAAGCAGTGGCCGGGAGATGTGGTGACTGAACTGGTGGATCGTATCATGCTGGCTAAACACGGCGGCATTGATCCCGAAGTGGATGCGGCCTGGCGGGCGGAAGCGCATCGCCGTCGCGCAGAGCTTGAAAGCGGGAAAGTGAAAGGCATCCCGTTGGAGGAAACGCTGGCCAAAGCCCGCAAGATCATTGGCCGGTGAAGCATCACATCCTTCACCCGGAAGCTGACGCAGAATTTATTGAGGCAGTGCGGCATTACGCGGCGATCAGTCCCGAATTGGGCGGGCGCTTTTATGATGACTGGTCAAGCTGTTCAACGAATCCAGCACCCATCCCTTGCGCTACCGAATGTTCGATCCGCCGCTACGGCGCATTCTGGCCGAAGGTTTTCCTTATGCGGTTCTGTACGAAGCCAAGCCGGATTATGCCTGGATTTTGGTGGTGATGCACCTGAAACGTCGCCCCGGTTACTGGCGCGAGCGCCTGGGCTGACTTCGTCCGGGATTGAATTGCTCCCGATCCGTGTTCATCTGTGGAATCCGTGGTCATCTGACTTCATTCGGCTGGTTTTAAAATGGCATGATGCGTTTGAAATATTTGCTCGCGCTGGCCGGTTGCACGGCGCTCGGACTTTTACTCGCCGAGTATGTCGTGCTGCCAAGGCTGGAAAAGGTCGCCACCCCGAGCGCCGCCGAGCTCAACTCCATGGCCTGGGTGCGAGACAACGAGTTCATCAATCGGAACAATTACCGCAAAGACGTCATCACCAAGGATGACTGGGCGTGGCACTCCGCCGGCCATCCAATTTCGGTCGAGCGGCACACGGCGCGCCGCATCATGGTGATCAGCGATTCCTGGGTGTGGGGCGACGGCTACGCCAACATGAATGACATCTGGTGGCGCCAGCTCGCCCGCGAACTGCGGTTGCGCGGCTACGCGGACGTCGAGGTGCTTGGCGTGGGCAAGTGCGGGGCGTCCACCCATGACGAGCTCGACCAGCTCCGGAAAGTTTTACCAAAATACCGGCCCGATCTCGTCATCATGGGCTATGTGACGAACGACGCGGATGAGCATCAGGTGCCGCTGTTCGACTACCGCATCCTCGATCGCGATCCCCTCGTGCAACTCCACCAGAGGCTGGCCAAAGCCGGATTCCTGCCGCGCCTTAACTTCCAACTGTCCGAACTGCGCAAACAAAAACTCCTGGCCATCCTGTCGCGGAAAAAACTCTTCTGGGACTACTCGGGCTGGGAAAGGAAGCTCATCGAGCCGGAAAATTTGAAATTTTACCGCCCGACGGTGCAGGCGCTGGGTGAGTTTGTGCGCCAGAGCGGGGTGCCCTTTTTTGTGATCACCACGCCGGTTTCGCCCAATAGCAAGCTTTGGGCGCCCTACTACGTCCCGGTAGAGCCAATTTTTGCGGAGAACCATCTGCGTTTCTGCAATATCATCGACGACTTCGCGCGCGCGTACGCCAGCCTGAAACGGCCGTCCAACCGCCTCAACTGGGGCATCAATCCCGCCAATGGCCATCCCTGCGTGCTCACGACGCATTTCTATGCGATGGAAGCCGCGGATATCCTTGAACACGATTACCCCAGTGCGCTCGGCCCGCGCACTCCGCCACCGGCATTTTTCGCTCCGGAGATCAATGACTGGATGCCCTCCAACCTCGCCATTGCCGTGCGCACTCCCGCCCGCGTGACCTTCACCTATCCAGCCAATGATGAATGGATGATCCGCATGCCGGTGGGCCGTCCGCACGTGATGTTTTCGCTGGCCATGCCGGCGCGCGTCCGGGCCGTGCGCGTGACCGGCGCCAACTTGCGCGGCGCAGAAATTTACCTGACCAATCTCGATGCGCATTTTCATTGCGACGTCGGCCCTCTGGCGGCCCTGCCACGGCAGGAAGGCCATGAACTTACCTGGCCGCTCGACCCGAAGACCACGGGGAAAGATCTCAATACGGTGCGGCTCGTCGCCGATTTCGACGGAAGCAATCGAACCGTGACACTCGAACTTTTGGAATGATGAGAATCATAAGCGCGTCGGGGACGCCGCGCTCCACCATTTAAAACCTAGAATCCCTCCATGCCTCGCCTCATCCGCATCCTTGGCCTTTCGTGTTACTATCACGACTCCGCCGCGGCGTTGGTCGAGGATGGCCGCATCGTCGCCGCGGCGCAGGAGGAACGTTTTACGCGCATCAAGGGTGATGCCTCTTTTCCCCACCATGCCGTCGCTTGCTGCCTCGATGCGGCTGGGATCACCGAACAGGACATCGATCACATCGTCTTCTATGAAAATCCGATCGCGAAGTTCGAGCGGCTGTTGACAACCTATCACCTCACCGCGCCGTTCAGCCTGCGGAGTTTTCTGCGGGCATTTCCCTCGTGGCTGACCGAAAAAATCTGGCTCGAGAACGAAATCGCCCGGGAGCTAGGCATCCGCAAGCGCGTGGTGTTTTGCGATCACCACCTGTCGCACGCCGCGAGCGCGTTTTTTCCTTCGCCCTTCGAACGCGCCGCCGTACTGACGATCGACGGGGTGGGCGAGTGGTCCACCACGGCATGGGGCACGGCGGCGGGCAATCGCATCGCCCTGCGCGAACAGTTGCGCTTCCCAAATTCGTGGGGACTGCTCTATTCGGCCTTCACCGCCTACACCGGATTTAAGATCAACAGCGGTGAATACAAGCTGATGGGCCTGGCGCCGTATGGCCGCCCGATTTATGCCGATCTCATCCTGGGCAAACTCATCCGCCTCGGCGATGACGGCTCGGTTGTGCTCAACCAGGATTATTTCGACTACGCCGGTGGCCTGCGCATGACCAATGCCCGCTTTCACGCGCTTTTCGGTGGCCCTCCGCGCCCGCCGGAGTCGCTGGTCACCCAGCGCGAGATGGATCTCGCTGCCAGCATCCAGTCCGTGATCAACGAGGCCCTGCTGCGCCTCGCGCGCCAGGTGCAGGCGCGCACCGGCGAGGAACACCTCGTGCTGGCCGGTGGCGTGGCGCTCAATGTCGTCGCCGCCGGAAAATTATCGGAAGCGGGGATTTTCAAGGAAATCTGGATCCAGCCGGCCGCCGGCGACGCCGGCGGCGCGCTCGGCGCGGCGTTGTGGATGTGGTTTCAAAAACTCGGCCATGCGCGCGCGCCCGAAAAACCCGACGCCATGCAAGGCTCGTTCCTCGGCACCAACATTCCGCCGGCCTCGGCCGATGATAATGCCGTGCTGCAACGGCTCGATGCCGTGTGGGAAAACCTGGATGATGCCGCGTTGCAGGAACGCATTGCCGCGGCGGTCGGCGATGGCAAAGTCGTGGCGGTGGCACGCGGCCGGATGGAGTTCGGGCCGCGCTCGCTCGGCGCCCGCTCGATTCTGGCTGACGCCCGTTTGCCGCAGATGCAGTCGCACCTGAATTTAAAAATAAAATTCCGCGAGGGCTTCCGTCCATTCGCGCCCATGGTGCTCGCGGAGGCGGCGGCCGACTGGTTCGACGTGCGACAGTCCAGTCCCTACATGCTGCTCGTCAGCCCGGTGAGGGAAAGCCGCCGGCTGAAGGCCGACGACCAAGGTTTGTCCGGCATCGACCTGCTCAAAGTGCCGCGCTCGACGATCCCGGCGGTGACGCACGTCGATTATTCGGCCCGCGTGCAATCCATCGATGCGCAACGCCATCCCTTCATGCGCGGCGTGCTCGAACGGTTTGCCGCGGCCACGGGCTGCCCCGTGATGGTGAACACGTCGTTCAACGTGCGCGGCGAGCCGATCGTGAATTCCGCCGAGGATGCCTACCGATGCTTCATGGCGACGGAGATCGACTGCTTGGTCGTCGGCAACCGCTGGCTCGAACGCGGCTGGCAGAAAAATTGTCCGCTCAACGAAACCGAACGCGCGCAATGGTTGCAGCGGTTTGAATTGGACTGAAACCAAAATGCATACCCAAAAAATATTGATGGTAGGGCGTGACCGCCGGGCGCGCCATTGTTTGCAGGTAGGGTGCGTTGCCCTCAACACGCCGCTACCTTTGATGAACAGATCAAGCGCGTCGGGACGCCGCGCTCCACCTTTAAAGGCATATCACAGAGCGGGGTGAGGGCACCCCGCCCACATTATTTTTATTCCCACCATGAAATCCGGCTATCTGCTTCGACTTAAGCTCCGGCGCACACGCGAGGCCAGGCGCCGCCAGATCGGCCTTGGTTTGATCGGCGGCTGGCTGCTGCTGTTGTTGGGCGCCTTCAAATGGTTCTACGTTGCCAACTCCAGCCAGGGCGCGGCCTTGGCTTTCATGGTCGTGGGCGGACTGTTCTTTGCTGCGGGCCTGCTTTGCCCGTCGTTGTTGCGCCCCATCGAGTCCACCCTGCGCGCCGCGGGCAATTGGATCGGCCACGGGATTTTTTCCGTGCTGCTCACGGTGACTTATTTTTGTGTCATCACCCCGGTCGGCCTGGCGATGAGGCTGGGGCGGGGCACCGCGCCATTTTATTTTGGCCAGGGCGTGCCCGAGGGCTGGACGCCGAAAATCATCGACGACGGGTCGCCGGCAAAAACGAACGACCATTACCGTCCGCTGTTACTGCAGCCGCTGGTGGTGTTCGCTTATTTCATCCGGCTGCGGCGCTTCGTGCTGATCCCCATCCTGGTGTTCCTGCTGGTCGCCGGCCTGGTGCTCTTCTTTGTGAAGAGTTCGGTGCTGGCGCCGTTGATTTACACTCTGTTTTGAGGTGAACCGAATTGTTCTCTTACTCGTTATCGTTCTCATTCTCGATCCAAGGCTCTTGAGAGAACGAGAAAGATTAAGAGAACGAGAACGATTCAACTGATTGATTCCCTGTTCGCTATGGGGATGGACGGCTCTCGGAATGACAGAGCTGAGATCTTAAATCGGAGTTGGTCATTCGCCACTCGTCATTCGGATTTCGTCATTTCCGTTAATTCTGGCTGCACTTGGCGCGGATGCGCCCGAGTTCGCCAAACCAGGTGGCGCGGTTTTTCTTCAGCGAGGATTCCAAGCGGGGCGCCTGCGCCTCCATCGCCGTGAGGATTTTTCCCAGCTCAACGGCCGGCAGGGTATAAATTCCGAATTCCGGGGGCTGGACGACGGTGTTCAACGCCACCGGGCAGTCCCACGAATCAGCCAGCAGGCAGTAATCGCCGAACTCATGCCAGTTCTGCCGCATCAGGCAGTAGGTGAGGGTGAAGGTGGTTTTTTTGGCGCGCGCATAATCGCGGAAGCGCCGCGCGTTGGCCATGACTTCCTCATACTTCGCGTTGACGCGGATGCTTTCCAGCGTCGCCTTGGTGGCGCCGTCCATCGAGACGGAAAAACTCATCGGGAGATGTTCGAGCACCCGTTCAACCCGGGAATTGTATTGGGTGCCGTTGGTGGTGACGTGACAGGGGGCCGCGAGGTCGTCCGCGATCATCTGGTCCCAAAGCTTGTAATATTCCGTGATGAGGAACGGTTCGCCGCCCAGGAACTTGAGCTGCTTCACATGCGGCAGATATTTCCAGAGCGATTCGAAAAATGCGTCGGAATAAAGCCGGGGCAAGGGCGGCAGCTTTTCGCGCCGCGCGCGGATGGCGGAGGACCAGGATCCCCGGCACATGATGCATTCGAGGTTGCAGGAATTGCTGATCGAGAATTGCAGCTGTTGCGGCCAGAGCGGCGCCTCGTCGGGCACGGCAAACGCGTCGTAATACCGCATGGCGGTGTTGGCAAAAGTTTCCGCCGTCTGGAATTTGCAGAAATCGCAGCCCGGCCCGAATTGGTAATTCTTCAAGGCCTCGCGCAGGATTTTGATCCTCAGCCCATGCCAGATTTCATCGATGCTGTTTTTTAAGATATTGCCGGCGGGATGCGCCCAGTTGTGACAGCACACCCGCACATCGCCCCGGACATCGAAATAGAGCGTGGTGTAGGGCGCGTAACAAAGCGAGCGGACGCCCTTGTTCGAAAAATTTCTCGCCTGGTCATAGGCGGTGAGGGTGGCTTGGTCCATTGGAAGAGAAGGAATGGGTGGTTGGCAATGGTTCGCTGGTCATTCGCCATTCCTTAGAGTCTCGTCGGAAAACTAAACAATCTACTGCCCGTTTTTGGGATGGATGGCCTCGTAGTTATTGATCGTTTCCTGCACGCCGGCGAGGTCGCGGTTGACCGGGTCGAGTTTTTGCTGGATGAAGCGCTGGGCATCGAAATTTTTACTCAGGGCCTCGTTCAGGCTGTCGATCGGGGCCTGGACAATGTGCTGGGTCAGCTTCTTTTCCCCGAGGGTGTCGGCGATGACGACGTAATTTGCCACGGGAACGATGGCGACCCCCACCTTGACGGCGAACTGTCCCCAGGCTTCGGGCGAATGGTTGCTTTGCTGGGCGAACACGATCCCCTCCTGGGCGGCATCGAACGCTTTTCCGATGCCATCGTACCAGTCGAAAGCAGCGCGGTTGGTCTCCTTGAGCTTCATCATGACCTGGTCGGTCATCGTGTCATGGAAGTTCTTTCGCGCTTCGAGGATTTTCTCGATCTGTTCCTGGCTGTTTTCCGCGCTAAGGCCCTCAGGGGTATTGACCAAGCCTTTGAGCGCATCGTAACCCGCGGCGAGCGCGCCGGCTTGGTCAGTCGTGATATACTTCAGGTCGGCGAACGCCTCGAACGTTTCGCTGGCAGGAATTTTCAGCAGCACATCATGCAGGGCGTCGATTTGCGCCTCGCGCTGGATTTTATCGAATTCGGAACGGTTGGATTCCAGGCCCTGCTGCCAGCCCTTGAGCTTGGCCAGTTCGTCTTGCCAACGCTGCTGGCGTTTGAGGAGGTCGGGCTCTTTTTTCAGCGCGTCCTGGTAGTCGTCGCTGGTGATGAGCGAGCGCGAATCAAATCCACCTGGCCCGACCAGTGGATGATCCGACGGCTTGATCGGCGGCGGGGAATCCACTGGCGACGGAGGCTTGGGCACGAGCCGGGCGACGTCGGCGGCGAAAGCGGCGTTGTCGTCGTTGTAGCTCGAGAGATCCGACGAAAGGCGGGAGAGCAAGGCCTGGCCCGCGGCGTATTCGGAGGAGTTCTGGTCAAGGTCGCGATTGGCGTACTGCGAATTGTAGTCCTGGGCCTGCTGGTTCCAGGTTTGGAAACGCTGCAGGAGACCGGCGTGGCGCAGGTCGAGGCTGTGTTTCAAGTCGAGGTTGTCCTGGTTCTGCGCCAGGTCCGACTCGGCGGGCACGTCGACCGGCGGGGTCGGCGCGGACTGGCCGCGGGCCGCTGGCATTATGCCCAGCAGCGCAATCCACCATAAAATGAGCCAACGATGGCGCATGAAACCGTTCATGGCTTCGGCTTCGTGCCGGCCGGTGGTGCGGTGGGGAGCGACGGGAGCTTCGCTTTGACCTGGTTCTTCTCGTAGTCGACCATGGTTTGCGTGGCGTCGAGCTTAGCTTTCGCGTTTATCAGGTCTGCCTTGTTGGCATTCGGATCCTTCTGTGATATCGCATTGTAATCCGCTTGGGCTTTGTCCGCAGCGGCCTGATCCTGTTTCAATTGCTGCTGGTATTTATTCAGGTTCTTCACGTCGGGATCGTTGGGCGGGAGCGAAGAGGTATCGAGGGGCGGCTCCGCGCCGGCTGGGCTTGCCTGCGGAGTAGATATCGGAACTGAAAAGTTGTTGGCGTTTTTATTGCCGGCAGTATCCCAGCCGAATTGTGTCTGCTTTGTGTTTATGTCGGGATTTAGCTCGATGGCATTCAACTGGTGCGTTGGCGTTGTGTCATTGCCACTTTTCGGCATTTGCGTTTGCGTCTGGTCAATGGCTGGCGGAAGCGGATTGTTAAACGGCGTGAGTTGTCCCGATTGAGGCTGATCCGAGTTTTTATTGGAATTGGGCGCATCGTGCAAAACGTCGTTGGCGTCAGGTTGCGCTGGATTCGGCTGATTGTTATAGGTCGGCTCCGAAACGGGCATGGTTTGGGAGTTGGCAGGATTTTCGTCGGTCGTCTCTGTGCCGGTCGTCGTGGTGTTTGCGGGATTCTCGTTGGTCGGCTCGGTGGTTGTCGTCGGGGTGTTCGTTGGATTCTCGTTGGCCGGTTCCGTCGTGGTCGTAGTCGTGTTGGTCGGATTCTCGTTAGTTGGTTCTGTTGTAGTGGGGTTCGGCGAAGGTTGGACTGCAGCACCCGGCTCGATGTGAACAGGCCCATCCGTCGGTCCTGTATCTGTCGGAGACGGGGGGTTCTGGGGATTTTGATAAGTAGGTTCCTGAACCGTGTTCGTGGGATTCTGAGGATTTTCGTTATTTGGCTCCGTTGTTGTCGGTGTGTTGTTCGTGGGAGCTTCGTTATTTGGCTCTGTCGTGGTGTTGGTCGGATTCTCGTTATTTGGTTCTGGTGGAGGCGGCGACGGTTGCGGTTGCTGCGCGGCCTGTTGTTGCTCATATTTGACCATGTTTTCGAGGCCCTGGACCTTGCCTTGAGCATCCAACATCGGCGCCATGTTGGCATTCGGATTCGTCGCCTTTTCCTTTTCATAATCGGCTTGGGCCTGGGCCGCGGCCTGCTGGGCTTGATTCAATTGATCCTGGTATTTTTCCAGATCTTGTTTCGGGCTGTAATCGGTTCCCCCGCCTTCACCATAGGCTTTGGACGGGGAAAAAAGCAGCAGGCTGGGAACGGACGCAAAGGCGCCAGCGGCAATCAGCATCGTGCGCAGCCACGACCGGCGCGACGTCTCGGCCAGACCCGCGGCCGCGGCGTCCCGGGCCGGAGCGCGCTTGGAACGTGCCGAACCGGCGGTGGCGACGCGGTGTTTGGCGCTCCCGCTGTTGGTCACGATGCAGCGGCACGCGACCGTGCCCACGCGGCGCAAAATGCCGACCAGTTTCCGTTGATCGCGATTCGACAACCGCAAGGAACCGTCCTGCGTTGGACGCAAGGCGCCGTTGCGGGAGAGCGCGCCGCCTTGAATTAAAAAAATAAAACGACCGTTGGCATCCGCGAGGACGGCTTCACCGTGCCTGGGCTGGAGAAAAACAATGCCCGCCGAGCCAAATTCATCGCTGTCGTACGGCGTGCCCGACCCGCTCGGGATGATCTGGGTGATTTGATACTCGCCCAAAGGCATGTCACCGAAAGGGAGAACCGGGAGACGATCCGGGTTTCCATTGGCCTGCGCGAGTTCATCATGGGCGCGCGCGCAGATTTTGAACGGACCGGCGATCAATTTGCCCTTCGCGTCCTCCAACTTGAGTGTCCCGGCATAATCGCGATTGCACGGAAGACGGATGGTGATTTGATGCATGGAGAAGCTGGACAGCTCTGGAAAATCAACTTGGCGCGGTCAGAACAAGCCAACGTTGCTCACGTTTTATTCACAACGGGCGAATGCGAGCGACGTTTCGTCTTTTTTAGAGCCAGCGAACGCATCCGGGGTGAAGCTGGTTTTGCAAGGACCTTGCGGGTCGGTTTGGTGAGCAGCTGACGATAGCGCCGGGTCATCCGGTCCATCGAAAAATTCTTCGCGACGGTGGCTCGCGCGGCCGCGCTGAAGCGCCGGTGGAGCGCCCGGTCGACCAGGAGATGGCGCACCTGTCCTGCCATTTCCCTGGGATCGTCCCCGGAGACAAGAAAACCATTCACGCCATGGCGGACCTGCTCGGCGGTGCCTCCGACGGAATTGGCGACGACGGGGAGGCCGACCGCCATCGCTTCAAGCGAAGCGTTCGGGCAGCCGTGTTGATCGGCGACCATCACGAAAACTTTGAACAAGCGCAGAAAGGGCGTCACGTCGGAATGGGGGCCGACAAAATGAATGTTCGCGACCTGTTTGGACCGGAGGCGCTCAACCAACAGCGGCCAATAATCCGCGTGGCGCGGATCGATGCCGCCGACGATGATCAACGTTGCGCCGGGCAGGCTCGCGTTCAGTTCCGCCATCATATCAATGAGGAAATCAATCCGCTTGCCCGGCATGATCCGACAGGCGGTGCCGATGACCAGGTGGGGATCAGCGCCAGGCGGGAGCGGCCGAGCCTGGCCTTCAATCGGAGGCGGTGTGGGCACTCCATTCGGAATGACGACAACTTTGCGGCCGTCGACCCGCATACCGGGCGGAGCGCCGTCCTGGTATTTCGCGACAAAATGATCGAGTCGCGCCCAGTAGTCGGCGGCCCGAAATGAAATCCGGCGCTGGAAGGCGCGGGTGCGTTCCATTTCCGCAAACAAAGCCGGCCCCGGGCTGACCTCGATGAGGCGGACAGATTCCGGCGGGAGAATTTTGGCGAGGAGCAGTTTGATGCGCGGCTCCACGTTCCAAAAGCACACGTTGCGCACGTTCAGCCGCTCGATCAGGCACAGCAGGCGTTCAAGCCGGTCGAGGTAATCCGTGCTGTTATAGACGGAAAAAACCGGGATTCCGCTTTTTTCCAGCACGTCCAAATATCCCTGGCCGTAAATTGTCTCCAAGACGCAAAGCCAGGCCTGGTCCGTCCGCGGAAAAGAACAGAGCAGGTTCATCAACGATCGCTGGGCTCCGCCGATGTTCAGGTTTTCGGTCAGAAACAGCGTCCCGCTGCGGTTGGCGGCCGGATGGGGAAGATCACGGTCCCGGCCATATTTGCCGAGGAGGCACCAGAGCCGCGGCACCAGGTCGAAGTCATTTGGCTTCTGCACGAGGGTCCGGGAGCTGTTCTTTAGCAACTGTGCGATTCCCGCCACATAGGCGGAAATGTCGGACGAATCCTGGACCAAGATCGCCCGCTCCGGAAGGATCTCGGCGTTGCCGCCGGCATCCGCCGTTACGATCGGGCAGCCCGTCTGGATCGCCTCCAGCAACGCCACGCTCAATCCTTCAAAGGCGCTGGTGTTCAGGAAAACATCAAACGCGGCATAATAGCGCTCCGCATCCTGCACCGGGCCGAGCGCCAGAAAATCTGTGACCACATTCAATTCCAGCGCCAGGCGGCAGGTGGCGGTGTAGGCGAGGCGGCCGTGGCCCCATTCATGATCCCAGGCACCCAGGATCATCAGCTTCACCGGGCGAATTTTTCGAATCTGTGCAAGCACGCGAACGGCGCGGGTGTAGGCCTTTTGGGCCTTGAAGGCCCCGACCATGCCGATGACGAGCGTGTTATTTGTGATGCCGTGGCGTTCACGGATCTGCCGCCGGCTTTCCTGCTGCTCTTCCGGTGTGAACCACCGTTGCAATTCGTGGCGCACCACCACCACCGGGCGGGGGCAACCGTCTTCGCGGAGTTGTTCCGCCACGGCTTCGGACACGGCTGCGACAAAGGGAATATTCGGATGATCGAAGGCCGCCGGCAGGTCCTGCCAGGCATGGCGGGAATTATGAATAACCGGGACGGTTTTCACCCCGCGTTCCCACAACGGCCGGAGCAGCTCGGCCTTGATCATGTGGGTGTAAACCAATGGCTCCGGCGAGGCCAGGACTTCGGCGGCGACCGTGTGCAACTTGGCCGGCATCGCGGCCTGGCTCAGGTGGAAAACCTGGACATTCGCCTGGTTGCCAACCGAATAACTGGGGCGGATCTCGTGCAGGACAAATAACTTTGCCGACGCGTTGCGCCGCTGCAGTCCGGCCAGCGTCTCCAACACGATCCGCTCGGCGCCGCCGCGGGCGAGGCTCGGCAGCAGGATATTGATATGGCTGGCCATCAAGAACTGCGGCGCGGCGGGCTGCCGCGGCGCCGGCTGGTTGAGCGGCATCACCAGGTTTTGCCGGGCCGGCGCGCCGTGGGTGCCGTTTCCGTTGGCGGAGGTTTCCAGCCCGTATTCCGCATAAAGCTTTGCGAGCGCGCTGCCCGGTTTCGGATTTTCCTTTTCGGGCACCACGTCGAACAGGCGTTTTCCACGATAGAAACCGCCGTGTTGTTTGAGCGCGCGCCAAAATTCATTGATCCAGTGGATCGCCATCCAGTCGGACGGGAGGGGATCTTCGCCGAGTGCAAATGGCCGAACCTGGCCCCACCACGACTCTTCGTTCCAAACGCCGGATTGGATATAGCGGGTCAGGCGCAGCTTGCGGACCGTCTCGGAAAGCACCCGGTTTGGCATCAACCATTCACTGTGCTCGTCGGCCTGGCGGGCGACCTGGGCGTAGACTGTTTTCATGAGCCGGCTGCGGGGAGGACATTTCATGATGTTTCCCACCACGCCGACGCGATGCGGTCGGAAGACATACGGCTCTTTAAAGTTGAGCGGCCGCAGGCAGGTCACATCCATGTCCACCCAATAACCGCCTTTTTCGTAAAGCAGTTTGTAGCGGAAAAGATCGGAGAACGGCGAACTGAAGCTGCCCTTGCCAACTCCGCACTCCATGTCGGTGTCCGCTTTCTTGATGATCCGCTTCCGCGGGATGATTTTATTGGCGTCCTGCAAAATCACTTCTTTCGGCAGCGGTGTCTGGATTTTGTCGTAGACCCACAAGTGGAACTCATGCCCGTGCCGGAGAAAAGACTTGATGGTGAGAAGCTCCATCTTCGAGAGGGTGGGGCCGATCCACAAACCGTGCACGATGCGGTTGTCGGCGGACAGCGGGCGGACGGCTGGCGCGGGTTTTGTTTTGGCGCGCGGCGCTTTTGGCTTCGTGCCATGGGCGGCCGGGGCCGGCCGGGAAACTTTTGCGTCCAGCAACGACTCCGCGTCGTCCCAGTTTTTCCAGCCGCGTTTTCCGACGCCGCCATTGATGAAATGCAGAAACGCCGGATGCGGTTTCTTCGTGCCGTTGCTGGTGCCGTTGCGCAGGGCATAACTTTCGTTGGGGAATAATTCGCTGGCTGACACCGTGGCGCGCTGGGCCCGGGGCACGCGGTCCAGCGGATCCACGATAAAATTAAAATCGCGGGGCAGCAGCGGGTGGTTTTGCAGCCCCAGCTGCCACACCGTGGCCACCAGGCTGCCTTGGTCGCGGACCTGCCAGTACGGATCTTGGAAAATGCTGAGCGTGTTTTGGTGCCAGCGTTCCATGAATCCGGCCGAAGCCTCGTCAAAAACAAAGACGCCGCCGTTCCAATGCTGCCACGTCTTCGGGGTTATTTTCACCCCGAACTTTTCGTGGATGGCCGCGTGGAGGTGCTCGCATTCGGGGCTGGTGCAGTGGCAGTTCACGGCATGGCGGCTGAACTGGCGGAGGCTGCAATGGTCGGCGGCAAACGAAACCGGCGCGCGCGCCTGGTCGAAAATCGCGTCGACGCGGTGGTCCACCGCGACCACGTCGTTGTCGAGATAACAAAACCGGCGCCGTTCGCGGGCCAGGATTTTATGCAGCGAGGTCTTGAGAAAGATGCTGGCCTGGTGATGATCCAGCCCGGCCGGGACCTTGGGCGTGATCACCTGGTCGCAATCCAGTTTCAGGCCGGCGCGATTCTTGACCACCATGATGTCGCATCGGGAAAATTTCTTGAGAAACTTCAGCGCGAGGTTGAGCCGGGCCGCGTGCCGCTCGCCGCAGACAACAAAGACAAAAGCATCCTTCTTCATGTGATCGTGGGGAAGCGGAGCATCAGCCGCGCCGGCCCACAAATCGACCAAATTTTGCCACCCATGACGGAAAACGACCGGTTGGGGAGGAGAACAGGCAGAACTTATGCCGGCCGAGGCACGCCTCAAACCGACAACCTATCATAACGGACGTGTTTTAGGCGGCAAAATGACGGGCGAAATTGTCATCCCGAGCCGTGCGAGGGATCTCCGAAATTGAAATCGACAAGAACAGCAGAGATTCCTCGCACGGCTCGGAATGACAAAATAAAGGATGGGTCGCAAAGGCATGCCCGATGTGACCAATTAAATCGAAAATGCACTAGGCGGCAAAGGGCTTCGCTTTTGTCGCGAGGGCAACCTTCACAGCTGCGAGAGCAGATATGACTGACGTTACCGCGGTGAGAGCAGATACGACCGGCCGGGTTTCCAGCACGGTGGTGATGTCCCAGCCGCCTTCAGCTTTGGGCTGGCCCCAAGCGTAGCAACGCCTGGCCCTTGGATTCCATTGCAAACCGAAAACCTCGACCACGACATTCCAAACGACGTTTTCTTCGGTGACCTGGTTGACCAGCACGGTTTGCATATGCTCAGCCTCCTGCCCATGCCTTTTCCGAACGACTTCCGTTACCTCTTTAATATAGAAATAATTGATCACGATGAAGGAGTTTAACCTTGATCGTGGGATGGCGCTATGGGGTGTTGGCCTGCCAGCGCCACAAGAGCCTCGTTCTCATTCTCATACTCATTTTCGTACTCGATAATGAGAACGATTAAGAGAACGAGAACGATTCGGCTCAAGCGTCGCGGCGAGTCGTTTTTATCGCCGAGCCGAGGCCGCGCACGGCGCTGAGGACGAGGGGGCTCCAGCGCGCGAACGAGCCAAGGAGCTTTCGGCGGGGAAAAACGGCGCGCGCGGCGAGGAAGCCCAGTGGCACGGCCGCAAGCTTTACGAGCGGCGAGATCCGCCGCATTAAGGCCAGCATCCGGTCCAGCCACTCAACGGGCTGCGCGATCCGGGCTGCGGCTTCCGCGCATTGGGCGCGGCGCAAGGCAATGCCCCGCCGTAGCGCGACCTTGTGCGCGGCCAGGCGGTTTAGCTGTGGTTGCGGATACATGAGCGGTCTTCCCCGATTTCCTGCCGCGTGGCCAAGAGCGGACTAGGCTGGCGGGCGATAAAGCGGCGAAACGCGATGATGATCGCGACCAGGGCCAGGGCATAAAAAACCGTCAACCCGCCGAGCACGGCGAGGCGGGCGCTGGCCCAAAATAAATAAACCAGCGTGAGACTGGCGAACGCGATCGCCATCATGCCGGTGAAAACCGCCGCACTGATCCAGATAAATGTCTGGATCAGGCGGAATTTTTCTTCCTGTAACTCGACGGACAGGAGATCGAGCCGGTCCTGGACCGTGGCGATCAGGCTGTCACCGAGTGTACGGAAAGAACTGAGGAAACCCGCGGGAGCGGGTGGGGCCGTTTCCATGGCGGAATCGGTTATTTGCTGCTGCGGCCCGCGAGCACCCCGATGATGAGGCCGACCCCGGCCGCGATGGCCAGCGACTGGTAGGGATTCGCCCGGATGGTCTCGTCGGTGTATTTGGCTCCGGCGATGACCTTTTTCCGCGCCCCGGTGTAGGCATCGGTGAAGCGCTCCTGGGCGGCACCAAAGCGCGAACGCAATGAGTCGAAGGCGTCGGCCGAATGTTCGGTCACGGCGCCGGCGATCATGGCCTCGGCTTCGCTGACGAGCGTCTGCAACTCGCTGAGGAGTTCCTTGGGTGTCTGGGCAGTTTCGTTGTTGTTTTTCATAGTAAGATAGATTGATGGTTAAACGGACGGGATTGACTGGGACTCAGGTGCTCTTGCTGCCGCGAAACAACGAGGCGATGAAGAGCACGAGAAAGATCAGGAAAAGCACCCTGGCGATCGTGGCGGCGGTGCCGGCGATGACGCCGAAGCCGAGGACACCAGCGACCAGTGCGATCAGCAGGAAGATGACAGCGTAACTTAACATGGGAATGGAGGATTGATTGGTTGGACTAGGCTGATTTCGATCCGCGCATCAGTCCGCCCAAGCCGAGGATGGTGGCAACGATCCCGCCGATCAGCATCCAGATGGCTTTGTTCGTGGGTGAATCGGTAAAGAACCGGGAGATGTCGGAGCTGAGCGAGTTCGAGGCGTTGACGCCGTAGACGATGAGGGCGATTCCGCCGCCGAGGAGTGCGAGTGAGATGAGTTTATTCATAATTTTGAGGGTTGAGTTGAGAGAGATTGATATTGCGAGGCTTCTTCTTCCTCGGTTTCGAGCTGGGCCCGGAGCATCCAGGCGGTTTTTTCATGCTGCTCCATCAAGCCGGTGAGGAAGTCGGCGGTGCCGGCATCCTTGAAGCGTTCGGTGCAGGCCTCACTGTCGGCCCGGAGCTGCACAATAAGTTCCTCATGGAGTGCGAGCAGCTCGGAGAGCATGTGCTCGGCGGGCAAATCGATGCCGGGATCGGCCGATAAACGGGCGGCCTTGACCAGGTCGGCCAGGTTGCCGCGCGCGCCGGCGCCGATGGCGCGGGCACGTTCGGCCACGTCATCGATCCATTGCGCGATCTGTTCATACTGCCCCTCAAACTGTTTGTGAAGGCTGGGAAATTCCGGGCCGGTCACATTCCAGTGATAGTCCCGCGTGGTCACATAGAGCACATACTCGTCGGCGAGCAGGAGGTTGAGCATCGAGCCGACTTCCAGCCGGGCTTCGTCATTTAATCCAATATTTGTTTTCATCGTGGGCTTATTTTCTGGTTATAAATTCCGTGAGGGCGGTCCGCCTTATGATTGCGTCCGTCTAGACACGTGATGCCGGGCATGGTTCGCGATTCCCGAGGCGGGTTGCGTGGCCATCAAGGCACGGCGCGAGGCCGGTTTGGCCGAGGCCGTCTGGTTGGTCACGTCATGCAGCACGGGAGGCTGGATGGTGATGACCGAGGTTTTCTCGTTGGTGGATCGGCTTTTAATTTTTGGCGACATGCAGTATTTAAAGTTTTCCGACGTGGATGGATGGCGTTGCGCTGACGTAAAATGGCGGGGAACGACTCAGGGCATTTTCAATTTAATTGGCCCCATCAGCATGCCATTGGGGACACATCCCTTGTTTTGTCATTCCGAGCCGTGCGAGGAATCTCCGGAAATGATATCGACAAAAACAGCAGAGATTCCTCGCACGGCTCGGAATGACAATTTTGCCCGTCGTTGGGCGTTTCGGCCGGATGATTTTCAAGCTGCGTCCGAAGCAGCGCGGCGGCCTTTTCATGCTGGTCGATGACGCCGGTGAGAAAATGATCGACCATATCGGTAAGGAAATCGGCGGTGTCGGCGATCCGCAGGCGCTCGAGGCGAAGCTGCGCGATCATCCCTTCCTGCAGGGCCAGCAATTCGGCGAGCATGTGATCCGAATAGAGGCTGGAGCCTAAATCGGAGGAAATGCGGCCGGCCGGCGCGAAGGGGAGGACGTTGTTCATTTGATCGAAGGTTGGAGGATTTTAATTAGCTTTTCGCTTTAGCTGGAAAACATGCGGCCAACCTGGGTTGGCCGCATGCGTTCGATAAAACTGCCGCGTGACGCGGCAAGTGGGAGGGACTCAGCTCTTCACCGTCATGTCGTTGGTCACGGACTTGGTGCCGCGGACATCCTGGGCGAGCTTGGTGACGAGGGATTTCTCGGCATCGGAATCGGCTTCGCCGGTGACGTGGACCACGCCTTCGGTGGTGGTGACATGGGTTTCGATCGCGCTGGTGGACTTGTGGCTGAGCAGGGCGTATTTCACCTGGCTGGTGATGGACGCGTCGTCGATTTTCTCACCGACGGTCTGCTGGTCGGCCGGGGGAGGAGTAACCACGAGGTCATTCGTCACCGACTTCACGCCATCGATATCCTTGGCATAAGCCTCGGTCAGGTCTTTTTGCGCGGCATTCTGCGTCGTGCCCGAAAGGGTGACGATGCCATCTTTGACGACAATTTTTGTGTCGATGGCGCTGACATTGGCGTGCACCAGGAGCGTGCCGCGAATCTTCCAAGCCATCCAGCTGTCGGAGTGCTCGGGATACGCCGGTTCGACCTTGATCTGGTTGTCCACGCTGAGGACGCCGGGAAGATTTTCCACGGTGTCGGCGGCGAGATCCTTGTCGTCCTTGTCCTGCACGGTGCCGGTGAGGGTGACGACGCCGTCGGTGGCGCTCACGTTGACATGGTCTTCAAGAACGGTGCGGTAGTTATAAGACGCCTTGGCGGCATCCTCGATCTTGCGATCGGTATCAGACGAAGCGAACAGGGCGATGGGGCCCGCGATGAATAGGGACAGGGCTAACAGATTTTTGGTTTTCATAATCTTAGGTGTGGAGACTACGCTACCGGCGCCGCTGTCGATATGGGGCGTTACCCTGCTCGGTATCGAAGTGCCAGATGTCAGGTGACAAGTAACAAGAGTCCGCGGCGCGAACATCCTCCTTCGCCGCTTCGACGGGTTCGGCGAGCTCACCACCGGCAAGCTCAGGACTACGGAGGACAGGTCGAGTACCCAACGCCCAACGCTGAACTGCGGCCGGAGGTAGGGTAACACTCCATAGAAGCAACCCTATGGTCGAAGATACCTTCAGTTGCACGATGGGATGCCCTCACGGGCCACGCTTTTACGAAGTAAACTGATGAAAACTCCCGCTTCGGCTTCCAAGGAAGCCAAAAATCTTCCGGTCGGCATAGCCGAGGTTATCACCGAAGCCCGGAACAAGGATGCCCTGCTTAAAGCGGGAGCGTTGCAGAGCGCGATCCTCAACAGCGCCAATTTTTCGAGCATCGCCACCGATGCGAAGGGTGTCATCCAGATTTTCAATGTTGGCGCCGAACGCATGCTTGGTTACGCGGCGGTGGATGTCCTGAACAAGATCACCCCGGCCGACATCTCCGACCCGCAAGAGGTGATCGCGCGCGCCAAAACCCTGAGCGCCGAACTGGCGACCACCATTGCGCCGGGCTTTGAAGCCCTGGTCTTCAAGGCCTCCCGCGGGATCGAGGATATCTACGAGCTGACCTATATCCGCAAGGACGGCAGCCGGTTTCCCGCCGTCGTCTCTGTCACGGCGCTGCGCGATGAGAACGGCGCCATCATTGGCTATCTTTTGATCGGTACGGACAACACCGTGCGGAATCAAATCAAGCATGCGCTGCAGCAGAGCGAAGAGCGTTACACCACGCTCTTCAATACGATGTTTGAAGGATTTTGCCTCATCGAAGTCCTGTTCAATGCGGACAGCAGGGCGATCGACTATCGCTTCCTGGAAACAAACAAGGCGTTTGAAAAGCAAACCGGCTTGACGGACGCGAAGGGAAAACGAATCCGCGAGCTGGCGCCAGAGCTTGAGGAATATTGGTTTGAGCTTTACGGCAAGGTCGCCGTAACCGGCGAATCGGCGCATTTTGTGAATGAAGCGCGAGCGTTGAATCGTTGGTTCGAAGTGAGCGCCCAACGATTCGGCGACGCAGCCGATCGCCGGGTTTCCATTCTTTTCCAGGACATCACCGCGCGCAAGCGGGCGGAAGAAGCCCTG
Organism: Opitutaceae bacterium; assembly: GCA_035569995.1. GTDB lineage: Bacteria > Verrucomicrobiota > Verrucomicrobiia > Opitutales > Opitutaceae > DASRHD01. The sequence continues at coordinate 17,468 of DATMLS010000085.1, read as the reverse complement.
CTCAAGGCGGGGGCCCTGCAGTCCGCGATTTTTAACAGCGCCTATTTCTCGAGCATCGCCACCGATGCGAAGGGGGTTATCCAGATCTTCAATGTCGGCGCCGAGTGCATGCTCGGCTACGCGGCGGCGGACGTGCTGAACAAGATCACCCCGGCCGATATTTCCGACCCGCAGGAAGTGATCGCGCGCGCCAAAGCGCTGAGCGCCGAATTGGCCACCACCATTGCCCCGGGCTTTGAAGCCCTGGTCTTCAAGGCCTCCCGCGGGATCGAGGACATCTACGAGCTGACCTACATCCGCAAGGACGGCAGCCGGTTTCCCGCCGTCGTCTCCGTCACGGCGCTGCGCGATGCGCAGAAAACGATCATCGGCTATTTGCTGATCGGCACCGACAACACGGCGCGCCGGGAGATTGAAGAAGAGCGGCTGAAGCTCGACCAGCGGTTGCGGAACCAGCAGTTCTACACCCGCTCCCTCATCGAGTCGAATATCGACGCGCTGATGACCACCGATCCGCTCGGCATCATCACCGATGTCAACAACCAGATGGTCACGCTCACGGGCTGCACGCGCGACGAATTAATTGGCGCACCGTTCAAGAACTGCTTCACCGACCCGGAGCGGGCCAAAGCGGCCATCACGCTGGTGCTGAGCGAACGGAAAATCGCCGATTATGAGCTCACTGCCCGGGCCCGGGACGGCAAGGAAACCCTGGTGTCCTACAATGCGGCCACTTTTTATGACCGGGAGCGAAGGCTGCAAGGGGTGTTCGCCTCCGCGCGCGACGTGACGGAGAAGAAAGCCGCGGAAGTCGCCTTGCGCCTGGCGCACGATGGATTGAGCCGCGCCAACGCCGAGTTGGACCAGACCGGCCGGCTCAAGGACGAGTTCCTCGCCAACATGAGCCATGAGCTGCGCACGCCGCTCAACGCCATCCTCGGATTGAGCGAAGCGCTCCTTGAACAAGTCTCCGCTTCGCTCACCCCGCGCCAGCTCAAGTCCGTCACCACCATTTCGACGAGCGGCACGCACTTGCTTACGCTCATCAACGATATCCTCGACCTGTCCAAGATCGAGTCCGGTAACTTGGAGCTGAATCCGGATATGATCAACGTCAAGGAATTCTGCGAGAGCTGCCTCGTGTTTGTGCGGACGCAAGCGATGCAAAAAGACATCAGCGTCGCCTTCGAGCATGACAACCGTTTGGAAAAATTTTCGGCCGACCCGAAACGGCTCAAGCAAATCCTCGTCAACCTGCTCACCAACGCCGTGAAGTTCACGCCGGAGGGCGGACGCATCGGACTGACGGTGGCCGCGCCGAAGGGCGAAGAGGTGATGCGATTCATGGTGTGGGACACCGGCATCGGCATCGCGCCGGAGAACGAACAAAAACTCTTCCGCGCTTTTACGCAGATCGATTCCGGCCTCACTCGCGCCCAGGAGGGCACGGGATTGGGCCTGGCGCTGGTGGCAAAACTGGTGGAGTTGCACGGCGGCAGCGTGACGCTCGAAAGCGAACCCGGCAAAGGCAGCCGCTTTATTGTGACCGTGCCGCAAATCGCCGCGCGCGCGCCGGTGCAAAAAGGGGTGTCTAAAAATGAGACGGATCGCCGAGGCTGCCATCGGGCGTTGATCATCGAGGACGATCCCACGTCGGGTGCGATCCTCGTGAATTATCTCACTGAACTGGGCCTCGAAGCTGTGCTCCATGCCAGCGGCGACGATGCCGTGGAGATGGCGTTGCGCGAGCGGCCTGATGTCATCCTGCTCGACATCCAGCTGCCCGGTGAAAGCGGCTGGGTGGTGCTGGCGCGGCTCAAGGAGCACCCCGGCACACGGGACATTCCCGTGGCCGTCGTCTCCGTGGTCGATGAACCGGAACGATCCCGGGCGCTCGGGGCGGTGGCGCACTTCACCAAGCCGGTCACACGCGCGCAGCTGGCCGATTTTCTCCAGCGCGATGCCGTGCCGCTCCCCCCCATTCCGCCCAGTGTCGCGCCGCCGGCTCCGACCGGCCCCCTGGTCCTGCTTGCCGAGGACAACGAGGCCAATGTCCAGACCATCGGTGGCTACCTGGAGGACAAGGGTTATGCGATGGCCTACGCGATCAACGGAGCGATCGCCGTGAAGCTCGCGCGCGAATTGCACCCGGCGTTGATCCTGATGGATATCCAGATGCCCGTGATGGACGGATTGACCGCCATCCGGGAAATCCGGGCGGATGCAGCGATGAAAGCCATTCCCCTCGTGGCTCTCACGGCCTTGGCGATGCCGGGCGACCGCGAACGCTGTCTCGAGGCGGGGGCAACGGAGTATATGAGCAAGCCGGTGAACCTGAAGTCACTGGCGGAGTTGGTGAAGAGACGGCTGTCGAACAAGGGAGCCATGCCGTAATCCCCTCGCTGCCCATGAACCAGCCCGCCACCATCCTGATTGTTGACGATATCGGTGCCAACCGTGAGACGCTCCGCGAACTTCTCAACCATGAGAACTACTGGCTCGTCGAGGCAGCTGACGGGCTCACGGCCTTGCGACTGGCCGCAGAGACACTGCCCGACCTCGTGCTGCTCGACGTCATGATGCCCGGCATGGACGGCTACGAAGTCTGCCGCCGACTGCGCGCGGATCCACGCCTTGCTGAAGTCCCGGTAATTATTGTCACCGCGCTTGACGACCAGGCGTCGCGGCTCGCCGGCATCGAGGCCGGTGCCGATGACTTTGTCACGAAGCCCTTCAATCGCGCCGAGCTGCGTGCGCGCGTGCATAGTATCACGCGCCTGAACCGCTACCGCCGGCTGCTGGAAGTGCAAACGACGCTGCGTGAGAGCCAGGAGCGGTATCACAAGATGCTTATGTTTTCCCCCGACGCGCACTTCGTGCATGTCGATGGCCTCATCACCTTCGTCAACGAGGCTTTCTACCGGCTGATGGGGGCAACCGATCCGGCGCAATTGCTTGGTCGACCGGCACTGGATATTATCCATCGCGACTATCTCGAACTCGTGCGCGAGCGGCAGCAGAAAATCCTCAATGACCAGCCCTTGCCGCCTTCCGAGATGAAGTTCATCCGGCTCGACGGACTCGCCGTGGATGTCGAGGTGGCCTCCATCGCGTTTGATTTTTGCGATCACCAGGAAGTGCAGGTGATCGCCCGCGATATCACCGAGCGCAAGCGGCGCGACGCGCAATACCTGCAGGCGCAAAAAATGGAGGCGCTCGGCCAGTTCTCCGGCGGCATTGCGCATGATTTCAATAACATCCTGTCCGCCATTCTCGGTTATACCCAGCTCGCCCAGTTGATCCTGAAGGAAAATCCCGAAGTGCGCGGGCATCTCGGCGCGGTGCTCAAGTCGGCGAATCGCGCCAGCGCTCTCGTGCGGCAGATTCTCACTTTCAGCCGCCAGCAGCCAGAGGAGCGGCTGCCGATCAACCTGCTGCCGGTCGTGAATGAAAGCATCGAGCTTTTGCGTGCGACCATTCCCTTGGGTATTGAGTTCGACACGTCGGTTGCGACGGACGTGCCCACCGTGCTCGCGAACGCCGACCAAATCTACCAAGTCCTGATGAACCTCGGAACCAATGCGTGGCATGCGATGAAAGACTTCTCCGGCCGGCTGCAAGTGAACCTGGAGCGGTGCGTGGTCGATGCGGCGCATGCGGCGACGCAACCCCGGCTGCGACCGGGCGTTTACGCGCGCATTTCCGTCAGCGATACCGGGAGTGGCATGGATCCGGCGACGCTGCGGCGGATTTTCGAGCCGTTCTTCACCACGAAACTGTCTGGCGAGGGCACGGGGTTGGGCCTGGCGGTGGTGAGTAGCATCATGGACGGCCACGACGGTGTGGTCACAGTTTACAGCCAGCCCGGCGAGGGTTCGATCTTCCACCTTTATTTTCCTGCGTATGCCGGCGTGGCGGTGGCGGCAACGCTGGCCGAAGAGAGATCCATGTCTCGCGGCAATGGCGAAAGGATCCTGGTGGTCGATGACGAGGAACTGCTCATCGAGCTGGGCCAAAAAATACTGCTTGAGCTTGGTTACAAGGTGGAGGTCACGACGCGGCCTGCGGCCGCGCTCGCCATGGTTCGCGCCGCGCCGCAGCGCTTTGCCTTAGTGCTGACGGACCAGTCCATGCCCGGCATGAGCGGCATTCTTCTTGCGAGTCAGCTCCGAAAAATCCAGCCCGGTTTGCCCGTCATCCTGATGACCGGCTACAGCGTGTCCCTTACGCCTGAGGTGCTCGAGGCGGCGGGCGTTCGCCAACTCTTGCTCAAGCCCATCAACCTCCACGCGCTGGGAACAGCGGTATCCGGGGCCCTTGCGGCCAAAGCCCTGACCTGATCATGGCTCGAATCCTACTCATCGAAGACGACAACGAAGTCCGCACCATGCTGCGCCTGACTCTCATTCATTTTGGCCACAACGTGATTGAGGCTCGCAATGGCAAGGAGGGGCTGGAGTTGTTCAAACGCGCCAATGCCGACCTGGTGATCACCGACATCGTGATGCCAGAGAAAGAAGGCCTCGAGGTTTTGATCAAGCTGCGGGCAAATCAGGTTCCGCCGGTGAAGATCATCGCGATCTCCGGTGGCGGGCGACAAAAAGCAGCGGACTATCTTCGCATGGCCAAGCTCATGGGTGCCGCGAGGGTGCTCGCAAAGCCGTTTTCCAATGAGGTGCTGATTGCGGCGATTAATGAACTCTTGCCGGATGGTGGAGTGCCGGAGCAAGCGGCCGTGGCGCGGTAGGCAGCGCTCCACTCAGAACTGCGCAAGCTGACAGGGTCGGCCATCAGCGCCCGCGTCCGGCTTTCTCAGCTGTCCGCATTCGGAAAAGTTTTAAAGCATGCCTTCCCTTTGTCATTCCGAGCCGCGCGAGGAATCTCTGAAAACGAAATCGACAAGAACAGCAGAGATTCCTCGCGCGGCTCGGAATGACAATTTCTCCCGTAATGGGTCGATCTAAACCAAAAATGCTTTAAATCGAGCATGTTCAAATAGGCTGCCGAGGAAAAATCGAAATTTGCCGCCAGAAAAAAAGCCCGCTCGGGAGAGCGGGCTTGATATTTTCGGGAGAGATAATCTCAGCTTTGCGAGCGTTTGCGGAAACGCCGGCGCAAGCAGGCGAGGGCTCCGAGGGCCGGGATGAACCAGCTGTCGAAGGCGCCGCCGCCACTGTGGTCACCCTGGGTCAGGTTGGAGGTAATGGGAGTTGTTGTCGCGGGCGTTGTCGCGGGCGCGGAAGTAACGACCAAGGTGGTGACGACACCGGCGGGAGTGATCTTGCGGATGGCGGCGTTGCCGGTATCGGCGACCCAGACATTGCCCGAGACGTCAACCGTGAGCCCCTTGGGCATGTTGAAGTATGCGTTGCTACCCGTGCCGTCCTGCAGGCCGGCCATCCCGGCCAAGCCAGCCAGGGTGGTGACGACACCGCCAGGGGTGATCTTGCGGATGGTCGAATTGGCCGTATCCGCCATATAGATATTGCCAGAGGTATCGACGGCCAGGCCGGTCGGAAGGCTGAAGAGGGCGCTGTTGCCCAGGCCATTGCTAGATCCGGTGGTTTGCGCCAGGCCGGCGAGGGTGGTGACCACACCGCCGGTCGTGCTTTTGCGCAAGGTGTCGTTTGTGGTATCCGCCACGTAGGTGAGGCCCGCGCTGTCCACGGCCACGCCCGCAGGGGCATTGAACGTGGTGGCGAGGCCGGTTCCGTCGACAAAGCCGGTCACGTTGGCAGTGCCGACAAAGGTCGTCACGACACCGGACGGGGTGATCTTGCGGATGACATCATTGGCCGAATCAGCGACGTAGAGGTTGCCCGTGGAATCAATGGAGATGCCGATGGGCGTGTTGAAAAAGGCGGCGGTGCCCGTTCCGTCTTTATAGCTCGGGTTCGCAGCGGAGCCGGCCAAGGTCGTGACCACACCGGCGGAAGTGATTTTGCGGATTTCGAAATTGGCGGTATCGGCCACATAGAGATTGCCGCTGGAATCAATCGTGATGCCGCCGGGTTGGCGGAAGAGGGCGCTCGCGCCAGTGCCGTCGGTCGAACCGGCGGTGCCGGAGGTGCCAGCGAGCGTGCTCACGACATTAGCCGTGGTGATTTTTTGGATCGTATTGTTGTTGGAGTCGCCGACGTAGAGATTGCCGGCGGAGTCAACCACGATGCAGCTCGGACCAGGGAACTGGGCCGCGACGACGGTCAAGGTTGCCGAATTGCTTGTGACCGAGCCACTGGCGTTGGTCGCAATATAGCGGTATTCATCGCCATTGAGAGCGGCACTGCCCGTGATGGTCAGAGTGCTGGTCGTGACTCCACTGTAGGAGCTGTTGTTGCTCAGATTGGTCCAGGTTATGCCGCCATCGGTCGAAACCTGCCATTGGATGGTGGGAGCGGGATTGCCCGTAACCGAGGCGACATAGGTCACGGTGTGGCCAGTCGTGACCGGCTGGTTGGGCAGCACGACGGGGTTGACCGGGGCGACGGGCAGTTCGGTGAAGGCACCGCTGTTCACGGCGCTATCGGTCGAGCCAATCTTATAGGCGATGGCTTTGATCGTCGTGGTTGTGCTGACCGTAATGGTACCGGAATAGACTGTGCCAAGGACTGAACTTGGGGTGCTGCCATCGGTCGTGTAACGGATCGAGGCGCCGCTGGTCGACGAGGCGATGGTTACCGCTTGCGAAGTGGAAAAAGTGCCGCCGGCCGGAGTGAAGACCGGTGCGGACACCGTACCCGGAATGTTAATGATATAGACGGCGGTGGCTACGGCGCTATCGGCCAATCCGGTCTTGTAGGCGATGGCTTTGAGCGTGGTGGATACGTTGATCGGCACGGCAACAGTATAGAGTGTGCCAAGGGTCTCGCTCGGGGTGCTGCCGTCGGTCGTGTAACGGATGGAGGAGCCGGCTGTGGTCGAGGTGATCGCGACCGACTGCGCGCTGGTGTACGTTCCTGCCACCGGGCTGAACACCGGCAAGGCGGTCACGGAAACCTGGAAACTCTGACGTAGCATGTTAAATTCATAGGGAGTGGGGGTCGTGGCGCCGACCTGCGTGGCTTGCAAGGTGATGATGCCTCCCGCGGTCGGCGTGACCGTGAAGACGCCGGCAACGGGCGCGCTGATTGTCGCCGCGCCGGTTGAACCGGCCACCACGGTGAGCGTAATTGGCAAACCGGAGCTGGCCGACGGAGAGACCGTGAACGAACCGTCGCTGAGCAACCGGTCGGCGATGGCGGCGAAGCTGACCGACTGCCAGGTCGTGTTGACCGCGCCGGTCGTGTAGAATTGGTTGGTGCCAAAACTTACGTCGCCGGGAACGAAGGTCAGCGTCGAGAAGACGCTGCCGAGGTTGGCGATATCCGAAGACTTGCCGGTGCCGGGATCAAGCGTTCCCAAAATCGTGAAACTCGTGACTGGGTCCAGCCGGAGAAAATACATCTTGTTTGTGCCGTAGCCGACATCGGTGCCGGTAAATTCCAGCGCGTTATGACCGCCCAAGCCCAAATTGAATTGATCGGCGGAGGTGTTGAGCAGGGCCGGGTCGAGCGTGCCAAACACGCTGAATCCGGTGACGGGATCGGTGCGGAGGTAGTAGAAAAAATCGAGACCATAGCCCAGATTGGCGGCCGCGAAGGTCAGGCCAAAGTAGCCGCTGGCGCCCAACGTGGCCGGCCCGCCTGGACCGGACATGGGCTTCAAATCGGTGACCGACGAAGCGGTGCCGGAACTCGGTTTAATGACCGTAAAATAGTCCCCGGTCGACTTGTGATGGATTAAATAGAAATTAACCGCACCGTAACCGACATCAGGATCGGCCGAGGTCAGGGCCGAATAATAATTCGGGGTGAGCTTGCTGCCGATATCCGCGTGGGTGGTCGAAGCACCCGACGCCGCAATATAGCGGGTGAACGCGGAAATATCGCCGCCAGCCGGAATGACCGTGCTTTTGATCGAGTAGAATTGACTGGCGCCTCCACCTAAGGACAAATCCTGGGCCATATAATGGAAGCCCGCCAGGCTGCCACCGAGGGCCCAGCGCGGAGTGAGTGTGACAACCCCAGTCGCGGGGGTGATGGCGATGGACGCCATGTTGTCGGCGCGGGCTGGGAGGCCAGCGAAAACCGTGAGGGCCACGAGGGCCGATGTGAGTATCGAGCGATAATTTTTCATGTGAGACTTTTTTTGAGCTGGCTGAAAGCGGACGAGGTGACGTCGGCTTAAATCCAGTGATCAAAATAGTCGGTCTCGGCCGGAATTTCTATGGGGTGTAGTAATAATGGGGTGGAGTAAGTATACTGCGGCGGGCGGCCACAGGCCGAAGGCCCAAGTATCAAGTGACAAGTAACAGGCAGCACGCGGGGCTAGAGCAGTTTCGGTTTAAATAAAATCATGACGGGTGAAATTGTCATTCCGAGCCGTGCGAGGAATCTCCGAAATTGAAATCGACAAGAACAGGAGAGATTCCTCGCACGGCTCGGAATGACAAAATAAAGGATGGGTCGCAAAGGCATGCCGATGTGACCAATTAAATCGAAAATGCCCTGCAGTGAACTACCACCCGCCAACTACCCGGCGGAATGTCGCGAAGATCCTTTATCGGGCCCTGGTCGCGAATAGGGGCGTGCCCCTTGCCCCGGCAGATTGGCGCATCGCGCGCCTTCTGCCGGCCATGTCTCCTCTTTGGCCCGCGCGTTGCTTAGAACCGGATGTTTACGCCAGTGTATACGGTATGCATCCTTATTTCCGTGCCGGTCACGGACTCCTTGAGTTCGCCTTGAAATCTATAGCCGATATCTATATCAACTCTGGTTGCCACCTTGATCAGCATGCCGAGCCCCGCAGCCCAAGTGAAGTCGGTGCTGGTTGAGCGGCCCCAGGCGATACCGCTTGGTCCATAGGTTGTCACATCGACCTGAACCCTGGTGTAGGCTAACGAGGGAGCCAGATAGAAACGCACCGGGTCGCCCTTGGCTCCGAAATAGTAACGATAATTTGCCATGATCGGTATCGTTTTTACCATTCCGGAAAACGTCGTCACTCCCTGGATACCATGGGCAGACATCGAGAAATTCAGGATGCCGAGCGAAAGACCGATTTCATGCTCGTTTTGCGCGCCGAGCAAAACACCGCCGTCCAACGAGTAGCCAAATGAATCTTTCAGGCTGATTTCGGGATTGTGCGGCACGCTAATGGTGGGGAAGTTATACGATAATTCCGGACGAATGAAGCCCACGACTTGGGCATAAGCGCCAGTGCTGGTTGCAAGGCAAGTGAGGATCGCCAGGATTTTGAGGTTTGTTTTCATATTCATAAGATTGCGGTTGGTTGTTTTAGGTGGACGGCTGAAGTCGGACGAGGTGACGTCGGCTTAAATCCAGCGGTCAAAATAGTCGGTCATGGCTCCAACTACTATGGGGTGTAGTAAGTACGCGGCGGCCGCGACGGGCGGAGCCCGCCAACGTCCAACATTCAACGTTCAAACGCCGAACTCGAATTACCAATTACCAATTACCAAATACTAACTGCCACCCGGCGGAACGCCGCCTCAGATAATCGTCAGCTGGACGCTATTTTCGATGACGCCGGCGGAAATCGCATAGCGGGTCAGGCCGGCCGTATCGTGAATATTTAATTTGTCCATGAGATGCTGCCGGTGTTTCTCAACGGTCTTGATGCTGATGCCGAGTGCGGCTGCGACCTGTTTGTTGGCTGAACCCTCGGCCACCAGTTGAAGCACCTCGGACTCGCGGGAAGTCAGGCGGGTGGCGTTGACTTTAACCAAACCGTCCCGATCGCGCGGCTTGTTTTGGTTATCGCTCATGCGCTTGGCAATGGAAGGACTGAAAAATTTATTACCCTTGGCCACTTCGCGGATCGCCTTGGTCAGGACGTCGGCGGAGGTTTGTTTTTCGAGGAATCCAACTGCACCCACCGCGTTCATGCGCTCGATGTACTCGTCGTCGCTGTGCGCGGAGAGGATGATCACCTTGGCGGCGGGATTCGCGGTCAGGATTTGCCGTGTCGCTTCCAGGCCATTGAGCACGGGCATGGCGATGTCCATCAGGATGACATCGGGCTGAAGGGCCTTGGCCTTTTCCACCGCTTCACGCCCCGTCTTCGCCTCGCCGACCATTTTGAAATGTCCGTCCGCGTTGAGCAGCGCGCACAGGCCCTGGCGCACGACGGCGTGATCTTCGGCCAGCAGGACAGTGATTTGTTTTGGAGAGGTCATTTTTTGGTTTTTTCCTGGGTAAAGGGGACTTCGGCGCGCACGGTTGTGCCTTTGCCGGGTACGGACTCGATGGTCAGGCTTCCGCCGACCATTTCGACCCGTTCTCTCATGCCGACCAGGCCCAGGCGTTTGTGGTTTTTGGCCGAGAGGATTTTATCGACCTGGAATGATTTTCCGTTGTCGCTGATCTCCATCCGGATGGCGCCCGAGATTTCGGTGATGCTCATCCTGACCTGGGTGGCCTGCGCATGGCGGGCGACATTGGTGAGGGCTTCCTGGGCCACGCGAAACAGCACGGTTCGCTTGGCGCTGCCCATAGCCTCGACGCCGCCAAAGGCGGTCAGCTTGATCTTGATTTTTTTTCGCGCCGCCAGGCTTTTGTTGTACGCGTGGAGGGCCGGGATCAGCCCGAGGTCGTCCAGCACGGCCGGCCGCAGTTCACGGGCGAACCGGTGGACCGCATTCACGGAGTTTGTCACCAGCCGCTGGGTGCGGGCGATTTTTGCCTTCAAGGCCTGCCGGCCAACGGCGGCTCCCTCGCCCAGGGCGGCCAGTTCGACGTTGATGCCGATCAGGGTTTGCACGACCCCGTCATGCAGTTCACGGCTGATCTGCTTTCGCTCGTCTTCCTGTGCCGAAATAATCTGGCGCGTCAGCTGGCGGAGTTTTCTCTGCATGACCTGAGACTTCAAAAAAAGTTCTTTGTACTGCGCCTTGCCTTTCCGGATGGTGCCTTCGCCGGCCTTGCGTCGTGCGACTTCGCGTTCCAGCCGGAGGTTGCCACTGGCCAAGGCCGCGGTGTGCAGGCGCAACGTCTCGTTGTGCTGTTGCAAATGCCGGTTGGTCTCGCGCGTGGCGCGCTGGGCTGCTTCCAGCGGGATGAGCGCCTGGGTGAAAAAATATCCGGCCTGCTTCAGCACGCCATTATGGGTGCTGGCAAAATCGTGCGACGCGGCCAGGGCAAACACCGCCTGCTCGTGCATGACGGCCAGATCCAGGGTCGCCAGTCCGCCGGCCAAGGCGGCGCGACCCAACCCTTGCGCGCTATCGCCGTTCTCCAGGCTTTTATGACCGAGGTGGGTGCGGAGCGCCGCCAGGTAGCGGGCATATAATCTCGTGTGGGCGTCCTTCATCAATGGTGCGTTTCCATTTGTCATCTAGCGGTCAGTGACTTGGCCACGGGTTGAAGCAACCGTTTGCACTCGATATTGGACGCTTGTTTTCACGAAATAGCGATGCGGTAAAACCCTACCGGCTGGCCGCCGTGGCCATGGGCAGCAGGGGAATGAGCACCTCAATTTCCGTGCCGGCGCGGCGGGCGGATTTGATCTTGAGGGTGCCCCCGACATAGGTCGCTCGTTCACGCATGCCAAGCATGCCGAGGCCTTTTCCTTTTCGTCTGGCCCGGTGGTCAAAGCCGATCCCGTCGTCGGTGATCGCCAACTGCACGAAAGAGCCCTGCTTCGTCAGGTGCACGGTAACCTGGCGGGCGTGGGCGTGCTTTTCCACGTTCTTCAACGCTTCCTGGAGAATACGGTAGAGTGCCAGTTCGGTGTCGGCGGGCAGCCGCGCGATCAACTGCACGCAGGCCAGCTTGACGGGCACGCCCGTCCGGTGCGCAAACTCCGTGCTCGTGTCGCGCAGGACGGCGACGAGGCCCAGCTGGTCCAGGACACTCGGCCGCAGATTGCGCGAGATGCGCTCCACTTCCTTGGCCGCCTGGCCGAGCATCTCGCGGAGTTTCATCGCCTCTTTCTTGGCCGGCCCGTCGCGGGCCGAAAGTTTGTCCGCCAGGGCCTGGCTGCGAAAGAGGACGGCGACGAGCAACTGGGTGATGTCGTCGTGCAACTCGAGGGCCACGCGCCCGCGCTCGGTTTCCTGCACTTGCACCACGCGATGGGTCAAGGCCCGCAGCATTTCCTCGTTGCGCCGGGCCTCGGTCATGTCCGTCACCACCAGGCCGACCGGCGCGTGCTTGAAACCGTTCTTGGCCAGCAGCCGGATGGAAATTTGCACCGGCATTTGCGAACCATCGCTGGCCTTGAGCAGCATCTGGATTTTGGAGCCGGATTTATTGGCCCGCCTGATGAGTGGTCGGAGCAGGGCCCGGTCTTCGACGGAGATGAAGCGGCGAAAGGAACCGCCCGTCACCTGCTCCAGCGGGCATTTGACCATTTTGGCGAAGCACTGGTTGGCATAGAGGATCGTTTTGTCCACCGTCAGCGTCAGAGCGCCTTCGTTCATGGATTCGATCAGCACGCGGTAGGCGTGCTCGGCGCCTTGCAGCGTGAAGACCTGGTCGCCCTGTTTGCCCGCGACGACCACCGTATCCACCTCGTTGGCGCGGATGGCCCGGAGTGTTTCCAAGGTGTCGGCCAGGCGGGCGCGAAGATCGACGAGTTCGCGGGACGGGGCAGGGCGGACGGAGATTTTGTGGCGGGTCGTTTTCACACGGCGATTCTACCTTCTGGGTCGGATCTTAACTCGATGAACAGGCCGGCGGTATTCGCCAGGTTGCCGATAAACCGGCGCACCGGCCGGGGAAGTTCCTTGATCAGCGTCGGGGTCGCGACGATCTGGTGGTCGCGCGCCAGCTTGGGCTGCTGGTAGATATCGATCACTTCCAGTTTGCAGCGGCCTTTCAGTTCGGTCTCGCACAGACGACGGACGTGCAGGATGGCCTGGCGCGACCGCGCCGTGGCCCCGGCCACGAACAGTCGCAAGACGTACTTGCCCGCTGGCCGGGTGACCAGGGACGCAGTAATAACCTTTGTTGAACGACTGGCATTGGTTTTCTTCAGGATGTTATCGCGGTTAAACTGCCGGGCGCACATCCAAGCCAACGAGTAAGTGCGCGGTATTTGAAAGACTGCCAATGATGGTTCGTACGGGGTGCGGCAACCTGCGCACCACCGTGGGAACGGCCAGGATTTGGTCGCCTTTGGCCAGTTCGGGATGCTTCACCAAATCGATCACCGTGATGCGATAACAACCTTTAAGCTGGCTTTCGCAAACTTTCTTTAAGTTCGTGAACGCGGCCACCGATTTGGACGTCGAGTCGGTCACATAGAGGCGCAGTTGCCAGAGTTTGGCCGGCCGGCGCTTGGCGCGGGGGGCGCGTCGTTTTAACTTTTTGGTTTTCATCGGTGGATTCTCTCATTCTTCCCGTTCCTGGAGCCGCCCCGTGTGCTGACTGACGCCTTGGCGTCCGCCTGGCGCAAACGGCCGGAGGCCGCCCGCTCGGTGGTCAGCGCGAGCGCCCGCGTCCCGACCTGTTCGTCCACGCGACGCAGTTCCATCGTTTCGCTTTCGTAATCGGAGCGCAGCCCGCTAATCTGCCGTTCGATCGCTTCGCGTTTGCGCTCGAGCTCGCGCTTGCGGCGGGCGGATTCCTGCTGGCTGGCCAGGATGGCAGCTTTCTCCAGGGAGTTCTGCGCGGCGCGGGCCGAGCCGGTCAACACACCGCTGGGGCCGATGTAGGCGTCCACGAGGTCGATGCCCCGGTCTGAAATCAGGAACTCGCGGATTTGGTTCGAGTGCGCCATGCCGCGCGCCTTGAGCACGTAGAGCACGCGGTTGCGCTCGCCGTTGCCTTCGAAGTCCTGCAGCAACAGCCAGGAATCCATCAGCGAGGACATGGCCATTTCACTTTGTTGCAGCGAGTGGCCGCCCTGTGTCAGGCTGGTGAAAAGCGAGGTGACTTGTCCGCCTTTCAGGTAATCAATCAGCCGTGTCACCATCCCCTTGCTTTCGGAGTCGGTGCCCGCGTCCATCAGGCTGGTGATCGGATCCACGATGACGACGGCGGGTTTGAACGTGGCGATCTCCTTGAACATCGTCGCCAGGTGCATTTCCAGGCCGTAGAGCGAAGGGCGCGCCGAGTGAAACCGCAGCAGGCCTTGCTTGACCAGCGGCTCCAGGCGCAACCCGATGGAGTGCATGTTGCGGATGATCTGGTTGGGCGATTCCTCGAACGAAAAAAAGAGCACGCGTTCACCGCGCCGGGCGGCCGCCTGGGCGAAGTTGGCGGCGACGATGGTCTTGCCGGTGCCGGGCGTGCCCGTGAGGAGGATGCTGCTGCCGCGGAAAAATCCCCGCCCGCCCAGCATCGCATCGAGCCGGGGGATGCCAGTGGCAATCCGCGCGCTTGAGATTTTGTGGTTCAGTCCCAGCGACGTGATGGGCAGCACGCTGATGCCCTCGTTGCTGATGAGAAAGGGAAATTCGTTGGTGCCGTGCCGCGCGCCGCGATATTTCACCACCCGCAGGTGCCGCGTGGCAATCTGGTCATTGACCCGATGGTCGAGCAGGATGACGCAGTCCGACACATATTCTTCCAACCCATGGCGCGTAAACTGTTCGCGCCCGCGTTCGGCCGTGATGACGGCGGTCACACCCTTGACCTTGAGCCAGCGGAAGAGCCGGCGCAGCTCGGCGCGCAGGATGGCCTCGTTGGCCAGGCTGGAGAACAGCGCCTCCAGCGTGTCCAGCACCACCCGTTTGGCGCCGATGGAATCAATGGCATGATTGAGCCGGACGAACAGCCCTTCCAGGTCGTACTCGCCGCTCTCCTGGATTTCACTCGGCTCGATGTGGACGTAATCGATGACAATTTTTTTGCGCCGGACCAGGCCGTCCAAATCAAATCCAAGTGACGCGACGTTGGCCTTCAACTCCGCTTCCGTTTCCTCGAAAGCCATCAACACGCCGGGCTCGCCGAATTGCGCCGCGCCGCGCACAAGAAATTCCGCGGCCAATAGCGTTTTGCCGCATCCCGCGCTGCCGCAGACGAGCGTGGGCCGCCCCCGCGGAAACCCGCCGCCGGTGATTTCATCGAGACCTTGGATGCCGGTGAGGCACTTGGGCAAAATTGCCGGGGTGGTGGATTTGGAACCTTTGATTTTCATGCAAGAGTATTCTTGTTGGTCGGAAAGTGGATGGAAGGACCGCGCATCGAGCGGTTGGCCGGATGCTCCAGGGGCAAGCGATTCCTCTCGTTTCTGCGCACGTGAGTGTAGGTCGGAAGGCCGCTGGAGGACTATGGGGTGTTACCCTACCACGAGGGATATTTTCCTGTGGCGATGCAGTCGGTTAAAACGATTGGGACTCGCGGTTGCCGGGAAAGAGATGCCGGATAAAGGACGGATGACCGGATTTCCTTGCCGCGTGCTCATCGGCCAGGCGCGCCGTTTCGAGAACCGACTGAAAATTTTCCGCAAAATCAGACTCGACCCGTTCTTGCTCCAGTTGGTCAATATGCTGCAGCAATTTTGCGTGGCCAACGTATAAAACCCGCAACTCCTCCTGGATGACCGAATCCAACCGACAACTGCCGAGAGGAGGATAATCACGACGAAACTCGGCCTGACGGATGCGTTCGTCGAGGGAAACCAAAGACTGGTGATTCTCGGCCAGTTTTTGTGAGAGATTCATGGGGATTCAGGCCGAAGTTTTCACCATTGGGCTAGGCGCAGGCGCCATTAATGTGGCCGGCCGGCCGGCTGGGTTCGAACCACTGGGAAAAAGGCGAGGAGCCCGGCTCAAACTCGGCATACGTCTCGACCAGCAGTTCGCGGAGGTTTTCGCGGGCGCGGGCAATGCGGCTTTTTACCGTGCCCATGCTGATCCCGAGCTTTTGGGCGATGCCATCGTAGGACTGGTCCATTCCGTTGCGCAGGGTGAGAATCTCACGCTGTTGGGCGCTGAGTTTATCCATGCACATCTTGACGTGCGCTAAAAATTCGCGGTTCGCCTCCTCGCGTACAGGGTTCGGCGCATCGCTGGCAATCAAGTCGGAGACGGTCGCCTGATTGTCATCGCTGATCGCGGAGTCGAGCGACAGCGAATCATGCCGGCGGCGGCGGAAATAATACCAATAGCGGTTGTGTGAGAGATTGAAGGCGATGCGGTGCAGCCAGGTGGCGAGCGAGGAGTCCCCGCGGAAACGCGCCAGGCCGCGATGCGCCCGGATGAAAGTATCCTGGGCGATTTCCTCGGCGTCGGCGTGGTTCCGCAGGTGGGAGAGGGCGATGGCGAACATTTTTCCGCGATAACGCGTGACGATCGCGACAAAGGCCGAGTCGTCCCCGGAGTTGAAACGCCTGACCAGCTCGGCGTCATGCGCGGCTTCCTGGCCTGATGTCATTGCCTCGTCGGCGGGACTGGTCGCCTGGCCCGAAGACGCCAAGGTGTCGGAAATGGAAGCGGGGGAGATCATGACAAGAGCGCCTGAATGGTGCGGTGTTTACGGTTCAGCGATGGGACGGAAGAGAGCCGAAGATTATTCATGGGCCCAAGATTGCCCGGAAAAAGTCCGGGTGAAAATGGGGTGTTGTGCTAACGAGCGGGCAACACCCCATTTTATTTTCAAAGCTCGGTCTTAGGCCTTGCGCTGTTTCCAGCGCAGGAGGCCGGCGAACATCAGGAAGCCAAGAAACCAGTCATCGAATGCACCGCCACCGCCGCTCGATGGTGCCGGGGTGGACGCGGACGGTGTTGCTGATGATGTTGATGGCGTGGATAGAATAGGCGTGGTCACGACGCCGACCGGAGTGATTTTACGGATGACGCCGTTGCCGGTATCCGCCACGTAAATATTGCCAGCCGTATCCACGGTCAGGGCCTCGGGTTGGTTAAACAATGAGGCGGTGCCGGTTCCGTCTGTCAGGCCTTGCACGCCTGCCTGGCCCGCGATGGTCGTCACGGTGCCGGTGGGAGTCATTTTGCGAATGGTGGAACTGGCGGTGTCCGCGATGTAGACATTACCCGCGGCATCCGTGGCTTCGCCTTCCGGCAGATTGAACAGCGCGCTGCCGCCGGTGCCATCCGTCGAGCCGGTGGTCAGGGCCGTGCCGGCCAGGGTCGACACCACGCCAGCCGAGGTGATTTTGCGGATCGTGTTGTTGCTGCTGTCGCCGACGTAGAGAGTGCTGGTGCTGAAATTCACGGTCAGGCCGAAGGGAGCGTTGAACCGTGCCGGTGAATCGGTTGATCCGATAACGCCGGCGGCTCCGGCGAAGGTGGTAACGGCGGCAGCAGGGGTGATCTTGCGGATGACCGCATTTTTTGAATCGGCCACAAAAAGATTGCCGAATGCATCGAGGGAAATTCCGACCGGTGCGTTGAACGCAGCGGCGGATCCGGGGCCGTCTTGAAAGCTCTTGTTTCCCGCAGAGCCCGCGAAAGTGGTGACGATGTTGCCGGGCGCAATTTTGCGAATGGTCGAGTTGCC
>DATMLS010000084.1:0-46180 GCA_035569995.1 Opitutaceae bacterium | reverse complement strand
ATGCCGGGGCGGATGCCTGACGCCATCACCCAATTTGAAGCCGCGCTACGGCTCAACCCTGATTCGATGGAAGCGCATAGCAACCTTGGCAGCGCCTTGCTCAACGAGCCGGGGCGTTTGCCCGATGCGATCGCCCAGTATAAAGCCGCCGTGCAACTCGGTCCTGATTCTGCGAAAGCGCACTATAACCTTGGCAATGCCTTGCTGGACATGCCCGGACGGTTGCCCGACGTGGTGGCGCAGCTTCAAGCCGCCTTGCGGCTCCAGCCGGATTTTGCCCCGGCCCGGGAATTACTGGACCAGTTGCAGAATCGCAATGGACTTGAAGGCCCCGCTCCGGTGGACTCACCCATTCACTCGAATGACATCCATTGAATCGACTCTCGTCTCCCGCATTGCAGCCGCCAAACGCGCCGTACTTTCGCAAACCGAACTGCTTCATCGCGAATTTGGCCGGGCCAAAAGCAACTGGAAGGCCGACGGCACGCGGGTCACGCCGGTCGATATTGCCATCTCGGAAAATATTTTTCACGAACTGGGTGCTCAGTTTCCCGACGACCAGTTTTTAAGCGAGGAGCTGGCCGATGCCGGCGCGCCCATCCCGGTCACGGCGCGCTTCGCGTGGGTGCTCGACCCGATCGACGGCACCAACAATTACGCGCTGGGTATCCCGTACTGCGCGATCTCGCTTGCGCTGTGTGAAAACGGCACGCCGGTCTACGGGGTAATCTACGACCTGGCGCGGCGCTCGCTCATTCATGGCGGGCCGGGCTTTGGCGTGCACGATGGCGAACAGCTCCTGCCCCGGCTGAAAAATGAAACGCCCCACAAGGAAAGCCTGGTTGGCTTGCACAGCCCGACCGACAAGACCCTGGTGCCGCTCGCCGACCGCGTGTTGTCACAGTTCAAGATCCGCGGGCTGGGCAGCGCGGCACTGCACCTGGCTTACGTCGCGACGGGGATGTTCGAGGGCACGGTGGATTTCAACGTGAAGATCTGGGACCTCGCGGCGGCCATTCCGTTGTGCCTCGAAGCGGGTGCGGAAGTGCACTTTCTCAATGGCGAGCAACTGCCGGTGCGGCAATTCAACCTCAAGATGACACCCATCAGGTATTACGCCGGCAGTCCGGTCGTGTGCGCTATCCTGGCGCGGTTGCTACAGGCAAAATGACGAAATCAGAATGACGAATTTCGAATGGGCATTCGCCATTCTTCATTCGGAATTCGTCATTCGTTGCCGTCACACCTGGTAGCTTTTACCCGGCACGGGATCGAGCACCTTGGTCTGCGGCATTTTCTCGGCGAGCTGTTGGGCGAACCAATCCCGCGCGGGTTGGTCGCCGTGGGTGAGAACGACGGCGCGCGCGGCGGTTTGCACGGCGAATTGCAGCAGTTCGTCGCGATCGGCATGGCCGCTGAGCTCGAATCTTTCCACGTGGGCCTTCAGCTTCGTTTTCACATTGGCCGCCTTGAAAAGAAAATTTTCGCCGGGCTTGGTCGCAAGCAGAGCGCCGCCGGGTGTGTCGGGATCGCAGTACCCGACGAAGCCGATGGTGTTGATCGCGTGGCTGGCAAGGCCAGAGGCGAGCGTGTAGCTGGGCGTGCGCTCGACCAGCATGCCGCTGCTGACGATGTAGAGGGCGTTTTGCCTGGGGTCTTCGCCCGGTTTGAGCTGGCGCGGGAGCGGCTTGAGCTTGAGCTCCTTGATGACGCTCCGGTTAAAATTGAGCTGGCGGGTCTTGCGCGTGATCTCGTCGAAGTAATCGGCGAGGTCGAGGCCGAGGCCCGAGGCATAGATGGGGCAGTCGACGAGCCGGTCGAATTTCCGCGCGTCGTGCACGACGGCGAGGATTTCCTGCATGCGGCCGAGGGCGAAGACGGGAATGAGGAACGAGCCGCCGCGCTTGATGGTTTCGTTGATGCTGGCGATGAGCCGGGCGATCTCGGCACCGCGGCCCTTGCCCACCGGGCGCTCGGTGTGCCCGCGGGTGGTTTCCATGATGAGGGTGTCGAACTTGCCGGCCGGGAACTTTGCGCCGGGCAGCGTGCGCTGGTCCTCGAAGAGCACGTCGCCCGTGATAAAAATCTGCCGGTGCTTGTGGTGCAGCTCGACGCCGGCCGCGCCGGCGACATGGCCGGCGGGATGGAAGATGAGCTCGATTTCGTCTTTCGCGCCATGAAATTTCTTGGCGTGGCCGAAGGGTAGGCCCGTCATGCGGCGGGCGCAGCGGTCGATGTCGTCGTGGGTGAAAAGCGGGTAGTCGGGGATGTTTTCCTCCTCCTTTTGCCGCAACATGACGTTGGCGGAGTTGTGCAGCATGCGTTCGATCAGCATGCGGCTGGGCTGGGTCATCACCACGGGCGCGTCGGGAAATTCGCGCATGGCCACGGGCAGGCTCCCGATATGGTCGAGATGGCAATGCGTGATGACGATGAGGTCGGGCGGCGCGCCGCGCAGCGAACTCAAGTCCGGCGAAGCCCGGCGGCCGGTGAGCTTGGGATTGAGGCCGCAATCGAGGAGAATGCGCAGGTCGCCAATTTGCAGCAGGAGAGAGTTGGCGCCGATACCGCCATCGCGGTTTAGGTCAATGAGCTTCATTAATCAATAGGAGCGACGAGCCAATGGCAGGGAACGGCCAAGCGCAAGATATACCGCATTCATTCGCAAGGCACGGTCATGTTAAAGGATGGCAGCGTCACGTGGATTTTCTGCCCGTGGTCATCCACCCCGTGAAAACAGCCGCGCACCT
This sequence comes from Opitutaceae bacterium, assembly GCA_035569995.1. Lineage (GTDB taxonomy): Bacteria > Verrucomicrobiota > Verrucomicrobiia > Opitutales > Opitutaceae > DASRHD01. The sequence continues at coordinate 43,430 of DATMLS010000084.1, read as the reverse complement.
CGGCATCGCAATGCGTGACATGGTAGCTGTTGTAGGAGAATTGTTCGCCGGGGGCGAGGCGCGGGGTTTCACCGACGATTTTGTCGCCTTCGATGACGAGGCTGCTGCCGTCGCCGTGGATCACGACCCATTTGCGGCCCAGGAGCCGGACGGTGCGCTCGGATTCGTTCCTGATCGTGACGAAATAAACGAAGGCATGCGGTTTATCCGGTGGCAGGCTGGGGCCGCCGTGGTGATAAACCAGCTTGTCGAGGTGTGCGGTGAGGCCGGGCAGTTCTATGGATTCGCTGGGCAAGGGGAGAAACGAACGCAATTTTCGCCGCGGCGCAACCTCCTTGAACATCCGGCACTGCGTCGGCGCAGTGCCGAACATTCAACATTCAACATTGAACGTCCAACGTCCAAGTACAAACACGGATCGAAATTGGGTGTTGGATGTTGAATATTGAGTGTTGGATGTTCGCGGGGGCTTCCGCCCCCGCGATTCGGCTTGCGCGTGCCCAAGCCGCCGCGCACAAACGCGTTTCATGGAAAAACTGGCTTTGCTTTCTGTCAGCGACAAACACGGCCTGGCCGACTTTGCCACGGCCCTCGTGAAAAAACACGGCTACCGGCTGCTTTCGACCGGAGGCACGGCAAAACTCCTGGCCGAACGCGGGCTGCCCGTGACGGAAGTGAGCCAGCACACCGGCTCGCCGGAAATCATGGAAGGCCGCGTCAAGACGCTGCACCCAAAAATCCATGGCGGCCTGCTCGCCCGGCGTGACAAGCCGGAGCATCTCGCCCAGGCGGCGGAGCACGGCATCGCGCTCATCGATCTCGTCGTGGTGAACCTGTATCCCTTCGAACAGACGGTGGCCAAACCAGGGGTGCATTTTGAGGAGGCGATCGAGAACATCGACATCGGCGGGCCGTCGATGCTGCGCAGCGCGGCAAAAAACCACGAGAGCGTGACGGTGGTGTGCGACCCGGCCGACTATGACGCGGTGCTCGCGGCGTTCGACCAACCGGCCGGGCTGGCAGCGCTGCGCCGAAAGCTGGCGTTGAAAGTTTTTCAGCGCACGGCAAGCTACGACGCGGCCATCTCAAGCTATCTCGCGGCGCAGGCGGACGCGCCCGACCTCACGGCCCTCGCGGGATTTCCGGACAAACTCACTTTGTCGTGGAAAAAGGCCCAGGCGTTGCGTTACGGCGAGAATCCACACCAGCAGGCGGCCCTTTACGGCACCTTCCACGAGCATTACCAGCAGCTCCAGGGCAAGGAGCTAAGTTACAATAATATTTTGGACATCACATCGGCCACCTACCTCATCGGCGAGTTTGAGCGACCGACCGTGGCGATCCTGAAGCACACGAATCCCTGCGGCGTCGCCAGCGCGGATTCACTTGGTACGGCATGGGAACAGGCCTATGCCACGGACAAGCAGGCGCCGTTCGGCGGCATCATCATCGTCAATCAAACCCTCGATGGCGCGCTGGCGAAAACGATCGCCGAGATTTTCACCGAGGTGATCATCGCGCCGCGCTTCAGCGACGAGGCACTCCAGATTTTCGGCAAAAAGAAAAACCTGCGCCTGATGGTGGCCCGGCAGGGCATCGGCGCGGATTCGCTGCAGGAAATCCGCTCGGTGGTCGGCGGCGTGCTCGTGCAGGACCGCGACCGCACCCTCGGCAACATCAACGAATTCAAGGTCGTGACGAAGCGCCAGCCGACGCCTGAGGAATGGGCAGGCCTGTTGTTTGCCTGGAAGATCTGCAAACACGTCAAATCGAACGCCATCGTTTATAGCCGCGGAGAACGCACGCTCGGCGTCGGGGCAGGCCAGATGGCGCGGGTGGACAGCTCGCGCATCGCGGTGTGGAAAGCCAAGGAGGCCGGGCTCGACCTGCACGGCTCGGTCGTGGCGAGCGAGGCGCTGTTTCCCTTTGCCGATGGACTGATTGCCGCAGCCGAGGCGGGCGCAACCGCGGCCATCCAGCCCGGCGGCTCCGTGCGCGACGACGAAGTCATCAAAGCCGCGGACGAACGCGGGATGACCATGGTCTTCACGGGCATCCGGCATTTTAAGCACTGAGTCTCCTTCTTTCGTTGGAACAAACGGCGTGCGCAGCTATTCCAAATTTAAAATAACCATGCACCGCCCGATGCGTAAAAGCCCCAGCTTGGTTCTGTTTGCGCCCATGCTGCTGCTTTTGGCCGGCTGTCCGACGATGAGCCAGCATTACCTGGCCCAGCCGCAGGCAATTAAAGCCGAGGGCTCTTATATTCACCGGCCATCGGGCATGACATTTCCCCAGGCGGTCGGCGATTTTCACCGCTCAGCGATGTTTGACTACGACATGGAAGGATTTGATGTCAGCGCGGGATATGATCTGACCGATTTCTCGAGAGCCATTACAGCCACGGTTTATGTGTACCCGGCGCCCTCATTGATCTCCATCGGCTCACCGGCTGACGTGGTTGCTTCCGCGCGGGCGACGTTAACGCAAGGCGAGTTTGACAAGCGAGAGCGAGAGATTTTTCAGGCTCATCCTGATGCAGAGAAAATTAATGAGTCGGTGGTTTCCCTGCAGCAATCCGGCAAAAGCTATTCAGGCAAAATGGCCTCGTTCGAATTTGAAGATTTCTTTGGTGGTCAACGACTGATGCTCAGCTCGCGCCTTTATTTATTTTGTTATGTCGGTGACAAATGGGCCATCGAGTATCGGTTCACTTATCCAAAGAACTCCAAGATGACCAACGAGATCGACGTTTTTATGCAGGATTTGCAGTGGACCTTGGAAAACCAGTAGTTCCAGAATTTTCAAGGCAGGCCAGCGGCACGATTTTCCCATTGGCGCGGAATAGACTTTTCCTCCACCGTTGGCGGGATGTTCGACCCGGTTGAAAAACTAAAGGAGTTCGTCCGCCACCCGAGCGTGTCGGCCGATCCCAAATTCAAAGAGGGCATGAAAGGTGCGCGGGAGTTTGTCGCGGGCCTGCTGCGCGAAATGGGTTTCGCGGTGGAAATCGTGCCGACGAAGCTGCACCCGATCATCCTCGCCCGGCGCGGAGGCGACGAACGCTGGCCCCAGGTCATCATTTACGGCCACTACGACGTGCAGCCGGCCGATCCGCTGAACCTGTGGACGACCCCGGCCTTCGAGCCGGTGGAACGGGGCGGCCGGCTTTATGGCCGCGGCACGGCGGACAACAAAGGCCCGCTCATGACGCACATCGCGGCGGTCGCCCAGCTCCTGGAAAAAAATCCGCGCCTGCCGCTGCGCATCACCTTTCTCATCGAGGGCGAGGAAGAAATGGGCAGCCCGAGCTTTTTGCCGTTCCTCGAGTCCCACCAGGCCGAGCTGCGCAAAGCCGACATGGTTTTTCTCTCCGATACGCTCAGCCCGAGCGAAGAGCAGGTCGTCATCACCTGCGGTTTGCGCGGACTGGTGCTGTGCGATGTGGAGGTCACCGGCTCGCGGGGCGATTTGCACTCCGGCCTGCATGGCGGCGTATTGCGAAATCCGATCCAGGCGCTGGCCGAGCTGTGCGCCTCGCTGCACACCCCCGACGGCCGCGTGAACGTGCCGGGATTTTATGACGACGTGGTGGAGGTCGAGCCGTGGGAGCGCGAAGAATTAAGGAAACTGGGCGGCGACGCGGAAAAGTACCGCGAGTTTCTCGGCATCCCGGCGTTTCATACGCCGCCGGGCTATACGCCGTTTGAAGCCATCCGGTTCCTGCCGACGCTGGAATTCAACGGCATCGGGGGCGGCTACCAAGGGGAGGGCACAAAGACGGTCATCCCCAGCAAGGCTTTCGTGAAAATCAGCTGCCGGCTGGTGGCGAACCAAGTGCCGGGGAAGATCCGCCAGTTGCTTTATCGGACGATCAGCGAGCGCATGCCGAAGGACGTGACCTTCCGCATCGTCGACCAGCACGAGGGCACGCCGTACATCGTCGTTCCACCCGGCCGCGCCAATACGCCGCCCGGCCAATCGCCCGTGCTTGCGCGGGCGTTCCGGGCGACCGACGCAGCGGTGGCCGAGGTGTTCGGACGGGCGCCGCTCTATCTTCGCGAGGGCGGGAGCGTGCCCATCATCGCCGATATCAAGCGCGTGCTCGGGCTCGATTCGGTCATGCTGGGCCTGTTTTTGCCGGAGGACAACCTGCACGCGCCCAACGAAAGCTTCAAACTGAGCATCATGCAGAAAGGCATGGCGGTATCGCAAAAAGTGCTGACGGCGCTGGCGGCGGGGTGAGGCAGTGGTCATTTACTTTATCTAACGATTGTGGGAGCGGGTTTACCCCGCGACATGTCGGGGCATAAAGCCCCTCCCACAAGCAAACTGATCACGATCGATAAAAAAAGCCCCGGATTTTCATCCGGGGCTTTTTGTCAGCGAAAGAATTTACCGGTCAAAGCGGCTTACGAGCCGCCGGCTGATGCGGCCGGTGCGGGGGCATCGCCGTTGTCCTTTTTGACATCGAGATCGACGCGGCGGTCGTGATCCATCTGTTCAGCCGTGCCGTTCTTGATGGCCTCGAGGCTGCCCTTGGAAAGCGTTTCGAGGCTGCCAGCATCGACGCCGGCTTTGATGAGATAGTTTTTCACGCTCTGGGCCCGGCGGTCGCCGAGCGACAGATTGTATTCGTCGGTGCCGCGCCAGTCGCAATGGCCTTCGAGCAGGAGCTTCTTCGTCGGGTTGTCCTTGAGGTATTTGACCGCATCGGCCAGCTTCGCGCGTTCGCCCGACTTGATCGCCGATTGGTCCAAATCAAAATAAACCGATGGGATCAACCCGTGAATGAGATGGCCATCGTCGATGACACCCTCGGGCAGGCGTTGCTGCAAACCGGACGCATTGGCGTCGGTGGTGTTGACGTTTTCCGGGTTGAGCCCGTTCGGGCCGATCACCGTCTGGTCCGGCGTGGGACGCTTGGATTTGGTCGCGCAGCCGGTGAGCAGCACGGCGGAACTGAGGAGGATGAGGGAAAGGACGGAGGAGATGATCTTCATGTGAAACAGAAAGTTTGGTCGTTATTGAGCAATCGCATTGGCACGGCAAGGATTTATTCGGCAAACTTGCGCCGATGAGAACCAACCGCCAGCCAATCTGCTTTTTATTCGACAACGGTTCGCTGCGCGCAGCCTCGACTTTGAGCCTGCGCCGCATTGCGAATTGGCTGCGGGCGCGGCTGGACGGCGTGGAGGTGCGGGCCGTGTCGCTGCTGCACTCAAGCACGATCGACGCCGCTGAACTGGGAGGTGAGCGGGCGGAGTTGCTAGAGCCCGCCCTGGCCGCGGCGGCGGCGCGGGGTGAGAACGATTTTGTCCTGCTGCCGCTTTTTTTCGGCCCGAGTGCGGCGGTGACGGATTACCTGCCAGAGCGGCTCAATGGCTTGCGTCAAAAATTTCCCGATCTGCGGGTGCGCGTGGCGCGCTGGCTGGTGGATATAAACGCAGGGGAGGACATGAGTATTGCGACCATTCTGGCCGACGGCGTGCGGCGGGCGGCGGCCGGCGCGGGCTGGAACCAGCCAAAAGTCGCGTTGGTCGACCATGGCAGCCCGCAGCGCGGCGTGGCGGCCGTGCGGGATTTTCTCGGCGGACAATTGCGGCAGCTGCTCGGGGGCGAAGTGGCGGTAGCATCGATGGAACGGCGGCCGGAGCCGGAGTTCGCCTTCACCGAGCCGTTGCTGGCCGGCTTGCTGCGAGATAAAAATTTCGGCCGCGGCGAGGTGGTGGTGGCGCTGCAATTCCTGTCACCCGGGCGCCATGCCGGGCCGGGCGGGAACATTGACGAAATTTGTGCCGAGGCCATGCGCGCGCAGCCGGGCTTGCGGGTCGTCCCAACCGGGCTCGTGGGTGAAGACGAGCGGCTGGCGGATGTGCTGGCGGAGCGGTATTGGGAAAAACTGAAGGGCTGAAGACTGAAAGCTGAAGTCGAACGTTACCGGGTTTCAGCCTTCAGTTTTTTGCTTTCAGCTTTTCCCGTCAGGGCAGCGCTTTTTTCTGCTCGATGATCCCGACCTCGAGGGCGTAGCGCGTCAGGCTGGCGACGTCGTGGAGGTTGAGCTTGCGCATCAGGTTAGTGCGATGGTTGTCCACCGTTTTCACGCTGATGCCGAGCTTGGAGGCGATTTCCTTGGTGCTGTGGCTTTCCGCCACGAGCTGGAGAATTTCGCGTTCGCGGTCGGTCAGGAAATCGGCGGTGGCGCTGGCGCTCGGGTTGGCCACGACGTTGCGCAGGAGCGCGGCGACCGCGGGGCCGAAGTAAGTGCCGCCGTTGGCCACGGTTTCGAGGCCTTTTTTAAATTCAACCAGGCCCGCGGTTTTTTCCACGAAACCATGCGCGCCGGCCTCGAGCATCTCGCGCACGAGGACAGGGTTTTCATGGCCGGAGAAAACCAGCACGCGGACATTTTTAAGCTGCTTGCTGATGCGGCGGAGCAGGTCGACGCCGTTCAACCCGGGCAGCTTGGCATCGAGCACGAGCAAGTCCGGTTTCACATCCATGCACAAGGTATAGGCGCTCTGGCCGTCACCGCTTTCGCCCACGAGCTTGTAGTTGGGATCCATATGAAGAATCTCCACCAGCATTTCCCGGATGGCGGTTTGATCTTCGACAATGACAAGTCGTTTCATATGCGTTATGTTTTATACATCCTGCCGAGGTATTGAGGAAAACATAACTATAAAATCTTTACCTGTGCAAGCTTTGCCAAAGTTTCTTTCGTCGATTTTACGCAAACTGGCGTCGGTGGTTTTGGTTGCCATGTTCGCGGGGTGCGCCAGCGAATCCGCGGATCCGGCGGCCAAGGCACCGCCTTCGGCCAATGTGGGCAAACTGCAAGCCTGGAACGATGCCGAGATGCTCGCGCAACGCGCCGAAGGGCGCACGGCGGCGGCCGGCGCAGGAAACTCGATGCTGCCGATCTACGGCGACAACACCATGCTCGTCATCAACGCCGTGCCTTACGACACGCTGCGGCTGGGCATGACCGTGGCTTATCGCAACTCGCGCGGAGTCGAAGTGGTTCACAAGCTGATTGGCAAGCAAGCCCGTGGCTGGAGCGTGGCCGGGCTGAACAACGAGGAAGCTGACACGGAACTTGTCACCCCCTACAATTTAATCGGGGTGGTCTATGCCACGCTCAATTACGATGCGAACGACGAGGAAGACAGCGCATCGGGGAAGTGATCCGCCTTCCTGTCGAACGGGCTACGGCGAAACATGACGGATGGCTCTGCTGTACTGGTGTTGGAGTCGGACGTTGGGCCGTGGTTGTGTCCGCCTTCGCTGAAGCTACGGCGAGACATCTCGCCATAGCCCCGACTTGTCGGGGCTATGGCGGATGGTGGGCTGGCCGGGACTCGAACCCGGAACCAACAACTTAAAAGGATGCTGCTCTACCATTGAGCTACCAGCCCACACAGTCGCGGAAGGTAGCGGAAATAGATTTCAGTCGTCCATGCTGGCAAGGATTTTCCGAAATACCACTCTTGCGAAAAATCATCTTTTCCCGTAAAACTTTAGTCATTCAGCAGCGTCTTATCCTGCAATCTGCCTGTTTTCTGCCAATCTTTAGCCATTCCGATCAGCCATGGGAACAATTCTCGATTACACGCATCAGAGACAGATGGACGGTATGTCTCTCAAAGCCCAAGAAGTTGCATTAGACCGAACGCTCGTCGATCGCTTTAAAAGCGGCGACGAGGCGGCCTTTAGTGAAATGGTCACGCGCTACTGGGATCGCATCTACTCGATGGTGCACCACCTGTTGCGCAACCAGCAGGATGCCGAGGAGGTCACGCAGGACGCCTTCATCCGGGCGCATCGCGGCCTCGTTAATTTTCGGGGAGAGTCGGCATTCTCAACCTGGCTTTACCAAATTGCGACCAACCTGGCCCGCAACCGCTATTGGTATTGGTGGCGCCGCAAGCGCGACAAGACTGTGTCCTTCGACCAACCGATCTCGGCCGACAACGCCACGCCGCTTTCCGAGGTTTTTGCCGCTGAGATGGAGACGCCGGAGGATGCGACCGTCACCCAGGAATTTGTCACCTCCATCGCCGCCGGCATGGAAAAACTCAGCCCCAAGCACCGGGAAGTCCTCATTTTGCGCAACGTGAAAAATTTGTCCTACGAGGAGATCGCCGAGATCCTGGCCATTTCCGTCGGCACGGTCAAAAGCCGCATCGCGCGTGCCCGCGAAAGCCTGCGCGCGAAACTGGGAGGGGATTTCGCATGAAAGAGTCGCGTTTCATCGAGTTGATCAATCTCTACATCGACCGCCAGATCGGGCCCGAGGAAGCGGCCGAGCTGGAGGCGGAGATCGCGCGCAGCCCGGCGCACCGCCGCACCTATCTGCAATACTGCCGCATGCACCGGGCATGCACGCTGCTCTTCGAGAATTTCCACGCCCCGGCCACGTCGCTGAACCAAGCCCTGACCCAGGCGGAGAGCAAGGTCACGGCGTTCCCCACGCGTGGATACCGCCTGGCGCGCATTTCATTGGGCGCGGGACTGGCCGCCGCGGCTTGTGTCGCGTTCATGCTGGTCAATCATCCCGCTTCCACTTCCGCGCCTGCGGCAAAACCCAGCGTTGAAGAAGTGGCGCAAGTGAACGTGCCGCCCGAGTCATTCCGCCTTGCGGGGGTGGCCACCAGCGCCCATCCGGCCGAGTTCAAAACCGTCCTGACGGCCAATAAATTTTCGCTCGCCAACAACCGGGCGGCCAGCGACGCCCAGCGCGCGGCGTTCGATTGGATGAGGCAGATCGAGCTTTCGCCCATGCCTGTGATCGACAACAACGAGAATGTTTTTGTCCCGCAAGCCGAGGTTTCGTCATCCGACCTGCGCTTTCCGCAGGCTCACGCGGACGATCAGCCCGCGGCGGAGATGATCGGCTTTCAGTTCCAGCGCTGAGTGGGGCTGGCATTCGTGCCCAGGTATTTGATCAGGAGCCAAAAAGGCCCTGCTAAGATTCTTTGTTCGGTTTTTTGGTCCGCGGACATGATATTCTGGAAATCATGATGGATCAAATCGATGACGCCGAGCTACTCCGCCGCTATGCCGAAGATCACTCTGAGGAGGCCTTCATTGAACTGGTCCGGCGCCATCTCGCTCTCGTCTATCGATCCGCCTTGCGGCAGGCTAACGGCGATACCCATCGGGCCGAGGATGTCGCACAGGCAGTTTTTACCCAGTTGGCGCGCAAAGCCAGGTCGCTTGCCCGCCATCCCCGATTGGCCGGATGGCTCTACACCACGACGCATTTCACCACATCTGTGATCCTGCGTTCAGAACGACGACGACAGATGCGGGAGAGGGAGGCTCATTTCATGCAAAATATTTCCTGCGAATCGAGCCCTAGCGATGGTTGGGACCGTGTAAGCCCAGTCCTCGACGAAGTCATGAGGGAGTTGGGTCGGGCGGATCGCGAAGCCATCCTGCTGCATTTTCTTGAAGGGCGCACATTCGCGGACGTAGGTGCCAGACTATCCCTGCGCGAAGATGCGGTGCGGATGAGGGTGTCGCGGGCATTGGAAAAATTGCGGGCCGCGCTGGCCCGGCGTGGTGTAACGTCCACAACCGCCGCCCTGACCGTAATGCTGGCCAATGAGTCCGCCATCGCGGCGCCTGCCAGCCTCATGGCATCCGCGGCCGGGATTGCCTCGGCCTTCGCCGGCAGCAGCGCGGCACCAGCGGTCAGTCTTTTGCAGCTTATGAATACAAGTAAACTAGCGATCGGCATTGCGGCAACGGTCGGAATTTTATCGGTGGGATCAGGCGTCTACTATGTGGTTTCTGAAAAACGAGAGATCGCCCAAACCCGGGCCGCCATTCTTGCGGACGATAACGATCTCTTGCGGATGCAAAGCCGCCTGGCCGAGGCAACTGACCAGTCCGTGAACGCGGAGAAAGATTATGCTCGCTTGGAAAACATTGCGGCCGGGCTGCGCGAGTCCGCCCGGAATGCCGCAGGTAAGGGCCCGAGCCCGGTCAGCCCCGGCAAGACCGGGCCGGATTTTAAGACGCTGGCGAAGAACCCGGCATTCGAAGCCGCGTACATTTCGAATTTTCGCGCATCGCTGCGCCCCATGTTTGCGGCATTCTATCAGCAGCAGGGGTTGACGCCGGCGCAGGTGCAGCGATTCGAAGACGTCTTGACGGATTTCAAGCGGGCCAATTTTGACGTGGCTGCCAGTGCGGCGGACCAAGGAATGACGCCGAATGACCCGGCGCTTAAAGATTTGTATAGAGCAAACCTGGCGGATGCAGTCGCTGGATTGAAGGGAATCGCGACAGCGCAACAGGTCACCGATTACGCAAAAAATTACCAAAAGACCAAACCGGGCCGCGACGTCGCCAGCCAGCTGGCCACACCGCTTGCCTATACCGACAACCCCCTGACGCCGCAGCAATCCGCCTTGATGATCCAGCTTATCTCCACTCACGCGGATAGTACAACCGGCGTTATCGATTGGAGTTCAGTCATGGCTCAAGCCCCCGGTGTCCTTTCCTCGGCTCAAATTTCCATGCTGAGCGCTGTGCAAGCTAAAATTCAGTATAAACAAGCTTACAGTCAGGCTACGAGTAACGGCAACAATGCCGGTTCCCCATGACCTTGCGGCGAATAGCAGCGATCGGCGCGGTGCTTTGGGTGGTGGTATTGGCGGCCGTGTATTGGGAGCGCCGAGATCTTGGCCGGCTGCGGCACCTGTTGGCTGAACGCACCACAAAATGCCTGGAGGCGGAGGCACAAATCCAGGCGATGATAAAACGCGGCGCGGCCGCCCTGGAAACCAATTCGACGCTATCATTGGCCATCGATAAATTGCGCGCTGACCAAAAAGCCCTGGCCGCGAACGCGTCTGATGGAAATGAGCGCGCGAAGGTTGGCGGAGAGAGCGCGGCGGTTGGTAATGGAAGCTCCGACTTTCGGGCGATCGTAGCCAAGGATCCCGAGCTTCGGCAGTTATATTTGAAAGGATTTGTCGCCGACCTTTATACGAATTGGGGCCCTCTTTTCAAACAACAGGGTCTCTCGCCAGATCAGATCGACAAGCTGAACGCCATTCAACTGAAGCTCGAAGAAGAGAAATTGGACCTCTCGGCCCTGGCCGAAACCGAAGGGGTGTCGATGGACGATCCCGACATTAGCGCCCAAGCTTTCCAAGATCGGGTTGAGGCCAGACATGAAATCCACAGTCTTCTCGGAAACGCGGGCTATTCTGCCTATCGCACCTTATGGAAAAATCAATCGGCCCTCATGCAGGCCAATGACCTGATCACGGCCGAATCGGCTACGGCCGATCCGTTGACCGCCCAGCAAACCGGACAACTGACACAAATCCTGGCCGACGCGAGCACCCGCGACAAAAGCAACTTTGTGGTTTATGGAACCGTGAATTGGCAGACGGCAATGCCACGGGTGCAGGCGGTGCTGACGCCGGCGCAATACGAGGCTCTCCAGGTAATGCAGGCCCAAAAGGCCGCCCAGTTAAAGTTGCAGCAATTTACCAATCCCCCGGTTGGACCGGCCGCTTCGCATCCGTAGTTATGGCAGCCTGTTGATCTCAGTCCTAGCCATTGAGCGCTTTTTTCACCAGTGCCTCGGTCGTGACCCGGCCGCCGAGCGCAAGCGCAGCGCGGCGCACGGCCTGGTCCGCATCCGCCGCTTTGTAACCGAGCGCCATCAGCGCCATCACCGCGTCGTGCTGCTTGCTGTCGACCGGCGCGGCTCCGGCCGGGGAGGAGGAACTTCCTGAAGAAATCGATTCGCCGGCCGCCGGCGCGTCCAGCTTGCTTTTCAATTCCACGACGAGGCGCTCGGCGGTTTTTTTGCCGATGCCGGGGCAATTCGCGAGCGTGGCGATGTCACCCGCGCGGATGGCGCTCTCGAGCAGCGACAGCGAAAGTTTGCTCATGATCGTCAACGCGCCTTTCGGCCCGACGCCGGTCACGTTGTCGATCAACAGGCGGAAGAAATCGCGTTCTTCCACGGTGGCGAAGCCGTAGAGCGTCTGCGCGTCCTCGCGATAAACGGCGAGCGTGTGTAGCTTCACCTGCGCGCCGGTGGCGGGAAGTTTCTCCGCGGTCGTCACCGGGATGTGCACGTCGTAGCCCAGGCCGCCCGTTTCGATGACGGCAAGCAGGGGCGAGGTTGCAACCAGCGTACCGTGGATGGAGGTGATCATTTTAGACCCAACACGTCCTGCATGTCGTAAACGCCGGCCGGCTGCTTCACGACCCACTGGGCGGCGCGCAGTGCGCCGCGGGCAAAGATGGCGCGGTCCGAGGCCTTGTGCGTCAGCTCGAGGCGTTCGCCCAGCGCGGCAAAAATAACCGTGTGGTCGCCCACGACGTCGCCGCCGCGCAGCGAATGCACGCCCACTTCACCCGGCGGGCGCTCGCCGGTGATACCGGAGCGACCGTGGCGCAGCGCCTTGGCGGTGAGTTTGCGTTCCTCGAGGATGATCTCGATCAGGCGAGCGGCGGTGCCGCTGGGCGCGTCCTTCTTGAAACGGTGGTGCATCTCGATCACCTCGGCATCGTAGTCCGAATCGAGCACGCGGGCAGCCTCCTGCGTGAGGGCAAACAGCAGGTTTACGCCGACCGAAAAATTTCCGGCCCACACGCAGGGCACGCGCGCGGCGAGGGCGAGGAGCTTTTTCTTTTCCTCGGCCGTGTGGCCGGTCGTGCCGATGACGATCGGCTTGTGCTGCGCAACCGCCAGCTCGAGCAGGCGTTCGGTGGCGGGAGGCGAGCTGAAGTCGATGATGGCGTCGCAGCGCGCGAGGCCGGCGGCCGGGTCTTCTCCGGCGTCGGTGGCTGCGCCGATGACAAGGCCCAGCTCGGCCGCGGCCGCCGTGATGGCGTGGCCCATGCGGCCTTTGGCGCCGTTGAGAAGGATGGTGAGGGGCATGGCGAAAATTATTTGCCGAGCGCGGTGAGCACGCCAGTCAGGATTTTCAGGTTGGCCGTGCTCATTTCGCACAGCGGCAGGCGCACTTCGTCCGAGCTGATAATGCCGGCGCGCACCATGGCGATCTTGACCGGCACGGGATTGGGCTCGATGAAGAGCGCCTTGAAAAGCGGATGGAACTTGCGGTGCAGCTTGGCGGCGCCGGCATAATCACCCGCCAGGGCAAGCTTCACCAGCTGGCCGATTTCGCGCGGGATGAGGTTCGAGGCCACGCTGACGACGCCCTCGGCGCCGGCGACCATGAAGGGCAGGGTGAGCGAGTCGTCGCCGCAGAGCACCGTGATGTCGCGGCCCAGCGCGTGCTTGATCTGGTCCACGCGATCGACCGTGCCGCCGGATTCCTTGATGTAGCGGACGTGGGGATATTTTGCGCGCAGCCGTTCGATGACGGGCACGCCGATCTCCACGCAGCAACGGCCGGGAATCGAATAGAGCACAATGGGCCGGTCGGTCGTCTCGGCCAGGGCGCAATAGTGGCGAAAGATGCCTTCCTGGCTCGGCTTGTTGTAGTAGGGCGCGACGACGAGCATCCCGTCGGCGCCGGCCTCGTGCGAGAGGCGCGTGAGTTCGACCGCCTCCTGCGTGGAATTCGAACCCGTGCCGGCCAGCACCGGTACGCGGCCGCGCGTCGCGGCGATGGTGGCCCGGATCACATCCATGTGCTCCTCGTGCGAAAGCGTGGGTGATTCGCCCGTGGTGCCGACCGGCACGAGGCCGTTGATGCCACCTTTGATTTGGAAATTAACCAACCGGGCCAGGTCGTCATAGGCGACCTGGCCGTTCTTAAACGGCGTGGCGAGCGCGGTGATCGCGCCAGTGAGAGGGCGTAGTTTCATGGAAAACCGTGTCAAAAAGTACCTTAGGCTAAAGAGACCTTGCTCAACAAAGCATACTACCCTACAAAATTCACCTTGTTTTTTTACTGCCCCAGCCAGTTTCGATGAACATAGAAATCTTCAACGATCTCCTCAAGCTCGCCGTCGAGAGCGGTGCGAGTGATATCATCATCAAATCCAACAAGCCGGGCTACGTCCGCTTGGGCGGCCGGCTGAAGCCGGTGGACATGGATCCCTTCACCGGCGCGGAAGTGCAAGAGTTCGTCGATGAAAAGGTTCCGCGCGTTTTCAAGCAACAGTGGGAAAACGACGGCCAGATCGACTTTGCCTACACCGCGGACGGGGTCGGGCGTTTTCGCGTCAATGCCTTTCAACAGCGCGGCACCACCAGCATTGTTTTCCGCCACGTGAAAAGCCGGGTGCCCAACTTTGCCGAGCTCAACCTCGTGGCCGATCCGTTGATCAAGTTTTGCAAGGCCAAGGACGGCATCCTTCTGGTCTGCGGCGCCACCGGCTCGGGCAAAAGCTCAAGCATGGCGGCGATGCTGGGTTGGATAAACCAGAACCTCGACCGCCATATCGTCACGATCGAAGACCCCATTGAATTTACCTTTCAAGACGACAAGTCCATTTTCAACCAACGCGAAATCGGCCTGGATGTGCCTGACTTCGCCATGGCGATCAAATCCGTCCTCCGCCAGAATCCCGACATCATCCTCATCGGTGAAATGCGCGACCGCGTGACCTTTGAAACCGCCCTTTCCGCGGCCGAGACCGGCCACCTTGTCATCTCGACGATGCACGCGGCCACGGTGCAGCAGTCCATCACGCGCCTTTTTGAATTTTTCCAACCCGAGCAACAACTCCAGGCGCGCCGCCAGATCGCCGGCACGCTGAGGGGGATCATCTGCCAGAGGCTCATTCCCTCCCTCGAGGGCGGGGGCCGGCAGCCTGCGTTGGAAATTTTGCAGGCGGATGCCGTGGTGCGCGGCCTCATCCTGGACGGTCAGTTCGATAAAATCCAAAGCATGCTCGATTCCGGCTCCGACGCCGATAATCTCTCCTTCAACAAGGATCTTTATCGCCTCATCAAGGCCGGCAAAATCAGCAAGGTCGATGGCCTCAAGTTTTCGCCCAATCCGCAGGCCCTCGAAATGAATCTCAAGGGTATTTTCCTTAATATGGGATAGGCGGGGGTCGGGCCTCAGAAGGCCAAGTATCAAGTATCAAGAATATGCGCGCAGCGCTTTCTTGTCACTCGATACCTGTTACTTGATACTTTTTAGAGCTTGGGTTCTTCGCGTTCGGGCGATTAAAAGAGTCCTTTACACATGGCACTCGCATTACTTTTCGCCGGACAAGGCGCCCAAAAAATCGGCATGGGACGCACGCTTTGCGAACAATCGCCCGCCGCGCGTACGCTTTATGATGAGGCTAACACCGTGCTTGGCTGGGACTTGTCAAAGGTCAGCTTTGAGGGCCCGGAAGCCGATCTCGCGCAGACCAAGGTCTGCCAGCCGGCTCTTTATGTCCACGGACTCGCGCTGCTCGCCGCCCTGCGCGAACAGGGCAAGGTGCCGGCCGGTGAGCCCCATTTTGCGCTGGGCCTGTCCCTGGGCGAAGTGACGGCGCTGGCCGCCGCGGGCGTTTTCGATTTTGTCACCGGCCTGCGCATCGTGGCCGAGCGCGGCCGTCTCATGCAGCTCGCGTGCGAGCAGACGAGCGGCGCGATGGCGGCGATCCTCGGCGAGGAACGCGCGAAAGTGTATGAGCTTTGCCGCGAGTTCGACATCGAGGCGGCCAATTTCAACAGCCCCGGCCAGATCATCGTCTCGGGAGAAAAATCCAAAGTCGCCGCCGCCGTGGCCGCGGCCAAGGATCGCGGCGTCAAAAAAATCATGCCGCTCAATGTCGCCGGCGCCTACCACAGCCGCCTGATGGAGCCCGCCCGCGCCGCCTTCGCGGCGTATCTGGAAAAAATTCCCTTTGCCGCGCCCCGCTTTACGGTTTTCACCAACACCACCGGCCAGGCCGTCGCGTCGCCGGATGACATTCGCGCCGCGCTCGTGAAACAGGTCGTGTCCTCCGTGCTCTGGGAAGATTGCATGCGCAGTGCTGTTGCGGCGGGTGCGACCAGTTTTTGGGAGCTCGGCCCGGGCGGCGTGCTGGCCGGCCTCGCCCGGCGCACGGAAAAAACCTGGATCGTGAAAAGTTTCAGCGAGTTTGCCGATTTGGCCGCCGCCTGATTGAGTTATCTTTCGCCCGTATGGACGTTCCTCACATAAGAAATTTTTGCATCATTGCCCACGTCGACCACGGCAAGACCACGCTCTCCGACCGGCTGCTCGAATCCACCAACACCGTCACGCAACGCGTGCTCACCGCGCAGCATCTCGACGCGATGGACCTGGAAAAGGAACGAGGCATCACGATCAAGAGCCATCCGGTGACGATGCGCTACACGGCCAAGGACGGCCAGGAGTACAAGCTCAACCTCATGGACACCCCTGGCCATGTGGATTTTTCCTACGAGGTTTCACGCAGCCTGGCCGCGTGTGAAGGCGCGGTGCTGCTGGTGGACGCGGCCCAGGGTGTGGAAGCGCAGACCGTGGCCAACGCGCATCTCGCGTTTTCGCAAAACCTCAAGGTCATCCCGGTCATCAACAAGATCGACCTGCCCAGCGCCAATCTCGAGCTCTGCCTCCGCCAGCTCGAGGACATCCTCTCCATTCCGGCCGACGAGGCGATCCTCGCCAGCGGCAAGTCCGGCATCGGCATCACCGACATCCTTGAGGCCGTCGTGCATCGCATTCCGCCGCCGCGCTGGGCGGATTATCCGGCGACGCGCGCGCTCGTGTTCGATTCGCTTTATGATTCCTACCGCGGCGTCATCGCCTATGTGCGCGTGTTTTCCGGCACCCTGCGCGCGGGCGAGCAGATGATGCTGATGAGCTCCGGCCTGAAATCCGAGATCAAGGAAGTCGGCTTTTTCCATCCGAAAATGGAGCCCACCGGCGTGATGACCGCTGGCGATGTCGGCTACATCATCGCCACGATCAAGGATCCGTCGGAAGTGAAGACTGGCGACACCATCACTCAGGGGCACAAGCCGGCCACCGAGATGCTGCCCGGCTACAAGGAAGTCCGCCCGATGGTGTTTTGCGGCCTTTATCCGGTCGATACCTCCGACTACGAGAAGCTCAAGGCCGCGCTGGGCCGCCTGCAGCTGAACGATGCGGCGTTTGTTTACGCCTCGGAAAGTTCGCTCGCGCTCGGCTTCGGTTTCCGCTGCGGCTTCCTCGGCCTGCTGCACATGGAAATCATCCAGGAGCGCATTCGCCGCGAGCACGATGTGGACATCATCTCGACTTACCCGAGCGTCGTCTACCATGTGATCAAACAGGGTGGGGCGCTCATGGAAGTGGACAACCCGGTCAACCTGCCTGATCCCGGCACGATCCTTGAAATCCAGGAGCCGACGATAAAGGCGTCCATTCACATTCCCAATGACGCGATGGGCGACATCCTCGCGCTCATCATGGAAAAGCGCGGCGTGCTCGACCACACCGACACGCTCGACGCCACGCGCGTGATGCTGACCTGCATGTTGCCGCTCAACGAAATCCTGGTCGATTTCAACGACCGGCTGAAGAGCATCACGCACGGTTACGGTTCAATGGACTACGAGCTGGGCGAGTATCGCACGTCCGACCTCGTGAAAATGGAAATTCTCATCAACAGCGACCCGGTGGACGCCTTTGCGACCATCGTGCACCAGGACAAGGCCGAGCAAAAAGGCCGCGCGCTTTGCGAGAAACTGGCCGAGATCATTCCTCCGCAAATGTTCAAGGTGGCGATCCAGGCCGCCATCGGCGGCAAGATCATCGCCCGCGACAACGTGAAGGAAATGCGCAAGGACGTCACCGCAAAGTGCTACGGCGGCGACATCAGCCGCAAACGCAAACTCCTCGACAAGCAGAAGGAAGGCAAAAAGAAGATGAAACAATTTGGTCGTGTCTCGATCCCATCCGATGCCTTTATCAAGGTGCTGAAAAACGAATGACGCTGGCGCGAACATTCAACCTTCAACATTCAACGTCCAAGTCCGGACGGTGATTGGGAAACCGTTGAATGTTGAATGTTGAAAGTTGAACGTTGAACGTTGAATGTTGAAAACCATGTTCGGATTCTTCACCTCCCAGGAAAAAAAGATACGGGCCAGCGCCGTGCAATGGCTCGAGCTGGCCGAAAAGATTTTCCATTATCGCCGTGACCAGCTTACCGCCACCGAGTCGGCCGAGCTGCAAAAGTGCACCGAGGACCTGCGGGGAAAAATCAAGCAGCGCACCGAGGCGGAAAAACTCAAGCTCAGCGTCGAGGCCCTCGAACCCGTGCTGCTCCGCACCGGCGGCAAAATCTATCCCAAGAGCGAGCTGACGGAGTGGGTGGAGTTTTTTCTCGTCGCCGGCATCGTGCTCATCGGCATCCGCACGTATTTCATTTCGCCGTTCCAGATTCCCACCAATTCGATGTGGCCGAGCTACTACGGCATGACGGATCAGGTTTACCACACGCCGTCGGAGAATCCCGGGTTGGTGGGAAAGGCCTTTAATTTTCTCACCCTTGGCGCGGTACATCACGACGTCATCGCGCCGCAGTCGGGCGAGGTGGCGATGGACTTTTCCGGGTCGGTTCCGTTGTTTAAGAGAATAAATGGCCGCAAATGGCTGGTTATGCCCGCGGTCCTGATCGAATACACCTTTTACGTAAACGGCACCCCCGTGACGGTTGATGTTCCTGAAGACTTCGATTTCAGGCGAACGATCATTAATGCCTTTTTTAAGGGTGACGAGGCGGCCTTTTTGCAGCGACTGGGGAATGAAAGCGACCATGCGGAACAGGTGATCGACCAACTCGACCCGGAACATGCGGCGCGGGGACTGCGCATCAACCTCGGCCAGACGGTGCAGGCGGGCGGACAGGTGTTGTCATTCGATGTTTTGGCCGGCGACATGCTCTTTGTTGACCGCTTCAGCTATCATTTTGTGCGGCCCAAGGTCGGCAGCGGCTTCGTGTTTCGCACCGACCTGATCGCCGGGCTGCAAGACGGTACGGTCGAAGCGGACACCTATTTCATCAAGCGGCTGGTCGGGGTGCCAGGCGACACGCTCGAAATCCGGGAGCCCGTGCTTTATCGCAACGGGCAGCCCATCACCGGCGCGGCATCGTTTGAGAAAGAGTTCAAGCAGATCGACCGTTATTCTGGTTATCGGAATCGGGCTCCGGGCAATTTCGACCAAATCTATCTCACCAAGCCGGGGGATACGGTGACCGTGCCGGCAGGCAATTATTTTGCGTGCGGCGACAATTCGGCGAACAGCAAGGACAGCCGCTATTGGGGCTTCGTGCCGGCCGTGGCCGTGGTCGGCCGGCCGCTGTTCGTGTATTATCCCTTCACGCGCCGCTGGGGCCCGCCGAAGTAAGGGGGCTTTTGCGACGAATGGATCCGATGTGGGAGCGGCTTTACGCCGCGACTTCGGTGTCGTAACAACTCTCGTTGGGGCGTAAAGCCCCTCCCACATTTTCAATAAGTCCCAAGCCTCTTTTCTGGTGGCGGTGGCGAACCGCTAAAGACAAGATGTGTACATAATCCATCATGAACGGCCACGCTTATGTATTTCTCGCCCTCTTTCTTGTCGTGGCGGTGGCGTTTCCGCTTGTGATGCTTGGGGTTGCGAGACTTTGGTTCCGCTTTTTCCAGCCCGCCAAGCCCAGCCCGGTAAAAAACGACATCTACGAATGCGGCGTCCCGTCGACTGGCAATGCGTGGATCCAGTTCAAGGCCCATTACTATCTCTATGCGATTCTCTTCCTGATCTTTGACGTCGAGGTTCTGTTTCTCCTTCCGTTCGCCGTCGTGTTCACCGGCCTGCCGGCCGGGGCACTTGTCGCGATGTTGGTCTTTATCCTGTTGCTGGCCGAAGGACTGGTGTGGGCCTGGGGCCGCGGCCACCTTGAATGGACATGAGCGACACGCCCGCCATCACCCCGGCCGACCGCGACGAACTTCGCCGCCACGGCGTCCTGCTCACGAGCATGGAAGAGCTCTATAATTGGGGTCGCAGCCATTCCGTCTGGCCGCTGCAATTCGGCCTCGCGTGCTGCGCCATCGAGATGATCGCCACGTCGATGGCGCGTTTCGACATCGCGCGCTTCGGCTCGGAAGTATTCCGCCCGTCGCCGCGCCAGGCCGACCTGCTCATCGTCTCGGGCACGGTCACGAAAAAGATGACGCCGTCCGTCGTGCGCCTGTGGAACCAGATGCCCGAGCCGAAATACTGCATCGCCATGGGCGCGTGCGCGATTTCCGGCGGCCCCTTCAAGCAGGGTTACAACGTGCTCAAGGGCATTGATCGCTTTATCCCGGTGGACATCTACATCCCCGGTTGCCCGCCCCGGCCCGAGGCGCTGCTGCACGGCTTGATGCAACTGCAGGAAAAAATCCGCGGCCAGAAAATCTCCGGTCCCGACGCCCCGCGCCATCTGCAGGCCTCCGAGGCGTGCGATTGCCCGGTTCCCGCTTTTGGTGCGAACGATCTTGAACCGTCCAATAATCCCGAGTTGTGGCAGCCGCCCGGCATCGTCCGCCAGGAGAAAGCCTGATGTCACCGATGAATGATTTTTACACCAAGATCGCCAAGGACGCAAAGCCGGTCCAAGCCCGTCGATCCAAGCTTGCTTCTGTTATCAAAAGCAAAAGCAGAGCCAGTTTGGAAATTGGATGTGAGCTACACACCGGTCTCTTCGCGCCCTTTGCGACCTTGGTGTAAATAACAACAACCCCATGGAAACAACCGAACAGTTGCGCGACCGTCTCATCCTCCGTTTTCCCGGGGCGAAGGTCGCGCTTGTCTCCAACGCTTCCCCGTCCACGCAACACTCGCTCCTCATTGACCCCGCGCACGCGCGGGAGATTGCGACGTTTCTTCGCGACGACAAGGCGCTTGGTCTCGACTATTGTTCCAACGCCACCGGTGTCGACTGGCCCGATCGCGAAATCACCGAGACGGTGAAAACCAAAATAACCGAGGCCGACAGCACCGAAAAAGAAGTGGAGCAAAAAACAAAGCGGATCGAACCCGGCTGTCTCGAGGTCGTTTATCACCTTTACTCCATGGCCCGCAAACAAGGCCCCGTGGTGCTCCGCGTGCGCACGGCCAATCGCACAGACCAGGTCACGCTGCCGTCACTGACGCCGGTCTGGCGCTCGTGCGAGTTCCAGGAACGTGAAATTTTCGACCTGTTCGGCGTGGTCTTTGATGGCCACCCGGACCTGCGCCGCATCCTGATGTGGGACGAATTCAAGGGCCACCCCATGCGGAAAGACTACGTCGAGCCCGACGACTATGAGTGGGAGCCAACGCCGCATGGCGAAGTTTTGGCCAAGGCGAAAAAACACTATCCGGCGACGAGTGCGTCAGCCTCGGCGACCGCGGCCGTCGCATCGCCTGCGCCTAAGGAGGAACCGAAGCCATGATCGGGCCCGACAATATTTTTGCGACCGCTGCACCCGGCGCCCACGTGCGGGCGGTGCACGACGAATTTCATGGCGACCTGCTCGAGGTCTCGATGGGTCCGCACCATCCGTCCACGCACGGTGTTTTCCGCATGGTCGCCACCCTCGACGGCGAAACGATCGTGAAGTTGAAGCCGGTTTTCGGCTACCTGCACCGCAACCACGAGAAGCTCGGCGAGAACACGACTTACCTCGGTTCGATGCCGTACACCGACCGGCTTGATTACCTGTGCTCGATGACGAACAACTGGGCCTACGCGCTCGCTGTCGAAAAGCTCGCCGGGCTCGCCGTGCCGGAGCGCGCCGAATATATCCGCATCATCCTCGCGGAGCTCACGCGGCTCCTCAATCATACCTGCCTTGCCGGGTTTCTGCTGCAGGACTGCGGCGCCAGCGGCACGCCGCTCATGTATGCGTTTCGCGAGCGCGAAAAAATCCTCGATCTCTTTGAGTCGCTCAGCGGCTCCCGCATGATGTGCAATTACCAGCGGTTCGGCGGCTGCCGGGTGAACCCATCGGCCGCCTGGCTGACGGCGGCCCGCGAATTGACCGGCAGCTACGGTGAGTTTCTCGACGAGTACGAGGCACTGATCACCGGCAACGAAATCCTCATGGCGCGGACCCAGGGCGTGGGTGTGCTTTCGCCCCAGCTCGCGGTTTCCGCCGGCGTCACCGGCCCGATGCTCCGCGCCTCCGGCGTGGATTACGACCTGCGCAAGGTCGACGCCTATGGCTTTTATTCACGTTTCAAATTCCGCGTGCCGCTCGGGGCGCATGGCGACGTTTACGACCGCTACATGGTTCGCGTGCTTGAGATGCGCGAATCCATCGGAATCTTGCGCTCGGCGCTGATGGATATTCCCGATGGCCCGATCATGGATCCCAAGGCCAAGCTCCGCGGTTTTCGCCCGAAGCCCGGCGAAGCCTACGGCCGCATCGAAGGACCCAAGGGTGAAATCGGCTTCTATCTCATCAGCGATGGCGGGCCGAATCCGTACCGCTATCGCGTGCGCGCGCCCTCTTTCGTCAACCTCACCATCCTTGAGGATCTCTGCCTCGGCCACACCGTCGCCGATTCCGTGATCATCCTCGGCAGCATCGACATCGTCCTCGGCGAAGTGGATCGGTAGCCCAATGCGAACATTCAACATCCAACATTCAACATCCAACGCCCAACGTCGGAGACGTAGGACAATAGGTTCACTATTCACAGTTCACGGTTCACCGTCGGACTTGGATGTTGGACGTTGAATGTTGGATGTTCGGCTCGCAGCCGATCCATCTCCGGAAAAACAAAATAACCAACGCAATCACCCATGTTCGGCTCCGGATTACTCCAAGGTCTTGCCGTTACCGCGAAAAATTTCGTGGGGAGTTTCCATGACCCCAAACGGCTGACCACGACGCAGTATCCGGAGCAGCGGACCGTGCTGCCCGAGGCCTACCGCAATTTTCCGTTCCTGGTCGCGGAAAAGGCCGAGGACCCGATGGGCACACTGCGCTGCGTGGCCTGCCAGATCTGCGAGAAGGAATGCCCGCCGCAGTGCATCTACATCGAGAAAAGCAAGGATAAGAAGCCCGATGCGACCGGCAAGATGCAGATCTATCCCGTGGTCTTCGATATCGACACCTCGGTCTGCATGAGCTGCCAGATTTGCGTCGAGGTCTGTCCCTTCGACGCGATCGAGATGGACCAGGTCTTCGAAATCGCGACAACCGACCGGTTCAACGGCCTGATGCTCCGCAAGGAACAACTCACGAAGCCCAACAGCTACTTTCACGAGATTCATCCGAACGACGCCCGCGACGTTGATGCGCGCCTCGCCGCCGATCGCAAGGCCGCCGCCGCCAAAGCCGCGACGCCGCCCAAACCCGCCGCGCCCACGCCATGACTTGGGCCACCGATTCTTATCTCGAATGGGCGCCGCTGCTTTTGCGCGACTGGATTTCGGGCTTCTTTCCCTCCGCATTGCGCGGCGTGATCAACGATCTCATCGGGATCGTCTCGATCCTCGCGGTCTTCGGGCTGCTCTTCGCTTTTCTGACCCTGGCTGAACGGAAAATCTTGGGCCGTATCCAAAACCGTCCCGGCCCGAACCGCACCGGTCCGTTCGGCCTGCTCCAGCCGTTCGCCGACGGCATCAAGATGCTGACGAAGGAAGACATCGTTCCGCGCGCTGCCGACCAGCTGCTGCACTTTCTCGCCCCGGTTGCGCTCGTCGCGTTTTCACTCCTGACGTTCGCCGTCATTCCCTACGGGCGCCACCTCGTGCCGGTCGATCTCGACGCGGGCGTGCTGTACTTTTTTGCCGCGAGCGCCTCGACCGAGCTGGCCGTTTTCATGGCCGGGTGGGCGAGTCACAATAAATATTCCCTGCTTGCCGCGATGCGCGCCCTCGCACAACTGATTAGCTACGAGCTGCCGCTGCTCCTCTCGATCGTGCCGGTCGTCCTTGCCGCGGGTTCGCTGTCACCCTCCGTGATCGTCGCGAAGCAGGGCGTCTGGACGCTCGGTCTTCTTCCGCATTGGTATGTCTTCACCCCGTGGGGTTTCGCCGGGTTCGTCATTTTCCTGATCTCGGCCCTGGCCGAATCCAACCGCTCGCCGTTCGACCTGCCCGAGGCGGAAAGCGAACTCGTCGCCGGGCATCTCACGGAATATTCCGGCTTCAAGTACGCGCTTTTCTTCATGGCCGAATATTTCGGCATGTGCGCGCTCAACGGCCTCGGCGTCACGCTTTTCCTTGGCGGCTGGCAGGCACCCTGCGCCTTCCTCGAGTTTATCCCGTCGTATGTCTGGTTTGGTGCGAAGCTGCTCGGGCTGCTCCTCGGGTTTATCTGGATCCGCGCGACGCTGCCGCGTCTGCGCATGGACCAGCTCATGCGGTTCGCCTGGAAATTTCTCGTTCCGCTCTCGCTGGCCAACCTCGCCGTCGCCGCCCTCTGGCAGTTGGGCACCGGATGGAGTGAGCCGCTGCAACTCGTGCGCTGGGCGGGTGCCATCGCGATTCTTGCAGGAACTTTCTGGGCACTCGGCCGCAAACTCAGCTCCGGCTTCGGCCCGCGCGTTTATCAGTACGCCCCGTCATGATGAACCTCGCCTTTATTCTCATCGCATTCCTGCTCCTCGCCAGCGCCGCAACGGCCATGGCGCTGCGCAACATCATCCACAGCGCCTTGCTGCTCGTCGTGAGCTGGTTCGCGATGGCCCTGTTTTACCTCTGGGCTGGAGCCGAATTCGCGGCCTTCGCGCAGGTCCTGATTTATGCCGGGGCCATTTCCATGGTCGTCCTTTTTGCGGTGCTGCTCACACAGCGCACCCTCGGCGATTTTACCCTGGCCCCCGAATCGCGACGCCGCGCCCTCGCGGCCGTGCTCGCCGGCGCCGCCGTGGCGGCCGCCATGGCCTATGCGGTTCTCAATTCTCCCCTGGTCGTGGCCTCGACGCCGGCACCGACGGTCACGGTGCGCGAACTCGGCGAGCAACTGATGGGCCCGCAGGCCGCGGCGCTGCTTGTCGTTGGGGCGATTCTCACCGTGGCGCTGGTCGGCGCCGTTGTCATCGCCGCCCAACCGAAAAAATCTGACAAGGAGCATACACGGTGAAAAGAAGCTATCTAAAAGTATGTGGGCGGGGTGCCCTCACCCCGCGATCGACCTTGGTGCGGGGTGAGGGCACCCCGCCCACAATAATGGATCGGAGATTTGCCGCATGAACATTCTCCAGGCCTGCCTCCTTCTTTCCACGTTGCTTTTCGGCATCGGACTCGCCGGCACGCTCGCCCGGGGCAACGCCATCCTCGTGCTGCTCGGGATCGAGCTGATGCTCAACGCGGCGAACCTCAACTTCATCGCCTTCTGGCGCTTCGGCCCCACGCCGACACCCGCGACCGGCGTCATCTTTGTGATTTTCTCCATCGCGGTCGCCGCTGCCGAGGCCGCGGTCGGCCTCGCCCTCGTGATCTCGATCTACCGCCATCAAAAAAATATCCGGCTCGAGGAGGCCGATCGCCTCAAAGGATGAGCATAATCTCAACATTCAACATTCAACATTCAACGTCCAACATCCAAGTTTGGAGACGTAGGAACATAGGTTCAAGGTTTACGGTTCAGCGTTCATGGTCTGACTTGAAAGTTGAATGTTGGATGTTGAACGTTGGACGTTCGCGGAAGGATTTTATATAATGAATCCTTCCGCGCATCTCTGGCTTATTCCCGCGCTGCCTCTCCTCGCCGCGGGCCTTGGCGCGCTCACGCCGCGCCGCGGACGCGCGTTCGCCGCGGGTGTAGCCATCGTGGCTCTGGGCGGATCGCTTCTGCTCTCGATTCTCGCCCTGCAACACGCCCTGGCGGCGCCGGCCGAACATTTCGTTTTCAACTTCGCCTGGTTCGATCTGGGTGACGGCGTGGTGCGCCTCGGATGGCTGCTCGATCCGCTCACCGTGTTCATGTGCGTGATGGTCAGTTTCGTCGGGTTGCTGATTTTTATTTTCAGCCTCGGCTACATGCGCGAAGACGAAAACTTCACGCGCTTCTTCTGTTTCCTCAGCCTCTTCGCCGCGGCGATGCTTGGCGTCCTCGTCTCGAACAGCCTCCTGCTGCTTTTCATCTGCTGGGAGCTGGTGGGCCTCGCGTCGTATTTGCTCATTGGGTTCTGGTTTCACAAGCCCGAGGCGGCTGCTGCCGCGAAAAAGGCCTTCATCGTCACGCGCATCGGTGATCTCGGTTTCCTGCTCGGAATGCTCTGGCTCTATCATTCCACCGACACGCTGCTGTTCTACGATAACGGCCACGGTTGCCTTGAGGCCGGCGTGCTCGCGGCGCTGAACGCCCATTTCGTCACCGGCGGCCTCGCGCTCTCGACCGCCATCGGGCTGCTCATTTTCTGCGGCGCGATGGGAAAATCCGGCCAGTTTCCGCTGCACGTCTGGCTGCCCGACGCGATGGAGGGCCCCACGCCCGTCAGCGCGCTGATCCACGCGGCGACGATGGTGGCCGCCGGCGTGTTTCTCATCGCCCGCATTTTTCCGCTCATGCAAGCGGATCAGTTGCTCACGGCCGTCCCGCTCCACGCCCTGACCGTCGTCGCATTCATCGGCGCGATCACGGCGCTGATGGGCGCGTGCATCGCCGTTGCGCAAAGCGACATCAAGCGCGTCCTCGCATTTTCGACCATCTCCCAGCTCGGCTACATGATGCTGGCGCTCGGCGTCGGCTCGTGGACCGCTGCGATCTTCCATTTGCTGACCCATGCCTTCTTCAAGGCGCTGCTTTTCCTTTGCGCCGGCTCGGTCATCCACGCCGCCCACCACGAGCAGGATATGCGTCGCCTCGGCGGACTCTCGCCACGCATGCGGATCACATTTGCCACGTTCGCCATCGGCATGCTGGCGCTCTCCGGTTTCCCGTTCATTTTCTCCGGTTTCTGGAGCAAGGAGGCCATCCTGATGGCCGTCGGTGCGTGGAATGTGTCGCAACTGCCGTTTTTCATGGGGCTCGCCGCCGTCGTGCTCACCACGTTCTACATGACGCGGCTGCTGGCCGAAATATTTTTGGGCCAGCCGCGCACCGCCGTGGCCGCCCATGCGCACGAAAGTCCCGCGGTCATGACCGTTCCGCTCGTAATCCTCGCCGTGTTTGCCGTCGTCCTCGGCTTCATCGGCACGCCGGCCTGGCCATGGCTGCAGGCGCAACTAACCGGCCAGCCAGTTGTTTCCGGACATCTCATCGAAAGCGGGCCCAAAGTTCTCCTTTCGATCATGCTGGTCGGCATCGGTCTCGGCGTCGGTTGGACGCTCTATGGCCGCCGGCCGCGCGTGGCGACGGCTGCACCCGATCCGCTGCAAGTGCGCGCCCCCAGCCTTTTCGCTTTTTTGGAAGGACAGATGAAATTTAACGAACTTTATGCCGCCACGTTCGGAAAACTGACCGCGCTGGCCGCGCGCTTGGCCGATGGCCTCGATCAAACGGCGATCGGCCGCGTGGTCTCAATGCTTGGGCGCGGCGGCGAAATCGCCGGGCAAATCAACCGCCGCGGCGACGAGCAGGGGCTCAACGCCGGCTTCGACTCCGCCAGCGAAACGCTCCGCGAGAGCGGCCAGGCCTATTCCTACGCGCAAACGGGCCAGGCCCATGGCTACCTTCGCACCATTGCCATTGCGTTCGCTGTACTGGTCTTTCTCGCATTCGCTGGGGGTGGCCGGTGAACTCCCTGCCGTGGCTCAGCCTGATCATCTTCACGCCATGGCTTGGCGCCCTCGTCCTGACCCTGGTTCCGCGCGCCGCGGCCTGCCGCTGGATCGGATTGCTTTTCAGCCTCTCAACGCTCGCGTTCGCCGTGCGCCTGCTCTGCGCGTTCGATCCGAACGCGACCGGCGGCCAGTTCGTCGAACAGCACGCGTGGATCGCGTCGCTCAACGTCACCTACCATCTTAGCCTGGATGGCCTGAGCCTCCTGCTGGTTCTGCTCACCGGCCTGGTCGCGCCCGCGTCCTTGCTTGCCTCGTGGAAACAGGCGCAATCCCCGCGGCTTTTCAACGTGCTGTTCCTCGTGCTGCAGGGAGCCGCCCTCGGCACGTTTCTCGCGCTCAATTTCTTCCACTGGTTCATTTTCTGGGAACTGAGCCTCGTGCCGGCGTTTTTCCTGATCAAACTTTGGGGCGGTCCGGGAGCGACCCCGGCGGCCTACCAGTTCTTTATCTACACGATGGCCGGGAGCGCCTTCATGCTGCTCGCCTTCGCCGCGATTTTTGTCGCTACCGGCACGCTCGATTTCGTGCAGCTCGCCCACCTGGCCGCTGACGGCACGTTGAACGCCAAGCTCGCTGCCGCCGGCACTTTTGCGCCGAAGGCCGTTTTCCTCGGAGTATTTCTCGGACTGGCCGTCAAGGCTCCGCTGTTTCCTTTTCACACCTGGCTGCCATCTGCGTATGCCGAGGCCCCGACTGGCGCCTCGATGTTCCTCACCGGTGTGATGTCGAAAATGGGCGTCTATGGTTTCCTGCGGATTCTCTGGCCGCTGTTTCCCCATCAGCTCCACGCGGCTGCCGGGCCGTTGCTGTGCCTCGCGCTTGGCGGAGTCGTGCTCGGCGCGTTCTCCGCGATGCGCCAGACCGACCTCAAGCGCATGGTGGCATATTCCTCGGTCAATCACGTCAGCTACTGCTTGCTGGCGATATTTGGGGTGGCGTATGCTGCGGGCCCGGGCGGCCTGCCCGCCAATGCCGCGGTTTCCGCCTTCTCCGGCGCGCTGCTCCAGATGTTCAACCACGGCATCTCCGCTGCGGCGATGTTCTTTTGCATTGGCATCCTCGAAACGCGCTCGGGCGGCCGCCGGGGACTCAACGATTTTGGCGGCGTGCGCTCGACCGCGCCCATCTTCGCCGGCCTCTGCGGCTTCGCGATGTTCTCGTCCCTCGGGTTGCCCGGGCTCAACGGCTTCGTCGGTGAATTTCTCATCTTCCGCGGCGTCTTCGGCCTCGCCCCGTGTTCTGCCACCATCGCCTGTCTCGGCTTGTTCGCGACCGCCTTATTCCTGCTCACGTTCTGGCAGCGGGTATTTCACGGGCCGCGCGCCGGCGCCACCATCGGAAATTTCCCCGACGTCGATCGCTCCGAACGAGCCGTCCTCGTGCCGCTGGTCGTCCTGATGATCGTCTTCGGCGTTCTCCCGCAGCTCCTCATCGGACTTTTCAATCCGCTGGTCACCTCGTGGGTTGCTCATGCAATCGTTCATTAACTCAACAGACCCCATGAACTTGTTTTCAACATTCAACATTCAACATTCAACATCCAACGCCCAAGTCCGGAGGCGTTTGGTAACCGGAAGGCATTTTTGCATTCCGCGTCCAAAAAATAATCCAAAATTTAGAGATTCGTTGAATGTTGGATGTTGGACGTTGAATGTTGAATGTTCCCGGAGGGCCTCGGCCCGATGAGTCTGCTTCCGTACACGATCTACCTTTCGTTTTTCGGCGCGCTGCTCGCGCTGGTCGCCGGGAAGCGTTCAGCCAGCCTGGCGCGTTGGATTGCCCTCGCAACGGCCGTGGCGGGGTGGGGCGTCGTTCTCTTCGCTGCGATTGGCTTCACGCCCACGGTCGGGCTTCAGGATTTGGTCGATGTCCCGTGGATCCCCACGATGGGTATCCATTACCATCTCGCGGCCGATGGAATCAGCCTGACGCTGCTCGTGCTGACCGGACTTGCCGCCACCGCGGGCATCCTCTTCTCCTGGAATATCACCGAGCGCACGGGCGAGTTCTTCGCGTTCTATCTCGCGCTGATCGGCGGTGTGTACGGCGTCTTCCTTAGTGCCGACGCGCTGCTTTTCTTCGTTTTCTACGAAATCGCCATCGTCCCGAAATATTTCCTGATCGCGAACTGGGGTTCGACCAACCGCGAGTACGGCGCAATGAAACTGGCGATCTACTCGTTCGCTGGCAGCGCGCTCGTGCTGGCGGCGTTGCTCTGGGCCCATGCCCTTGGCACGCCGAGCTTTTCGCTGGGCGATATGGCGGCTGCGGCCGTCCACTTCACACGTCCCGAGCAAATTGGCCTCTTCGCGCTTAGTTTCTTCGGCTTTGCGGTGCTCGCCGGCCTGTTTCCCTTCCACACCTGGGCGCCGACCGGGCACGTTGCCGCGCCCACCGCGGCCTCGATGCTGCTTGCCGGTGTCGTGATGAAGCTCGGCGCGTACGGTTGCCTGCGCGTGGCCATGCCGCTCTTTCCGGTAGGGTTTATGTTTTTTCAAACGACGATCGCCTGGCTGGCCCTGATCGGGATCGTCTATGCGGGCCTCGTCGCGCTGGTGCAGGACGACTTCAAGTTTGTCATCGGCTATTCGAGCGTGAGCCACATGGGATTCGTGATGCTCGGCCTCGCCGCAGCGAACCTGCAGGCGGTGAGCGGCGCGGTGTTGCAGATGTTTTCGCACGGCGTGATCGCCGGGCTGCTGTTTGCCGTGGTCGGACGGATGGTGTACGACCGCACGCACACGCGCAAACTGGAGGAGCTGCGTGCCATGCCGCTCTACAAGTTGCTGCCGTTCGCCGCGCTGGTCTTCGTCGTGGCGGGGCTCGCCTCGATGGGCCTACCGGGCTTCAGCGGTTTCCCCGCCGAACTCACGATTCTCGTCGGTGCATGGAAAACTTCGCCGACTTGGGCCGCGGTTGCCGCGCTGGGCATCCTCGTCGCCGCCGCCTTCACGCTGCGCGCGATCCAGGCCGCATTCTTTGGTCAGGATAAAAACAGCTCATCGGCCGCGGCGTCTGCGCTGCCGCCGATCACGCTGCCGGAACGCGTCGGCGCGATCCTGCTGATCGCTGCTGCGGTCCTGATCGGATTGAACCCCGACCTGTTGCTCAACTGGATCATTCCCAGCCTGCATTCGCCGGTGATGACCGCGGTATTCGGAGGTGGGAAATGATCATTTCAACATTCAACACTCAACATTCAACATTCAACGTCCAAGGCCAGAGGCCCAAGGTAGGGTGCGATCGTCCTGGTCTTCGTAGCTTTTGCGAAGGAGACGGGGCGCGCTGTGGCCATCGAGATGAGTTTTACACCAAGATCGCGAAGAGTCGTTGGTGTTTCTGTTATCAAAGGCAAAAACAGAGCCTGCTTGGAAATTGGTTGAAAGCAGACCTCAGTCGCTTCGTTTCCTTTGCGACCTTCTGTGAAAATGGTTTGGGAGAACTAATATGACCCCTGACTACATCGCACTAGCGCGTGCCCTTCTGCCCGAAGCCTTTTTGCTCGGCGGGGCGCTGGCCGTGCTCGGGCTCGACCTCGCGTTCTTCCGGCAGTTCAACCCCGAGCGGCGCCTGCGCCTGGCCCTCGGCGTCGCCGCCTTGGCCGTGGCCGCCGCGCTCGGTCAGGCGATTTGTACGGAGACACAGGGACAGGTTTTCGGTGGTGTGTTCATGTTCGATTCACTCGCGGTGGCGACGCGCTGCGGCGTGCTGGGGCTCGTCCTTCTCGTGCTGGGCGTAAGCAGTGGCGCACGCGTCTCCCGCAACCCGGCCGAATATGTTGCGTTGCTACTGTTTGCCGCCACGGGCTTCACGCTGATGGCCGCCGCGCAGCAACTGCTGGTCGTCTTCCTCGCGCTCGAGCTCGCGAGCCTCTCGCTTTATGTGCTGGCTGGCTTCGACCTGTCCCGGCGGGAATCCGCCGAGGCTGCGCTGAAATATTTCCTGTTCGGCGGGATGTCGGCTGCGTTTCTGCTTTTTGGGTTCAGCCTGATCTATGGCCTGACCGGCTCGATTGAGCTGCCGCAGATCGCCACGGTGCTCGCCAACCAGCCGTCGAGTCCGCTGCTCGCGGTCGCACTCATCATGATTCTGGTCGCGTTTGGCTTCAAGCTGGCGGCGGCGCCGTTTCATCTCTGGGCGCCAGACGCCTACGAGGGCGCGCCGGCGCCGGCCGCCGCGCTTATCGCCTCCGCGTCCAAACTCAGCGCACTCGTGCTCTTTACCCGTTTGCTCTGGACGGGATTCGGTGCTGCGGGGGGTAGTTTTTTGCTGCCGGGTTGGGTGCCGACGGTGGCGCTGCTGGCCGCTGCATCGATGACACTCGGAAACCTGGCTGCGCTCGCGCAGTCGAATGTCCGACGGCTGCTCGCGTATTCGGCCATCGCCCACGCCGGTTCGCTCTTGCTCGGCGTGATCACGGTCGGCACGGCTGGCCCGGGCCCGGTGTTTTACTACGCCGCCACCTACGGGCTCGCGACGGTTGGAGCATTTGGCGTGATCGCAGTTGTCGAACGGGCAGGGGTATGCCAGCGCATCACCGATCTGGCCGGACTGTACCGCCGCTCGCCGCTGCTGGCCGGCTGTCTCCTCGTTTTCGTTCTATCCCTTGCGGGCATCCCGCCGCTGGCTGGATTCTTCGGAAAATTCTTTGTCTTTTCCGCTGCGTTCAACATCTGTGGACTCGCGGGACCGCCCGGCTGGCTGGCCCTGGCCGCGCTACTGCTGAGCATCGTATCGCTTTATTACTATCTGCTAATTTTAAAGCAGGCGCTGGTGCTGGCCCCGCCGGCCAATGCAGCGCGCATCGCGACGCCCTCGCTCGCTGCCCTCGCGCTCATCGTGTGCGCCGGGTTGATCATCCTGTGCGGCGTGTTTCCGTCGTGGATTTTGGGGATATTCTAAGCGGATTTTTTGCCACGAAGGATCACAGAGATCGCAGAGAAACTTTCCCTGAAACACGCTCACGTTGCTTGAGCTCTTTGTGACCTTTTGTGGCTACTTCGCTTCAAGCTTTGGCCTGTTAGCAAAAATTTGTTCGCTTCGAGGTGTCACTGGCTGCCATACCGTGATGAATACCAAGACGGAACTAAAAGACTGTTTGCGACGGGCAAGATCTGACGTCTCCCTGAGAAAAAGCCTGTTACACAATGCGCGATTTTTGAAGAAAATGTTTGGCTGGTTTGCGCTGGCATGGGTTTTGTTCCTGTTCGGCCGGATCGCCTCTGAAGGGTGGCAGTGGATTCCGCGTGATTCCGGCACGGCTTTTTCAGGCCTTATTTTCTCCGTGATGTGCTACGATAAATTTGCGGACCGGGTTGCCATGCTGGAGTCAATGGACTTGAAATAAACGCGTCGGGACGACGCGTTCCACCATTTTTGCTTTTGGAAACACGCCATTTCCTTTGAGCGCTTTACCTGCCCGCCGTCATCTCCTCCGACTTGTCCGCCATAGCTTCAGCGACAGCGGAAGCCTTGGCGAAGGAGGGTGACCTTTTGTGGCTACCTCTCGCCCGTGCGGCCAGGTGCATGGAATCTTTCCAAAAAAAAGCCCGCCAGCGAAAGGCTGGCGGGCTCGAGACCGAGAATTTCGGTTAATTAGAAGTGTGCGATGTCGTACGTGACGATGAACTGGCGGCCGTCACCGGTAACGTTGGTCAATTGCGCCGCGCTACCATATTTGAGATAATATTTGTTAAACGCGTTTTTAACCGTAAACCCGACGGTTTGTTGGATATGCTTCCACTGCCAGGGCAACACATAGTGCAAACCGAAAGTCCAGATCGTGGAAGACGGTGTGCGCAGGGTCCATTGGTCAGTGTGGGTCAGGGCAACACCATTGACGATATTGCTATCACCCGCATTGGGGAGTTCCGACGGAGTCGAAGACACATAGGTCACACTGGTCTCGACATCCAGACCCTTGGCCGGCCCGGAGCTGAAGGTGTATTTGCCGGAGACGCTGCCGTTTTCCGGGGAGACAAAGTTGACCGAGCGGCCCACAACTTCAGGGAAGTTGCTGCCGAAGTTCGTGTACTTTGCATTCACCTCGGCGGCGCTGACGGTCAAGCTCAGGTTGTCAGTGGGGAGCCAATTCAGATCGAATTCAGCGCCTTTGTCGACTTGGTCGCCATCGGGACGACTTTCCGTTGAAGTAGTGCCCGAGATCGGATCGAATACTACATCCGTGACGGTCACATTGTAGCGATTGGCGTAGAAACCGCCGAGGGTGAAATTCAACCTCTCGTTGAAGAAGGAGCCCTTGATGCCGTAGTCATAGCCCTTGGCGGTTTCCGGTTGAAACGGATCCGAGATAAAGTGCGCGGGCACGGTCTTCGTCGCTGCGACGGCTGACCAACCTGCGATTACCGCGGGCCGGCTGGTTTGATCGACAAAGTAGCTTTGGCTGTAGCTTCCATAGACGTGCAAGTTTTTAACGACTTGGGCGTTAAACCCAAAGTTGGGCTTGGTTTCATGGAAGTACCGGCGCACCTGGCCCGTGCCGTTCGGGTTTGAAGGGTAGCCAACATTGGGAAACTGCACGGTGTAGTCGCGTTGGTTGAACCTCACGGCGTCATAACGGAGGCCGGCAAAGAGGATCA
Source organism: Opitutaceae bacterium (assembly GCA_035569995.1). GTDB lineage: Bacteria > Verrucomicrobiota > Verrucomicrobiia > Opitutales > Opitutaceae > DASRHD01. Next base: position 9,189 of record DATMLS010000084.1, on the reverse strand, counting down.
GGCGGCCATGGAACAAGTACATCTGCTGTTTCAAGTTGCCACCGACCGAGGTGGTGCGACGACGGGTGAGCGTGGTGAGCGATTCTCCGCCCCAGACAAAGCCCTCGTTGTAGTAGGGGATCGGCCCAGAGGGAACGTAATTGGTCTGGCCAAGTTTGTTTTTGACTGCGACCAACGGGACGCTGGCCTGCCCACCGGTGGTCCATGCAGCGAACGCTGCGTCATGTGCAACCAGCCAGGTCGGGTCATAGCGGTAGTAATCGTTAAAGTCCACGGTCAGAAGCGAGTTGTTTTCCACCGAGTGATTTAAGGCGAAGTAATGCGCCAGAAGGTCGGCCTGAACGCCGCCACCATCTTCCTGAATCAGACCCTTGACGGGGTTGGGGCGGACGATGTTGGCTGGCACACCAGCCGCGTTAAGGGTAACGGCATTTAGCCAGGGACTGTTCGAGTCGTTAAAATCATAGCGGCGGGAGCGGTAGTTATTTACCGCGGCGCGCATGCTCCAGACGTCGTTGAAGGTCTTGTCATATTCGCCGGTGTAGCTGATGTTGCCGCGATTCAGTTCGCTATGCGGGCCATACGCGTTGACTCCCGCCAAAGCGGTGTCGTAGCCAATCGCATGCGTGGTGGCGGTGTTGCCAGCAGGTTCACCAGGAGTTCCAACCGGAACCGCTGCCACGGTAGCAAATATAGCCGGGGCCGATGCTTGTGGCGCATGCTGAACTTGGAGGAAATACTCCGCCGAAACAAGCAGGTGGGAGTCGTTCGAAAAGTCGTGCTTGACCGCCAGGTAGCCTTCGTTGTTGCGGATGTGGTCAAACTGTCCGTCAAAACGGCGTTCCGTTTGGTCGAGCGAGACGACGTAATAGGTCTTGTGCGATGCGTCCACTGACCCTGTCGCCTTGAGTTGTTCCTGCCTCTGGTCATAGGTGCCGTTGAGGATGAAGATTTCCTGGGAGTTCTGTTTCTTCGGCTGCAGCGAAACAAAATTCACCATGCCGCCGGGCGCGGTGCGGCCGTAAACAGCGGCATTCGGGCCGCGGATGATTTCGACGCGCTCAATGTTGCTGGCGCCGTAACGGCCGAGGCGGTAGAAACCATCGCGCAACTGGGAAGTGGAGTTAAAACCGCGAAGGATGAAATTGCCACCGATGCTCAAGGCGGTCAAACCACCGATTTGGGTCAAATTTTCATCGAGGATATTCGTGCCGAAATCCTTGAAGAATTGGTCCGTCAAGTTGACGGTGCTGTACGGCAGGTCAATGATCTTGGTGTTGACGCGGCTGCCGGTCATGGTCTCGGAAGCACTGTAACCGTGGGCGGGGGCCGCGGATACTTGGAAGTTTTCCATCTTAATGGTGGTATCTTCCGATGCAGGAGCTTGGGCATAAGCGGCGTTGGCGGCGAGTATCAAGCTGGATACTCCGGCCCAACCCGCGAATTTTCGTAACGAAACGATAAGTGCGCTAGGCATGGTGTTTATGGGGATTATCAGGGTTAGTAGTGACTGACGGTTTGCTAATCTTTCCGAAATAGCTTGTCGAATTGAGCAGAGCGGGAACGGGGAACGCAAGTCTTAATAAATATTACGGCGACAATTTTTTTTACAAATTTTACCATGCATGGCAATTGAACGGCCCGATTGTGAACGCCCCCGTTTTTTCCGTTCGACGGGCCCTCACCAGCTTGAGGCCTTCAGCTTTTCGAAACGGCTCAAGGCCCTGAGCCCGTCGATGGACAACAGCGGAAAGCTTGACGATGGCGCGACGCCAAATCGCGAAGCGCGGGATACTCAGTTTACCGACACGAAGCCATAATTGGCATCGTTTTTCATCGTGGTAAAAGTGGCATTGTTTATATCGGTGTAGCCAACAAATTGCAGGGTGTAGATATGAGGACAGCCGGGCGGCATTTGGGCGGCTTTGGTATACCCGTTGGTTGCGGTTGGGCCTTCAAACATATCATCGAAGGCCATTTGGCGGGTTGGTACGCTGTACTTTGCATTGCCCCACGGGCCGGTGGCCACTTCACTATTGTAGAGGGCGACCACGGAGCCGCGATAACGGGCGACGGTGCCGCCGCTCCAGTCTTCACTGAACCTCATGTAATTTTCCACGCCGCCGGAATACGAGTAGGTGCCCGTGGGGTTGCCCGGGGGGGCGCTGCCCGAGGGTGATGCGGTGGCCACATTGCCGGAAAGAAAAGCGGCGTCATACAAGGTGTCAGACGCTGCTGCAGTATTACCTGAGCCGGTTCCGTCATGATTGGTGGTGATGCCGTCCCCCGTGGGTGTATATATGCTGCCGGATTTTGTTGCCCAAGCATTGGAGAGAAGGTTCATGGAATCGCCAGCGATCATCGCCGGGACTTCGTTCGTATCGGGGGTCATGACCTGGGCTTCAGTGGGGCTGGTGTCACCGGTGAGCGAAGTGCCCTCGTTGCCATTGTATTGGCCGATGACATAGACCGGTGCGTTGGTCGCGATCGAGGTGCCGGGGGCCGAGCCCATGCTGGGCAATTGGGAGGCATCGATCAGCCGGACGGCTGTTTCGGTGCCCGTGCCAGTGATGGCGTGGCTGTTATCGCTAGCGGTCATGTCGCTGGTGGTCGCCCACCCGCTGGGGATTGTAGCCGACCCAGAGCCAGTGGCGGGATTGGAATCCTGGCTGTCCGTTTGAACATCCACATATACGACGCCATTCCACGCGCTTTGAAGCGCGGTCGGGCTGGAAGGCAGGCTTCCGCCACTCGTGCCGATCGCCGTGGCCAGGACCCCGACATCGATATCCACCGTGTTGATCTTTTTACTCTCACGTTGATCATAGATCAGGCGAGTTGTCGTTACGGTAGCAGCCGTGGCCGTGGAGCCTGAACCGGCCGCGGCCGGCAGCGTGAGGATTTTTGTTGGATTGTTGGTTATCCACGTCGCCCGGGCGGCGGCATTTTGCTTGATCCCGGCGGTTTCATTGGCGAGGGAACCATATTCATAAAGCAAGGCGTTTTGCGCGGCGCTCTGGTAAGTGCTTCCGCTTCCCGTCGGGCCAAAGGCGGTGACAATAGCGCCGGTGGCGCCGCTATCAGCATTGGGCTCAACCACGATGTAGATCCCGGCATTGTTGGAAAATTTGGTCGATTCGATTTGATCGCTGGTGGTGCCGGTGGGATCCGGCGGCTGGATAATGTCATGGGCCGTGGCGGAAGTCGTGGTCGTAACACCCGGCGTCTCGAGCGGTACGACACCCATGCTTGAGTCTCCAACCTGTCCGTTCCAGAGGTAGTTGGCAACTTGCTGAAAAGACCAGGTGGCCAAGGTTGAATTCGTACTCGTCTGATTGCCCGATGAGTTGAGGAATGAATCCACCCAGATGTTGGTGCCGAGGCTTAAGCTTGAACTGCCGACTTTGATGGTGGGGTCGAGGGAGGGATAAAAATATTCCGATGAATCGCCTCCGGCATTGGCCGCAGCGACGGGATTTGGATCTGGGGCGGTGGAGCTGGTGAGAATATCATCGGTAAAATTGATATTCTGGCCTTGCGGGCGGTTGGCCCCCGCGCCCGAAACGTCGTCGACGGGTACCTCGGAAAAAGTGCCTGCAGTCTTAAACGAGCCGTGGAAAGTGAGGTTGCCGCCCGACTGGCTCAGGTAGGTGTTTGAGTTGGAAAAGACCGGGCCATAAACGTCCACTTGCGACGAGGGGCCAAATTCCATCGTGACGTTGTAGAAAACGGCCCATTGAAAAAGGGAGGCTTCGCGTATCTCAATGGCCTCCGTGGCGTAATCGGTGATGGAGTTGCCATTATTATCGCTGGCGGTGGCTTGGGACAGCAGGCGGACGGTTTGGACGTTTTCAGTCAGGCCGACCAATGGATCGTTGTTGTTCCGGGGATCGTTTGCGTCGATGCTATACAGGCCGGCGGTGGTCACATTGCTGACCCACAGTGAAGTGGAGTTTGTCTGGACGTAATTGTTGGTGCTTGGAAATGTGCTCGGATTTGGGCTGGCTGCGCTGTAGAGGGTGGCGATCCGGAGGGAGTCGAGCGTGATGGGGTTGGTCGTCGAGAAATAGGTCGTGGGAACATTGTGATTGTTGACGGCCAGTGCGGCAACCTGCGCGGCGCCATATTCGAGGGTGGCTTCGGCCGCGTCCTGGGCTTGCAACCGCAGCAGAAGGTGGCGGTTGAGCCGACGTTCGCCCGTTGCATAGGCGAGGAGCGCGCCGGCCATCAATGCCGCCGAAATCGTCAAGATGAGGACGGTCATCAGCGCAGATCCTTTATGGTGAGTGTGAGTTTTCATCGGGATGGGGGGGTCGCGGTCAGCCGTTCGGATTGATCGTGAAGTTATACGTGTTGGTGACGTGCTTGGCTGACGTGCCGTCAAGAATCATGCTGTTTACCAACACAGAAGTGGAACTGATGACCGTGTTGGCCTGGCCTGGGGTTTGGTTGGCTGCTAGAAACTTAAAATTGTATCCTTGGGATGGATTGCCGTTGAGTGAGGTTTGGCCGCGCAGGTCGTTGACCACGATTTTGGCATAGGCGGCATTTGTGGCCGCGGCCAGCGTGTTGGCCGGAAGCATGTTTTCGAGGTCATTGGGCGTAAGCAGGGTAGTGGTAACGGTGTTGCCCGCGGTGTTGGGAAAGACAACCGCAGCGCCAGCGTTGTTGAGGTAGGGTGCCGTCCCGCCCGGGAAGTTATTGCTGTCGAAGGAATACAGCGCCATCTGGGCTGGCTGGCCATTGGTGCCGTTGTAGAGACGGTTGGGCGCAACCCAGAAAGCCACGATGCGACTCACGGTGGGATTTGAGGCCGCCGTGGTTAAGGAGGGGGTGTAATTTGTAGGAGACCCGGTGTAGAACGGATCGTTATAAGTAACAAAGATTATATAGTCGCCAGCGTCGGCCGTGGAAAGCCGGTCGGCGGCGTCCAGGGTGGTTCCGCCATCCTTGAAGGTCGTGGTGGTCGTACTGTCACCGCCGGCCGCAGAACTGCCCGGCCAATTCGTAGTGCCGTCATTGCCGGTGTAGGGAAAGGTGTTATTGGCGGTCGTATAAGGAACGTAAAAGGATTTATAGAGAACGACGAAATTCGAGTCACGCGCGCTTGCCATCATGGTCTCGGTGAAGTTACGGGTATTGGCATTTATGAGCAATTTTTGTTCGCTGAAGTAATACTGTTGGACGGTTGTTATATAAAACGTCATTACGCCCGCCATGACAAAGCCGACAATGGTCATGGCGATAAGTACCTCGGTGAGGGTGAAGGCGCGGAGGGATAAAAAGCGCGGGGTTTTCATGTCATTTCAATGCCTCACATTGGCGCGCACGGTGCGCAGGCTGCTGGTGAAGGTGCGGGTCACGCCAAAACTGTAAGTTGCCTTGAAATAAACCGTGATCTCCACGCCGGAGGCCAATGGGGCTCCAGCGACCTTGCCGAGGTCGGTAAGAACAGGCTGAAACTGAAACGTCATCGGATATATGCCGTTGCCCGCGTTATCCTGGTCGAGCATGAAGGTTTCTGAATAGGGCGTACCGCTGTTAAAAAGAGTGGTAATGGTAGTGCCGGCGTGGTTGGTCAGGTTAATCTGAACCGTGTTAAGCGGAGCCCCGGTACTGCTGACATCGTCCGCAATGGACTGCAGGGTCTGAAAAGACAGGGCCTTTATTTGCTCCAAATAACCCTGGGCCATCACAATCGCCGTGTTCTGGTGGATGTTGTCTTCAGCCGCCAGGGTTATGACATTGTTAAGCCTTACCAGGGCGAGCGCGGCAAAACTTAGAATGATCATGGAAAGCATGACCTCAGCCATGGTCAGGCCACGGTCGGTACGAAGGAATCTCTGCAAAGTGCTTCGCGATTTAATCACGACGCGAATGCTACCGTATCTGGCTGCCTCCGGTTAGAGGCGATTGCGGGCTTTTAGACCCTGCGCGGATAGGGCCAGATGGCCCTGCTGGGTTAAAGTACCAAGTAACAGGTGCCAAGGATCAGGAGTATGTGCGCAGAGCCCTCTTGTTACTTGTTACCTGACACTTGTCACTTTGGCCCTGAGGCCTGCTTCTGCGCGTAAAGCGCGGCGGCCTGGGTGCGGCGGGTGAGTTGGAGCTTGTCGAAAATATTGCTGAGATAATTTTTTACCGTCTTCTCGCTCAGGTTCATGGTCGACCCGACTTCCTTGTTGGTCTTGCCCTCGGCGATCAAGGCCAGCACGCGCTGCTCCTGCGCCGAGAGCGAGGCCAGGACATCGTGCTCCGGGCCGGATTTCGCGAGCTGCATCACCCGCGCGGTGATCGCAGGATCGAGCACGGACTTGCCGTCCGCCACGTCAATGATGGCCTGGATGAGGCTGCGGCCATTGACTTCCTTTAATAAATAGCCGTGCGCGCCGGCCTTGAGCGCCTCATCCACCGTGCGATCGTCGATGACCGAGGTGAGGATGAGCACGTGCGTCGCGGGCTGGCGGCGCAGGATTTCCTTGCAAGCCTGGAAACCGGTGCCGTCCGGCAGGCGGATGTCGAGCAACACCACGTCGGGTTGGAGGCGTTTGCACATCGCGATGGCGGAGGCGACGTTCTCCGCTTCGCCGGCGACGGCGATGGCGGGCTCCACGCCGAGCAGGGCGCGCAAGCCCGCGCGCACCAGTTCGCTGTCGTCCACGATCAGGACACGGATGGCGGTTTTTTTCGTGGTGTAGCTCATGCTGGACGTGAACTGAAGTAACAGGTGTCAAGTGACAAGTAACAAGAGCGCGCTGCGTACATATTCCTGATACTTGAAACCTGACACCTGATACTTGCCGGTGTCACCTGTTACTTGATACTTGAAAGAATGGGAATATTCACCACCACGCGCGTACCCGTGCCGGGACTGCTGTTCACGCGCAGCCCGGCGCCCAACCGCATGGCGCGCGCCTGCATGTTGTTCACGCCGTGGCCCGCCTGGGCACGCGCCGCCGGGTCGAACCCGGAGCCGTTGTCCTGCACCAGCAGGCAGACTTCGTGATCACCGCGGTGGAGCCGCAGGGTGATCAAGGTGGCGCGGCCATGGCGCAGGCCGTTGCTGATGGCTTCATGCGCGATCTGCAGCGCGTCGGTGATTTGCCCGGGATTGAGCAGCGCGGCGGCTTCGTCGTCGATCTGGATGTCAAATTTCGCCTCGCGGCCGGCGCCCAGCTCCCCGGTGAGCACTTGCACGGCCTGGCCAAAACTCGCGCGCTGGAGCCGTTCCGGCGCGAGGCCGTGGATGTAGTCGCGCACGTCGCGGATGACGGCGTTGAGCGCGGCCAGGGTCGAGGCGAGCCGGCGCTCGGCTTCGGCGGGATCGCGGTGCACGAGCTCGCGGGCCGATTCAAGCGTTAGACCCGCGGCATAGAGCGACTGGATGATGCCGTCGTGCAGGTCGCGGCCCAGCTGCACCTTTTCCTCCCGCGCATGGCCGAGCAGCGTTTGCTTGAATTGCGAGTCGGCTTCGGCGCGGCGGCGCTCATCGCGTTCGAGGATGAGCGCGGTGCCCTGCTCGGCGGAGGTTTGGACGAGGCGCGACAGGTTTTGCACCTCGGACATCGGCAGGGTGCCGGTCGGTGGCCGCAACCATCCCAAAAAGGTGGCTGTCGCCGTGATCAAAAACAAGGCCAGCGCGAGCAACAGCAGCCAGAGCAGCGTACGCTGCTGCAGTGCGATCAGCCGGCTGGCGGCCGGTGGTTCCGCCTGGTGTGCCGCCACCGCCTCGGCGCGCAGGTGCTGGGTCTGGCGCTGCAGCCAGAACTCCGTCGCCAGCACCGCGGCGATAAAAATCACCAGCGACACAAGCGCGACGCCAAGCACTTGGACGAAATATTTCATCGGGCGGACAACTTACCCCATTCTGCGCGCCCGACCATAGCTGGCAAATGGATTCACCGGGCCAAGTAACAGGTATCAAGTGGCAAGTGACAGGAGCGGGCATGCAAAGACCAGCGACAAACCGTGAACTTCTTTCAGGAACTTTGAACCTTGAACTTTGAACCTCGAACGCCGATTTTTCCCAACTCGCTAATGAAGTCTTTTTATCTCACCACCGCCATCGATTATGCGAACGGTTCGCCGCACCTCGGCCACGCCTATGAAAAGGTGCTGGCCGACGTCATCGCGCGTTTCCGCCGGTTGATGGGCGACCGCGTGTTTTTCCTCACCGGCACCGACGAGCATGGCCAGAAAGTCCAGCAGAGTGCCCGTGCGCGCGGTATCGCGCCGCAGCAGTTCGTGGACGAAGTCAGCGCCGAGTTTCGCGGATTGTGCACGAAGCTCAATATCTCCAACGACGATTTCATTCGCACGACCGAGGAGCGCCACAAGCGCGTCGTGCGCGAGATCCTGCAGCGCCTGTTCGACAAGGGCGAAATCTATTTCGGGGAAAATCGCGGCTTCTACAGCACGCGCCAGGAGCAGTTCCTGCAGGAAAAAGACCGCAATCCCGACGGGACCTGGCCGGAAATTTTCGGCGAAGTCACGGAAATCGTGGAGCCAAATTATTTTTTCAAGTCGAGCGTCTACCAGCCCTGGCTCGTCGATTTCCTGCAAAGGCACGAGAACTTCATCTTCCCGCCGCACCGCCAGAAACAGGCGCGCGAGTTTCTGGCCGAGCCGCTCAACGACATGTGCATTTCGCGCCCGCGCGAGCGCCTGGAGTGGGGCATCCCGTTGCCGTTCGACGAAAAGTTCGTGACCTACGTCTGGTTCGACGCGCTGGTCAATTATTACACCGCCGTGGTGGACAAGCCCGAATTCTGGCCGGCGGACCTTCATGTCATCGGCAAGGACATCCTCGTGCCGCCGCACGCCGTTTACTGGCCCATTATGCTGCACGCCGCCGGCCTGCCGCCCCCGCGCATGCTGCTGGTGCACGGCTGGTGGACGCAGCGCGGTTCGAAAATGTCGAAGAGCACGGGCAATGCGCTCGACCCGCTCGATTTTGTCACCGAATTCGGGGTCGACGCCTTCCGCTATTTCCTGATCCGCGAAATGAACGTCGGGCAGGACAGCGACTTCACGCGGGAGCAGTTCCTCGTCCGCTACAACAGCGAACTCGCCAACAACCTGGGCAATCTCGTCAACCGCACCCTCAACATGATCACGCGCTTTGCCGGCGGGGTCGTCCCCGCGGTCGAAATCGCCGAGGAGTCCGAGCGCGAGTTGCGCGTCCTCTGG